>CADAJV010000004.1 GCA_902788275.1 uncultured Bacteroidales bacterium | reverse complement strand
GTGCCCCTGATTTTTGAGCGAAAGCGAGTGCAAAGGTACAGACTTCCCCCGAAACGGCCAAACATTTCCGTGACATTTTTTCATCTTTTTTCAGAAAACGGCCGAAATGTACCCTTTGCCGCCACAAAAGTAAACGCCACATGGCAAAAACAGCCCTCCCACGTTGCAAAACGGGCCACTTGCGGCGCAGGGTCTAGCGGCATATACTGAAAAATTGCCAGAAATTATTTCAGGAATTTCTGGCAATTTCTTTCAGTATCTAATGTCGGACCTGAAGAAATCATTATTTCTCAAGTTCCTTCTCGCGCGTACATTATTTAATAATAAGGCGCAGGTAATCATTCAAACTCCTGCCAACTCTTGATGTGCACTTCGCTCAGGGGCACGGTGCAGAAGGCATTGATGAATGCTGATGCGAGGCGTGCGTTGGTGATGAGCGGGGTGTTGTGGTCGATGGCTGCGCGGCGTATGCGGTAGCCGTTGGTGAGCTCGCGGTTGGTATGGTTTTTGGGAATGTTGATGATGAGGTCGAAGCGGTGCTGGGCGATGAGGGTGAGCACGTTGAGGGGACTCTGGCTATCCTCGTCGGGCCATAGTGTGGCGGTGGCCTCGATGCCGTTGTCGCGTAGGAACTTGGCGGTGCCGGCTGATGCGTAGATGGCGTAGCCGTTCTTGTAGAGCAGGCGTGCGGCATCAAGCAGCTCAACCTTTGACTTGGCCTCGCCGGAGGATATCATGACGGCCTTGTCCTTGGATGGCACCTTGTAGCCGGTGGCGAGCATGGCGAGCAGCAGTGCCTCGCTGTAGTCGTCGGCCATGCAGCCTACCTCGCCGGTGGAGCTCATGTCAACGCCCAGGATGGGGTCGGCATTCTGTAGGCGGGCAAAGCTGAACTGGCTGGCCTTGACGCCGATGCGGTCGATATCGAAGGCCGACTTGTCAGGCCGCTGGTAGGGAGCATCAAGCATGATGCGGGTGGCAGTGTCGATAAAGTTGCGCTTAAGCACCTTGCTGACGAAGGGGAAGGAGCGGCTGGAGCGGAGGTTACACTCGATGACCTTGACGCTGCCGTTCTTGGCAAGGTATTGTATGTTGAAGGGGCCGCTGATATTGAGTTCCTTGGCTATGGCGCGGCTTATCTTCTTGATCTGGCGTGCTGTGGAGAAGTAGATTTGCTGTGCAGGAAACACCATGGTGGCGTCGCCGGAGTGTACGCCGGCGTACTCGATATGTTCGCTGATGGCGTACTCCACTATCTCGCCGTGGTCGGCCACGGCGTCGAACTCAATCTCTTTAGTCTCCTGCATAAACTGGCTAACCACCACGGGGTAGTCCTGGCTGACCTCGGCGGCCAGCTCAAGGCAGCGGCGCAGCTGCTCGTCAGTATGGCATACATTCATGGCAGCGCCGCTGAGCACATAGCTGGGCCGCACAAGTACGGGGTAGCCTACCTCGTCAACAAACTTCTTGATATCATCAACGGAGGTAAGGGCACTCCATCGGGGCTGGTCGATGCCGAGCTGGTCGAGCATGGCAGAGAACTTGTTGCGGTTCTCGGCGCGGTCGATGCTGACGGGCGATGTGCCAAGGATAGGCACCGACTGGCGGTGTAGCTTCATGGCGAGGTTGTTGGGTATCTGACCACCGACGCTGACGATGACGCCGCGCGGCTGCTCAAGCTCAATGACGTCGAGCACGCGCTCAAAGGTGAGTTCGTCGAAGTAGAGGCGGTCGCACATATCGTAGTCGGTGGAGACGGTCTCGGGATTGTAGTTGATCATGATGCTTTTGTAGCCGAGCTTACGTGCTGTCTGCACGGCATTGACGGAACACCAGTCAAACTCTACGCTGCTGCCGATGCGGTAGGCTCCCGAGCCGAGTACAACCACAGACTTCTCATTCTTGAAGTAGTTGACGTCGTGGCCCTGTGTGGCGTAGGTGACGTAGAGGTAGTTGGTAAGGTCGGGATGCTCGCTGGCCACGGTGGGTATGCGCTTGATGGCGGGCTCAACGCCGAGCTGCTTGCGACGGCTGCGCACGGCGAGGTTGTCCTTCTCGCCCACGGGGCCGTTGTTGCCAAGCACGAAGCGTGCTATCTGGAAGTCGCTGAAACCAAGGGCCTTGGCTTGCTGCATAGTGGCGGCATCGATTTCGTCAAGGCTGTTGTAGGCTTGCAGTTTGTGCTCCCAGTCAACGATATTCTTCATCCGCTCGATGAACCAGGGGTCTATCTTGGTGAGTTGGTAGATGCGGTCGATAGTGTATCCTTCCTCCAGCGCCTGTGCGATGGCGAAGATGCGGAGGTCGGTGGGGTTGGCCAGCTCGTCGTCGAGGTTGTCAAAGTGCATATGGCGGTTGCCCACAAATCCGTGCATACCCTGGCCAATCATGCGCAAGCCTTTCTGGATTACTTCTTCAAAGCTGCGGCCGATACTCATAATCTCGCCCACTGACTTCATGCTGGAGCCAATCTTGCGGCTGACGCCCTGAAATTTGGTGAGGTCCCAGCGGGGAATCTTGCAGATGAGATAGTCGAGCGAGGGAGCCACATAGGCGGAGTTGGTGGTGCCCATCTCGCCTATCTGGTCGAGGGTGTAGCCCAGCGCAATCTTGGCAGCCACAAACGCCAGGGGATAGCCGGTGGCCTTGCTGGCGAGGGCAGAGCTGCGCGAGAGGCGGGCATTGATTTCTATGATGCGGTAGTCATTGGTCTCGGCGTTGAAGGCGTACTGTATGTTGCACTCTCCCACAATGTTAAGATGGCGTACGCACTTGATGGCGAGGTCTTGCAGGTACTTGACCTGCCCGTCGGTAAGCGAGCAGGTAGGGGCTACAACGATACTCTCGCCGGTGTGGATGCCGAGGGGGTCGAAATTCTCCATCGAGGCTACGGTGAAGCAGTGGTCGTTGCTGTCGCGGATAACCTCAAACTCAATCTCCTTCCAGCCCTTGAGGCACTCCTCTACCAGCACCTGCGGTGCAAAGGTAAAGGCGCTCTCTGCTATCTCGCGGAAGGTCTGCTCGTCGGGGCACACGCCGCTGCCCAGTCCGCCCAGTGCGTAGGCCGAGCGAATCATGATGGGGTAGCCGATGCGGCGCGCGGCTGCCAGGGCCTCGTCCATGGTCTCGCAGGCTTGGCTGACAGGCACCTTGAGGTCGGCCTCATTGAGTCGCTTGACAAATCGGTCGCGGTCCTCGGTGTCCATGATAGCTTCAACGCCGGTGCCGAGCACTTCAACACCGTACTCCTTGAGCACTCCGCTCTGATAGAGCTCGGTGCCGCAGTTGAGGGCTGTCTGTCCGCCAAAGGCCAGCAGTATGCCGTCGGGGCGTTCCTTCTGGATTACCTCGGTAACGAAGTGGGTGTTGACGGGCAGGAAATAGACCTTGTCGGCAATGCCTTCGCTGGTCTGGATGGTTGCCACGTTAGGATTGATGAGCACGGAGCTGATACCCTCTTCGCGGAGGGCCTTGAGAGCCTGCGAGCCAGAGTAGTCGAACTCGCCGGCCTGGCCGATTTTGAGTGCGCCGCTGCCAAGCACGAGCACTTTCTTGAGATTGGATTTCATTGTGGTGTGGAGTTTATTTGTTTGTGGTTGTTATCTTTTCGGCATCATGCTCTTGGCTGCCTTGGGCATGGGGCGCGAGTGCATCTGCGAGGGGTCGAGCGAAGACCCTGCCCCCAGTCCTTCTCCGGCAGGCAGCGGTGTGGTTGCTGCGGTGTCGGTGGAGGTTTGGTTCTTGCCCTCCCCTTGGGGGAGCGGGGCGGGTGTCTCGGCCTTAACCTCCCTGTGCATTCTTACGAGGGAGGGGCTGAATATGAAGAGCAGTCGGGGATTGATGTTCCACTCGCTAATCATATATATGTAGCCATAGACGCGCTTGATGGGGCGGTTGATGGCCTCCACGGTGAGGGATATGTCGCCGCTGCCATAGACATGGCGTTCGGTGTGGGACACGCTGTCGCCTTCATACTGCACTGCCAGTGCGGCCACGGCATGACGTGTGCCCTCCTTCTGCACATACTGTGCGCGGAAGTTGAGCATAATCTGGTCGTTGGGCTTAAAGGTGGTGTCGCCCTGGACCTCAAAGGTTATACGATTGTTGAAGCCGTTGCCGCTGAGCAGGTAATAATTGTGGCCGTTCCAAACATTGGCCGTGTCGCCCGTAGCGGAAAGGGCTGAGTAGCGGTTGACGTCGTTGTCGGCCTGGTCGACGTCGCCCAGTTCGGTGTGCAGGCGCTCGCCGATGCGCTTATAGACTTTCTGCAGCACCTCCATGTGCTGGTAGTACCATACGAGCGAGCTGTCAAACTCTGCCTCGCTCACCCCGTTGTGGCGCAGGCATGCCAGCACGTAGGCGCGGCCTTTTATTTCGGCGCTGTCGGTGCCTTTGGCCGTTGCCAGGGCCAGGTGGTACTCGTAGAGTATTCTCTCCATCTTGCTCTCGCTCAAAATGCCGCTCGGTTTGCCGACCTTGCAGGCCGCCAATAGGATAACGACTGATATGTAGAGCAGATGGCGCATGGGTTTAGTCGATGTCTGTCTTCTTGCGAGTGAGCAGTTGGTTGAGGGTCTTATAGTAGCAGATGACAAGCAGTGCACCTCCTGTGGTGATGGCTGCATCGGCGAAGTTAAAGATGGGGCTGAAGAACGTGAAGTGGTCGCCGCCCACTATGGGCACCCATTGGGGCCACTCGGTGCTGATGATGGGGAAGTAGAACATATCTACCACGCGGCCCTCCATCAGGCTGCCGTAGCCATGGCCCAGTGGCACAAGGGTGGCTGGCGTCAGGCCGTTGCTGTCGGAGAAGATGAGGCCGTAGAACATATTATCTATAATGTTGCCCATGGCTCCGGCCATCACCATCGAGAGTAGCAGCACAAAGCCCCACTTGACGCGGTTGGTGCTGGTGATGCGCCACAGCATCCACGCCAGCAGGCCTACGGCCACCAGGCGGAAGGTGGCTAGCATCAGTGTGCCGATGAACTGCATGCCGAAGGCCATGCCCTTGTTTTCCACAAAGGCTATGTAGGCCCAGTCGGCCAGACGGATGCTTTCGCCCGGACACAGGGTGGTCTTGACCCACACCTTCAGCCATTGGTCAATGCACAGAATAAGCAACACAACGGCCAGGGCCGCCAGCTTCTTCTTTGTTGCTGTGCTTATGGTCATCGGTGATGATTAGTCTTTGCGGTTCTTCATCTGCTTGGCCTCGATGCTGAGGGTGGCGTGGGGCACGGCGCGCAGGCGCTCCTTGGGTATGAGCTTGCCGGTTACGCGGCAGATGCCGTAGGTCTTATTCTCAATCCTGATGAGCGCGTTCTGCAGATTGTCGATAAATTTTTTCTGACGGGCAGCGAGGGTGTTGAGCTCCTCTTTGCTCTGCGTGGAATAGCCTTCCTCCATCACCTTGTAGGTTGGTGAGGTGTCGTCAACGGTGTTAGCATCTCGGTGGGTAAGCGCTGCAAGAATCTGATCGTAGTCGGCGCGAGCCACTTCCAATTTCTGAAGAATAATCTCCTTAAACTCCTGGAGTTCTTCATCGCTGTAGCGTTTTTTCTCTGCCATAATGATATTGATTAATGGTTAGTCTATCCGCCTCAGGATAATCAAAGCCGGCTTTGCTTCTCCTTTAGGCATGGTCGAAACGTTGTTCTATAACCGTTTGTTTTATATTTTCTCTATTTTGGCATTGAGCACAAAGTCCTCAAAGTCCAGCTTGTCGGCCTCCAGTTG
The DNA here is from genome assembly GCA_902788275.1 of uncultured Bacteroidales bacterium. GTDB lineage: Bacteria > Bacteroidota > Bacteroidia > Bacteroidales > Bacteroidaceae > UBA6382. The sequence continues at coordinate 43,367 of CADAJV010000004.1, read as the reverse complement.
CGGGGCGAAGGTCAGTTTGTCGCACAGCACCTGGGTCAGGATGAAGTCGCGGTGGGCCTCCACGGCGTCGCGCACCTCGCTGTTGTCCTCCAGGGTGATGCTGATGTGGTCGGTAATTTCAAATCCCTGCTCCTTGCGGTAGGTCTGGATGCGCTTCACCACCTCGCGAGCCATGCCCTCCTTGCGGAGCTCGTCGGTCACGGTGAGGTCGAGGGCCACGGTCAGGGTGCCCTCATTGGTTACGCTCCATCCGGGGATGTCCTGATTGAATATCTCCACGTCGTCACGTTCCACCACCACGCTTTGGCCTTCCACCTCAATCGGCAGTCTGCCGTCGGCCTCCAGCTGGCCAATCTGCTCCTGGCTGAGGGCGCTCACGGCCTTGGAGACGGGGCCCATCAGCTTGCCGAGCTTCTTGCCCATCACGCGGAAGTTGCACTTGACGGTCTTGACCAGGTTGATGCCGGCCACGTAGCGTATCTCCTTGACGTTGAGCTCGCTGGTGATGATGGGGCTCAGCTCGTCGATGCTCTGCTGCTCGGCCTCGCTGCCTACGGGTATCATGATGCACTGCAGGGGCTGGCGCACGATGATTTTCTCCTTCTTGCGGAGCGACAGGCCCATCGACACAATCTTCTGCGCCTTGAGCATCTGTGCCTCCAGGGCCTCGTCTATCAGGCTCTCGTCGGCCTCGGGGTAGGCCTGCAGGTGTACGCTCTGCTCCTGGCCGCAGAGGTCGCGGTAGAGTTTGTCGGAGTAGAAGGGCGCCAGCGGAGCCATCAGGCGTGCCACGGTTTCAAGGCAGGTGTAGAGCGAGCGGTAGGCGCTGAGCTTGTCGTCGTCAAGGCCGCTGCGCCAGAAGCGCTTGCGGTTGAGGCGCACATACCAGTTGGAGAGGTCGTCAATGACAAAGGCCTCTATCAGGCGGCCGGCGGTGGTCAGGTCGTAGTCCTCGTAGCAGGCGGTCACCTTCTTGACCAGGGTGTTGAGGGCTGAGACTATCCAGCGGTCGATGTTCTGGCCGCTGGCCACAACATTTGGATTTTCGAACTCCCGGACTTTCGAACTGTCAAATCCGTCCACGTTGGCATACATGGCGAAGAAGCTGTAGGTCTGGTATAGCTTGCTGAAGAGGCCGCGGGCCGTCTCCTGCACGCCCTTCTCGTCGAAGCGGAGGTTGTCCCAGGGCTGCGAGTTGGTAATCATATACCATCTGAGCGGGTCGCTGCCATACTTGCTGATAGCCTCAAAGGGGTCCACGGCATTGCCCAGGCGCTTCGACATCTTGTTGCCGTTCTTGTCGAGCACCAGTCCGTTGGAGATGACGGCCTTGTAGGCCACGCTGTCAAACACCATGGTGGCTATGGCGTGGAGGGTGAAGAACCATCCGCGCGTCTGGTCAACGCCCTCGGCAATGAAGTCGGCGGGGTAGCAGAGTCCCCGGTCGAGGGCATCCTTATTCTCAAAGGGGTAGTGAATCTGTGCGTAGGGCATGGCGCCGCTGTCAAACCATACGTCGATAAGGTCGAGCTCCCTCTTCATCGGCTGGCCGGTGGGGCTGCAGAGTACAATCTGGTCCACGTAGGGGCGGTGCAGGTCAATCTTGTGATAGTTCTCCTGGCTATAGTCGCCGGGCACGAAGCCCTTGTCCTTCAGGGGGTTGCTCTGCATGAGGCCGGCCTTGACGCTCTTCTCAATCTCGTTGTAGAGCTCCTGGATGCTGCCGATGCAAATCTCCTCGCGGGTGTCGCGGTTGCGCCAGATGGGCAGCGGCGTGCCCCAGTAGCGCGAGCGGCTGAGGTTCCAGTCGTTGAGGTTCTCCAGCCATTTGCCGAAGCGGCCGGTGCCCGTCGAGTCGGGTTTCCACAGGATGGTCTTGTTGAGTTCCATCATGCGCTCCTTCATGGCCGTGGAGCGGATAAACCAGCTGTCGAGCGGATAGTAGAGCACAGGCTTGTCGGTGCGCCAGCAGTGGGGGTAGTTGTGTACGTGCTTCTCAATGCGGAAGGCTGTGCCCTCCTGCTTCATCTCCATGCACAGCACTATGTTGAGGTCCTCGGTCTTCTGCAGGGCCTTTTCGTCGAGGTCGGCATACTTGGGGTCGTAGGCATTCTTCACAAAGTCGCCGGCGTGGTGCCAGTAGCTGTCGTTGACGCAGGTCTCCATGAAGCCGGCATCCATGTCCTCCTTGACAAAGTATTTGCCGGTGAAGTCCACCATCGGGCGTGTGTCGCCGGCCTTGTCGATAATAAACAGCGAGGGTATGCCGGCATCCTTGGCCACCTTGGCATCGTCGGCACCAAAGGTGGGCGCTATGTGTACGATGCCCGTACCGTCCTCGGTGGTCACGTAGTCGCCGGGGATTACGCGGAAGGCATCGGCGCTCTTGTCAACGGCGCGGCCGTCCTCCAGGGCGCAGGGCTTCACCCACGGGAAGAGCTGCTCATAGTGCAGTCCCACCAGCTCGCTGCCCTTCCATTCGCCCACAATCTCGGGCTTGTAGTCGCCCTCCTCCTTAGGCTCGGGGAAATAGACATCCTTGCGGGCCTTGGCCACAATGTAGATGGCCTCCTCGCCCGTGTAGGGGTTCTTGCCCCTGACGGCCACGTAGTCAATCTTCGGGCCCACGCAGAGCGCCGTGTTGCTGGGCAGGGTCCACGGGGTGGTAGTCCACGCCAGGATATAGATTGGGAGCCTACCCCCAACCCCTCCCAAAAGGAGGGGAGTCCTGGCGCCAGAGTCCTCCCCCTTGAGGGGGGAGTCAGAGAGGGGCTGAGAGATGGAGAGAGCTTCCTTCACCCTGAACTGCGCCGTCACCGTGGTGTCCTTCACGTCGCGGTAGCAGCCCGGCTGGTTCAGCTCATGGCTGGAGAGGCCGGTGCCGGCGGCGGGGCTGTAGGGCTGGATGGTGTAGCCCTTATAGAGCAGCCCTTTCTTGTAGAGCTGTTGCAAGAGCCACCACAGCGACTCGATGTAAGAGTTCTCGTAGGTAACGTAAGGATGGTCCAAATCCACCCAGTAGCCCATCTCCTCGCTGAGCTTGCGCCACTCGGCGGTATATTTCATCACGTCGGCGCGGCACTGGTTGTTGTAGTCGTCAACCGAAATCTTCTTGCCGATGTCCTCCTTGCTGATGCCAAGGGTTTTCTCCACGCTCAGCTCCACGGGCAGTCCGTGGGTGTCCCATCCCGCCTTGCGCGGCACGTGGTAGCCCTTCATGCTCTTATAGCGGCACACCGTGTCCTTGATGGTGCGGGCCAGCACATGGTGGATACCCGGGTGGCCGTTGGCCGAGGGAGGGCCCTCAAAGAACACGAACGTGGGCTTGCCCTCGCTCTGCCTGAGGCTGGCGCCAAAGAGGTCCTCCTTCATCCACTGGGCCAGCACCTCGCGGTTGATATCCGGCAGGTTGAGCCCCTTATATTCGGTGAATTTATTTTTGCTCATGATGCAAATTTCAATACTTTTTGTTAATTTGAAATTATCAGTTATTTATTAGTCTGCAAAATTACAAAAACAATTCCGAATAACGAGTGTCATGTACCTTATTTTATATATAAGGCAGCGAAAAAAACATTGCAAGTATCATTCTGCCACCCTGTAGTGCCCGCTGCCGTCGTCAGTCAGCCTGCCCTCGCCGGCCAGGCGCTTGAGAGCCTTGCCGGCGTAGTTATAGCTGATTCCTGCGGCTTCGGCAAAGTCCGCGCGGACAAAATAGCCGTACTCATTGGTGACGCGGCGGGCGGCATCCATCAGCTCATCGTCGGCGGGCCGAGTTACCACGTTGACATTGTGGTTGATAAGCGTGAACTTCACCTTCGAGAGCTTATTCTTCAGCCGCGTGCTGGGAATGAAATTCACCTTCGACACCTTGGCGTCCTTCAGCTGCAGCACCCCGCGGTTGTCGGGCTCCACGTCGCCCTTCATGCCCACGCTGAAAGTGCCCAGGTTCTCAATGGTCACCGCATGGCCGTTGCCAATCCAGGTCACCAGCTCCTCGGCCACAGCCGCCAGCACGCCGCAGATAACCGCGCGCCCAAGATGCTGGCTCTCAGCCACCTTGTCAATAAAATCGTCGCCGTCCAGCGGCTTGTAGTTGGCCACCTTCGGAAAAATCTTCTCGCTGCCCTTGCTGTTCAGCAGCTTGTTGTGAACTAAGTAACACTTCAATTCCATAATGCAGTATATTTTTGATAGTTAATTGTATCAAATTTGATAATCTGTCACCTCGCCAGAGCTAAGGCTGTGGTCGGCAGTTTTAATAGCGTGCCCAGGCACCCTAATTCCATGCAAGAGAATTGTAACTCCGTGCAAATGAAATTTAACTCCGTGCAAATGAAATTTAACTTCGTGTAAATGAAATTTAACTTCGTGCAAACGAAATTTAACTCCGTGCAAACGAAATTTAACTTCGTGCAAATGAAATTTAACTTCGTGCAAATGAAATTTAACTCCGTACAAATGAAATTTAACTCCGTGCAGCCCCATTCTAAATCCGAGGAGCCGAGATTTATCTCTGAGCAAATGTAATAATTTAAGTTGAATTAAAAATAATTTAACTTGATTTTTTTATAATTCAACTTGATTTATTTATAATTCAACTTGATTTATTTAAAATTTAAGTTGAATTTTCTCAGCTCATCGCGATAAAATTTCATCTCCTCGCAGTAAAAACACGGCTCCTCGCGCTTAGATTTGACTTCCTCGCGCTTAGATTTGACTTCCTCGCACTTAGATTTTGGCTTCTCTCTTTAAGAAATCGGATTTTCGCTTTGTTTTTCTGGTGCTATTCATTTATATAAAAAATATTACTATCTTTGCCTGCGAAATGGTAACTAAAAAATTAGCGCGGAGGGCCTTGGTTGGGCCCTCCGCGCTGTGTTGTGGAGAGATAGGGGCGGCGTGCTGCTGCCCCTCGGGATTATTTGGGATATGTAATTTTTATGATGCAACTGGATTTCTGTCCCGGCTGCTGGGTGTAGTTCTCGCTTTTATCACTATAGCCATATATGTGATGGTAATGGTAGTTCGCACCCTCCAGATCGAAATACCAATGCCATAACAGCTTGTCGCGCTCAGTGAAACATGAAAGATCGTCTAAGCCCCAACTGGAGTAGCCATTATTCGAAATACTTGAGCCCTCTTCCCCGTAGTATTCGGGAACAAGGTTGGCTGTGAAGGTAACATATTCAGAATCACTACGGCGTGTGCGAGTATAGAGGGTTCCGCTCTTAGGGGTATAGCGGGCACCGCTTTCCTCGCTATGGTAAGGCACAAGGATAATGCTGATGTTTGTGGTGCGTGTGTAGCCATCCTTCTCCTCTGTCAGGACGCCGGTGACTGTGACGTTGCCGCTTGCGTCTCTTGTCAGTGTCAGGGGTACGGTGGGTTCATTAGGAAAATTAACCCCTAAGGTCGATCCGCTGCTGTGCCGTTCACCTTTGCTGTCCTCAAACCAGGCATGAGCTGTGGTTGTCACCATATTCCCGAGGGTGGTGTCCTGCGTGCAGGTTATTGTATCACGCGCGGGATAATAGTCTCCTGCGTACAGCACCAGCTCGGCCTTAAGGGGGAAAAGGTCGTAGTGGGTCTTGCTGGTGAACACTGCCTCGTATTCGCCGGCGCTCTCGCTGATGGTCTTTATCTCAAAATCGACGGGGAAATTGCTTCCGTTCCAAACTCCTATTTCCTCCTTGGGGGCGTTGGTAGTAAAGCGCACTCTCTGCACAAGCCCTGCGCCGGAGTTGGCGAAGTGGAGATTGTTTTTGTTGACTTCTATGGTGTATGGGATTTGGAATCCTGTCCGTACACTGGTGGGATATGTACCGAAGCTTCCCCACGAGACGCAGACCACGGCTGTGTATTTGCCGCCCAGCATGCCGTCGGTGGAGATGGTGGTGGTGAAGGGGCCGCCGTCGCGTTTGTAGGGGCCTACCTCCACGGTCTTTACCTTCTTGTCGTTTCGGTAGAGATCGACGTACAGCACGTCGTGGGCGGGTACAAGGTCGCGCTTGGTGTTGACGGTAAACTTGGCCTTGCCGTTCTTCACCTCCACGTCAATCGACTCTATCCTTGGCACCTGACGCAGGGTGTCGCAGAAGAATGACCAGTTCTTTGAGAAGAAGGTCTTCCGATCGGGGTCTTTCCATAGCACGGCGGCGCTGGCCGAGGCCTCAAGGTCCAGCGAGAGCCAGCTGGCGGTGAGCACCTGGTCGCGGAGCCAATAGTACGTGGAGCTGGGCTCGTTGAGCCAGTCGGTGCTGAACTCCAGACTTGCTTTGACTTTGGGGCCAGCGTAGAGGTCGAGGCTGATGTCGCCGGTGAGCAGTTTCTTGTACCAGCTGGCGGTATAAACGTTGGCCGAGAACTTGATGCCCGTCTGCAGGTAGCCGGAGAAGACCACATTGGTGGAGCCGATGTCTATCACCTGGTCATTGCCCTTGTTCTCCTCGGGCACCCAGTAGAGGTCGTAGTCGATGGGGAAGAGGCGTCGCGTGTCGATGATGATGTCTTCGCCCAGGCCCAGGTGCACTTTGGGGAAGTTGAGGTTGGCCTCCACCTTGCCCTCGCCGCGGATGAACCACGTGGGCAAGGGCTCGGTCTCGAAGATGGGGCATGTGGCGGGGAAGATTATTCGGGGCAGGGGTATGAGGTCGCTGACATCAACGTTGAAGCTGCTCGACACAGCCATGCCCAGCGAGGGCTTGGCGTCAATAATGAGGTCGCGGGTTAGCTTGACGAACATCTTGGTCCAGCCTATGTCGTAGGTGACGCGTACGCGGAACTTGACGCCCACCTCCGCTGAGAGGTTGATGTTGGATCCTTCGCTTGGGTGCCACTCGCGCGTCAGGTTGGCGGTGAAGTCGATGAGGTTAACTTCTGCTGAGCCTGAGGCCTCCGGGTAGTTCTTGCCGTCGGGCTTCACTCCGGCCAGGCGGCGGCTCATGTTGCCGTGCTGGTCAACGGTCAGCTTCTCCACAGTGATAAACTGCTCGAACACCTCGCCCATATTTTCGATGGCGCGGCAGAATACCCTCGTTGTCGGCCCAGAGTATTCGTCAAGGTCCTCAACGCTCTCCACCACGCCTCCGAAGCCGCTGCCATAGAGTTTCCAGGCTTGGTCGGAGTCATCGTCGTAGCCTACGAGTACGTCGCCCACCTTCGGCTTGAGGTTGGCGGGAAGCCGATTAAAGGACATGGTGCCATTATCGTTGTTTGTCCATTTAAGATAAGTCTCCAGTTCGCTGCCGTTGAGAATTGTGAGCCTGGGGTTCATCTTAATCTCCGGCTGCTGGAAGCCGATGCTGTCGATGACGGCCAGGGGTATGCGGTAGGTGGTGTCGGCCAGCTCTATCTCCTGCACTACATAGACGTCGTGCTCAATGGAGTCGAGGTCAATCCTGGAATAGCCCATCCTCAGCACCTCGTCGAAGAAGAATCCGTTGAAGTCGCCGTCGTTGCGGTAGATGTAGAATGCGTCCTGCGCAGAAACCTGATTGACAATTGACCATTGACAATTGACCATTATAAAGAGCAGGAGCAACTTCCAGTTCCTGACGGCGCCACTATATATATAATGTAGAGTCTTCATCGCTTCAGAAATTTAAAGGTTGCATCGCCTGCCTTGACAATGTAGGTGCCGGCCGGTTGGTCGGCAAGAGAGATTACCGTACGCTGCCCACTCTGGGCCTGCACGGTCTTGACCTTCAGTCCGTCGAGGGTATAGACGTCGAGGCGCATGCCCTCGGGCAGTCCGTCGAAAGCCATCGTGTCGTCGTTCTGAAGAAAGCGCATCTCGCCAGGGTGCACCTTGGCTTCGCCCACGTCGGTGATGGTGCCGCCCTCATAGGTGTAGCGCAGTACGTTGGTCAGTGGGTAGCTGACCGTAGTGCGGCTGGTGCGGATAACCAGATTGCCACCCTCAAAGGTGGTCTCAGGCTCCTCGGTAAGGTTAAAGTAAACCTTCTGCCCACCCTTCTGCCAAACAACAAGGCGCTGCGTCTCATTATCGGCCCACGATGTGAGTGTGGAGAGGAGCAGGAGCATCAGCGTGATTGTTCTCGTCTTCATCTGTCCTTCTGTTTTGCGGTTGAAAAAATTGTGTTTGTTTCTCTGCGACAAAAATATGGTTTTTGTTTCATTTGACAAAATTTTATAATAATAAATTCACGCTGTGACACTCCGCTGCCTTCCTTTTGTCATTGTTTCCACCATCATGCAACAAAAATGTATCCTTTTTTGCCGCTGTATGAAAGATATTTGCGTATCTTTGCAGAATAAAACGATAACGGGTTAAACGATAATTACATAAATGGATGCTAACCTAGACTATATGAGCGCTGCCCTGAGGCTGGTGGGCTCGCTGGGACTGCTGATTTTTGGTATGAAGATGATGAGCGAGGCGCTGCAGAAAATGGCGGGGCCTAAGCTCAGGCATGTGCTGGCGCGGATGACCACCAACCGCTTCACCGGTATGCTGACGGGCGTGATGGTGACTGCCGCCGTGCAGAGCTCCACGGCCACTACGGTGATGACGGTGAGCTTTGTCAATGCGGCTCTGCTGACTCTGGCGCAGGCCATCAGCATCATCATGGGTGCCAACATCGGCACCACGCTGACGGCCTGGATTATGTCGGCGGGACTGTCGTTTAACATCACTGACTTCGTGTGGCCCCTGTTTATCATTGCCATGTTTCTCATTTACAAGAAAAGGCATGAAACGGGCGGCTATTTCCTCTTTGGCATGGCTTTCCTGCTGCTCGGCCTCGGCACCTTGCGCCAGACGGGCTCAGACATGAATCTTGGCGAGAATGAGGCAGTGCTGGGCTTCTTCAGCTCCTTCGACCCTAACAGCATGGGCACAACGCTGCTGTTCCTGCTCATTGGCGGCGTGCTGACCATGTGTGTGCAGTCGAGCGCGGCGGTGATGGCCATTACGATGATACTCTGCTCCTCCGGTGCGCTGCCTATCTATCAGGGCATAGCGCTGGTGATGGGTGAGAATATCGGTACCACGGTCACCTCCAACCTGGCGGCGTTGTCGGCCTCCACTCAGGCCCGCAGGGCTGCCTTTGCCCATATGTTCTTTAATGTGTTTGGCGTATGCTGGATGCTGCTGGTGTTTCACCCGTTTGTGGATATGGTCTGCGGCTTGGTGGGCTACGACTCGGCTATGACGCGTGAGGCGGTGGGCAACGCTGCCTTTATGCAGAACGCCGCCAAGCTGAGCGTGGTGCTGGCTACGTTCCACACGTGTTTCAACATTGCCAATACTGCGGTGCTCATAGGGTTTATTCCCCAAATTGAGAGGATTGTATGCTGGGTTATAAAGGGTAAGAAGGAGGCCGACAGCATTAGCAACCGACTGCAGTATATCGGCAACGGCCTGGTGCAGACGCCTGAGATTGCCGTGCTGCAGGCGCAGAAGGAGACAACGCTGTTTGGCCAGACGGTGCAGGGCATGTTTGGCATGGTGCGCAACTTGCTTGACGAAAAGAACGGCAAGCATTTCTCGCGGCTCTTCAGCCAGATAGAGAGCGAGGAGGATGCTACCGACCAGACCGAGCTGGCCATTGCCAACTACTTGGCGCAGGTGAGCGACGACCACCTATCGGCTGAGACCAAGACTAAGATCCGCCAGATGATGCGCGAGGTGAGCGAACTGGAGAGCATCGGCGATGCCTGCTACAACGTGGGACGCACCCTGGAACGACTGCACTCGGGCAAAGAACTGCTGGCCGAGCAGGTGGACGGCCTGCACGAGATGATGCAGCTATGCGACGAGGCGCTCAGCCAGATGAACAAACTGTTGAGTAGCCCGCGAGAGGAGAACGACATACGCGAGACATTCCGCCTGGAGAACTGCATCAACGCCATGGCCCGCCGGCTGAAGGCAGACAATATTACTGCTGTCAACGAACACCGCTACAGCTATGTGCAGGGAACGGCCTATGCTGACATTATCAGTCACCTGGAGAAACTGGGCGATTATATTGTGAACGTTGCAGAGGCCCGGTTTGGAAAATAACTCATTTTTATCAACAGACGTTTGCCGCTTCGTTCTCGCTATTCGCTCGCGATACTTTCGGCATTATCCGCCATGACATAAAGCAAACTTCCTGTCTATGTCTTAATCAAAACGCTTGTTCCTTTTTTACCGACTATGGCACAATGGCATATTTTAGTGGTTGACGATGAGCCGGATATATGCGAGATTCTGCGCTTTAACCTTGAGGCGGCGGGCTATGCCGTGAACACGGCCTGTTCGGCCGAGGAGGCCATGAGCATGAACCTCGGGGATGTTGACCTGCTGCTGCTTGACGTGATGATGCCCGGCATGTCAGGCTATGAGATGGCGCAGAGGGTTGACGTGCCCATCATCTTCCTTACGGCCAAGGGTGAGGAGGAGGACAAGCTGGAGGGCTTTCGTCTGGGTGCCGACGATTATATCACCAAGCCGTTTTCCGTTCGCGAGGTGATGGCCCGGGTGAAAGCGGTGCTCAGCCGCATCGGCGGTGCCGCCCGCAACGAGGGCGTGGAGCTCAATGCCGAGGCTAAGACGGCCTTGGTTGACGGCAAGCCCATACTGTTGACCAAGACGGAGTTTGAGCTGCTGCATCTGCTGACGAGTCGGCAGGGACAGGTGCTCTCGCGTCAGGAGTTGATGGAGTCTGTATGGCCGGACTTTGTGGTTACCGCACGCACAGTGGATGTTAACATCACCAGGCTGCGCAAGAAGCTGGGCCCATATGCCGCCCGCATAGTGGCACGCCAAGGCTATGGATATGTTTATGAGCTATGAGTGAAGGCAAGAAAATGTTTTGGAGCGTGATGGCAATTTTTGTCATCTATGCCGTAATCTTTATTATTTTTGAAGATTACGACCGCAAGTTTATTAAGCCTTTCAACGAGGCCAGCGACTGGCATCTGCTCATCTTCTCGCTGGTGGTGATGGTTGGACTGTCGCTGCTACTGTTGCGATATGCCCGCCGCATGGATGAACGCATCCGCCGCGAGAAGCAGGAGCGGCAGGCCATTATGCGCCGCGAGTTGACACAGAATATCGCCCATGAGCTCAAGACCCCTGTGGCTGGCATTCTGGGCTACACTGAGACACTGATTGACAATCCCGACATCGATGCAGAGAAACGCAATATGTTTGTTGAGCGCACCTACGCCCAGGCTCAGCGGCTTACGGCCCTGCTACAGGACCTTGCGGTGCTTAACCGCATGGACTATGCCGCCAACAGCCTTAGCCGCGAAAGGGTGGACGTCTCCAGCCTGGTGGAAGAGATTGTTGAGGACAGTTCACTGCGCCTGGAGAATAGACAGATGAAGATACGCAACTGCCTGCCGCAGAGCATTGTGCTGAATGGCAATGCTATGCTGCTGCACAGCATATTCAGCAACCTTATTGACAACTCTATCAGTCATGCCGGCAAGGGAACCACCATTGAGATTGCGGCTGAGAAGAACGGAGCGGAGTGGCTCTTTACCTATGCTGATAACGGGGCGGGCGTTGCCCCTGAGCACCTGGAGCGCCTGTTTGAGCGCTTCTACCGTGTGGACAAGGGGCGCAGCCGTCAGCAGGGCGGCACCGGCCTGGGCCTGGCTATCGTCAAGAATGCCGTGATGCTCCACGGCGGAACAATCAGGGCTGAGGCTCCGCTGGAGGGCGGGCTGCGCTTTGTGTTTACGCTAAAGATAAATAGCTGATAAAAAACCGATAACTGTCGTACAGTCGCACCTCCAATGGAGGTTTGTGACTGAGTGTGAGATGTTACGTTGAGTGATTATGCCGAGTGGTCAGAATAACCAGATGATTAGCCGTATTAAGGCAATGGAGCAGTTGCTGGACGAGGTGCAGTCTGTACTCCACGATACGGATTGCGCTCTCGGGAGACTTGAGAGTGCCAGAGATGCTGTACGCCAACTAACGGAATACTATCACGGACCGGAGTGGCGCGAGGATATGGAGGCCGATGAGGCCGGGCTGCTGCCTTACAATCTAAAACGCGGGGTGCTCTCCGAAGACGGAATATGGAACACACTTGCTCATTACCGCGAAATACTGGAGCGAATGGCTGAACTTTCAAAAGAATAAATGATGAAATCTATTGCCTTATATCTCACTTCTTTTTTCCTGCTGTTGTTGTCACTGCCCATGTGGGCTGCCCCGGCAGACACCCTGCTAATCTGTACGCAGGAGGATTTTAATGTGCTTAGCCGCAAGATTGATGCTGCTGTCAAGAGTGGCGCCAAGAGCGTGGTGGTGGATCTCGGCAGCAACACGTTTCGGTTTAGGGAGAGGCACCTTACGCTCTCCAGCAAGCATTGGGATGACGTGGATATCAGCATCAGAGGCAATGGGTGCCTGCTCCTGCCGATGGTGGAGACCGATACGCTAATGCCCGACGGTCTTATTGAGAGTGACCGGCTCATAGAGGTGGTGGACGAGGAGAGCAAGCTCTGCCGGGTGCATGTACCGAAGGGACGGGAGAGCTCGAGAGTTCGGGAGCTCGAAGGTTCGGGAGCCGATGGCAGGTTGGCAATCCGAATTACTCAGTGGTTTAAGTCGCTGATCTATAGCGTGGAGCGCATAAGTAAGAATTGGATATACTTTATAGCCAGTGACCTTGCATTCAACAAGAGCTACAACAGCTATAACGTAAATCTGGATTACGGCTACACCCACAAGAGAATCCCCGGCCAAGAGGTGATGCCGCGCTTCAGACTGGAGTACCCTAATGCCACTGACGACGAAGAGAAGGTGCCGACGCGCTTCCTGACCATCGACAGCAGCACCTTCGGCTCGTTTGAGATGCGCGGAGTCAGGATTGGCGGCAACGGCGAGACGCCGACACCAGAGGGCGGCCACCTTATATATATAAGTAAGGCTAAGGCCAACAGCATCACTCTGAGCAATTGCCGCTTTACGGGCATCCGCAGCAGGGTGGTAGAGGTGAGAGGCAGCGAGAATGTAAATGTGGAGCGCTGCCATTTTAACAGATGCTACAACTATGGTGTCAACGCTGCCTATTCCTTTAACACCAGGGTGGCTGGCTGCAAGTTTGAGGATATGAGCCTGGCCAGCACCAACACCTTCTGCATACGCTGCTCCGGTAAAGACTATTACGTGGCCGACAACGAACTGCGTAACTTTGGCTCCTGCGGCATTGCCGTAGGCACATGGTGGAAGGCTGACAAACGCACCGAGGAGACAGGCATAGTGGAGAACAATGAACTCTACTTTACGCCCTTCTACATGGCCGACTGGCTCAGTCACTCAACGATGGACACCGGTGCCATCTATATCTACACGCAGAACGACGATGTGACAGTGCGTCACAACTATATTCACGATTACAACGGAGCTTGCGACAATAACGGCATCTACTGCGATGACGGCGCATACAATTTCCAGATTTATGGAAACGTAATACTTAACACCTCCAACGGCTACTCGATAGACTCACGCTATACGCCTAACATAGAGAAGAGCCGAGAGAGCAAGACGGCCATAGTGAATGTCAACAACAGAATTTATGACAATGTGATAGACGGCCCTATACGCTTTGAGGGGCGCGAGGGCGGTGACAACCAGTGCCGCCTCGGCCAGAACGTCCTGCTCAAGGCGGCTGCGCCCACCATGCTGAAGGGTGTTAGAAACAATGCGGTGAATAAGGAAAACAAAACTCTTAACTTAGACAACAACGGCAGTTTTGTTGCTGCCACGAGCAGAGGAATGCTCAACGGCAAGGTGGTAGTGAGTGAGGAATCTCTGCGCAAAATAGAGTCGCTGCGCAATACCGATGGTATCATGCAGCATTTCATTACCCGCTAAAATGCTGAAAATCGGTAGAGAAAAAGGTAAAAATGCACTTCATGATAATAAAAAGAGGTAAAGTTTAAGCCTTTTACACAAAAAAATCATATCTTCGCACCGAAATATGACTATCAGAGCATAGCGGCGATTAAGCCGAAGGCATCGCGAGCTAATAGCAAGAACGAAAAGGTAAAGATGGTCATGAAGGATGCAATGATAACAGTGAAATAGTTAAACTGCAATATGTCACTAATAAAATGTCCTGAATGCGGCAAGGTATTCTCCGACCGCGCCGCCCACTGTCCGCAGTGTGGATTGCCAACCAGCGATGCGCTGGAGATGATAACATCCACCCCGGCAATCTTCTCCGAGGCACCGAGCCCCGAAGCACCAAGTCCATCCCCAACTCAACCCTCAACAGAGGGAGAGACTGGCGCCAGAGTACTCTCTCCAAATAGGGAGTTAGAGGAGACTACGGCTCATGCCCCTAAGCTTGAGCCTATTCAGCCACCATATTATCCTCCGCACTACGAGGAACACAGCGTGGAGCCCAAGAAACAGCGCAACCTGTTGACATACATTCTGATAGTGGCAGTCATAGTGCTGGCCATTGTGTGTATAGCCTTGGTGTTCACCACCTCGGGAGTGCTTAACAACGATGATGCAGAGGAGGTTGACAGCGTAGCCACAATGCAGACTCTGCCCCCCGACACCACACCGGCCAGGGTGGTGGAGGAACCCGTGGCAAAGCCTGTGATTCGTACAGAAGTGCCGGAGGAGATTCCCGCAGAGAGTGAGGAGATAGAGATAGAAGCCCCGGCTGCAGCACCATCAGCCAGCGAAGAGCCGGCACCAGCCCCGACACCGACCCCGGCTGCCACTCCCGAAGGGGGAGGTGCTCTTTAGCGTGAATAACAGACAGAGGCTTGTTCCACAATAACCGTTAACTTTACTATGGCTCAAGACAATCAGATTATGCAGATCTTAGACGATGCTCTCAGCGCGATAGTCCGGCGCTATCCTGCCGGAGCCGATGACCCTGTGATGAGTGATGTGCTGATTCAGGTGAATGGCGACACAGGGCAGTTGACCATCTATGATGATGATGACAACGAGATATATTCTGCCATCGTTGAGGAATGGATAGGGCAGGACGATACCACTGAGGTAGCTGCCGCCATTCGCAAACACCTTGCCAGCCATAAGACGGAAGTGGATGCCCTGTCGCTGCTCAAGCCGTACAGTTTCTTGTTGGTTGATGAAGACAAGGAGACGTTGGCAGAGCTTTACCTAGTTGACGATCAGTTGATGGTGTTTGATTCTCAGCAACTGATGCAGGGCCTTGACCAAGACCTTGACAATTTCCTTGAGCAACTTATGAAAGAATAAAAAAGTAGTAAAGTTAGGACACTTTAACCTTACTACTTTCGAAATCTCGAATGCCACAGGCATCGCGAAGACTTTCGTTAGCTGTCGGCGCAGCCGGTGCCAACATATCAAGAAAGTCTGAGAGCGAAGCGGCAACTTTACTACTTCCGAACTCTAATAGTATATGACGTGGCTGAGGGAGTCATAGCCGTTGATTATTTCGGGCTTGACATCCTGGCCGGAAGGTGAGAGCATCTGCAGTACCTCGCCAGAGTTGTTGCGCACAATGGTGAGGCTGTCACCTCCATAGATGATGCTCTCCAGCATGCCGTTGGGCATGAATCTGAGGTATATGCTCTGGCCATTGGCAGCCCCCTTGGTTAGCATGGCCTCGGCCGACAGCACATTGCCGCGCAGTCTGAAGAGCTGTAGGTCGGGAGTGGTGAGGTCGCGATGGTAGCTTTCGGTGCGCTCCTGTTGCGTTTTTTCCTTATAGGCAGGAGCCGACTTGCCGCATGCTGCGAAAGACAGGGCGGCAGAAATGCATACAATAAAGACTGTCTTCACACTCAACTATTCATATTTTTTCAGGAACGCTATGTTGGCGTTCTCATACTTGTTGAATTGTTTGGTGGGCACTTCGTCGTAGCGCGGCTTGTACCATGACTGCGAGTTGAAGTATGAGCGTAGGTTGGCATCCTTGAACCTGCGTCCGTGGCGGGCATAGATAGAGTTTTTAAGCACGCGGACTTGGCCGCGGTCATAGTTGCGGATGTCATCGTAGGTGGCGTAGCGTGTGGAGAGCCAGTCGTACTGTGTGCCCCATGCCACGTTGGGGTTGCGTTGCGTGGTAGTGGTGGTACGCTTGGTTGTGGTGGTCTTACGCGGTATTGACGGTACCTGGGCCGAGACAGAGCCTGCTAGCACGAATGCGGTCAGCATGGCGAAAATGAAGATGCGGTGTTTCATACTGTTTGAGTTTTTGTTATTGTTTACAGAAAACATTGAGCCCCCTATGCTCAGTTGTAAAGACATAGGGGGCTCGGTATAGTTTGAATTAGTTCTTGAGCATCTGGGCCTTGAAGATGGGGCTTGCGGCACCCTCGGGGCCTACGATGGCGGTGTAGATAGCCACCACGTCGGCAGAGTTGACCTCGCCGTCGCCGTTGACATCGGCAGCCTTGGCGGTGAAGCCAGACTCCTCGCCCTGGATGATAAATCCATAGACGGCTACCACGTCGGCGGTGTTGACATCGCCGTTGCCGTCAACGTCGGCAGAGTTGGTCAGCTTGGCCATGCCGGGTATGACGAGGGTGTAGGCAGTCTCCTGGTCCTCGATGGCACGCTTATAGGTTGAGAGGTCGAAGATACCGGTCTGTGCGCCGTAGGCATTGCCCTTGGCGTCAACGGCAAAGAAGTTCTTGCCGCTGGAGATGGCTGTACCCTCGGCAGCAGCGTAGGAGTGGAGACCACCCACGATGCCGTTGCTTACAAACTCGTGTCCGTGAGCATCCTCAACAAACTCGGTGGGGAAGGGGATAACCATGTCGTAGTCCTCAAACTCGCTGTCCTTGGCTGTGTCGCCCAGCACGATGAGGCAAGGCTCGCCGGCGGCAAACTCGTTCTTCTCATAGAACTCGATGGTGGTAATCAGCTCACCCTCGCCATTCTCCTCCTGTGTTACCTTCTTGATGGCATAGGTGTGAACGTCCTCGTTATACTCGGCAATGTCCCTGATGTTGTAGGGCACGGTCATCACGTCAAGCAGGTTGAAGGCGAAGTCAGAGAGCACGATAGATTCCTGCTTTTCGGGAATAACCTCCACAAAGGTCCATGCGGCGGCGTTGTCGGCCACGTGGCAAACCACGTCAGCCTCGTAACCCTCGGGCCAGAGGGCGTAGTTCTCCTTGTTAGAGCGGGTCTTAGGTATGAGGTTAAACTTGGCGTTGCCCACATATGCAACGTCGTAGGCCACAGGCTTCTCGCTGATGGGCAGATTGATATTGTTACCGGCGAAGTCGCCCAGATAGTATCCGTTGTACATATTCTGGATGGCGTAGTATTCGGTGCCCTCCACGGGAACAAATCGCCACATAGCCTTGGGGTTGTTGTCGGCGCTGAGACTCATGCTGGCGCGGTCAAAGAGACCCCACTTGGTGACGGAGGCATTGGGCGTATTCTTGTCCAGATAGATGGCTGAGCCGCCGCAGAAAGCATCTTCGGCACCGTCCTCGCCGGCGCGCTCGTCGTCGAGATTGGTGATAAAGTACCACTTGCCTACCTCAAAGCTGTTGAGGCCTGCCATGAAGGCATCCTTGGCCTCCTTGACAGCCGCGGTGCTGGCCTTGACAACCTGCACGTTGACGGGGCTTACGAAAGCCGCCTCGCGTGCTGCGTCAATCACCTGCCTGAGCGTGGTGGCCAGAGCTTCATCGCTCAGCTGGCCCATGCCATCGCCCACCTGCACACCGTCAAGCAGCACCTCACACTCGTTGATGAGGTTAGCCAGGTCAGTGGTGTCAGCATAGAGCTCGCTCACGGCGTTGATGGCCTGGCGCAGAGCCTGGATGTCATCCTCGGTGGCATTGTCGGCAGCCACGATGGCCTTGCTCTCGTCTAGCTTGGCAGCCAGAGCGTCAGCCTTATCCTTGAGGCCCTCGGTGGTAGAGTACTGCGAGGTAGCCTCGTCGATGTTGGCCTTATAGACCTGGAAACCGCCCAGGGTGAAAAAGCCGCCGCCAGTCTTATTGGCCTCAACCTGATAGCGCAGATACTTATACTCCTTGCCCATGTTGATAGAGGCGATGATGGGGTCTGCGAGCTCGCTCATGTCGAGGGTGCCCACCTGTGTCCAGTCGCCGCCGTCCTCCAGGGTGTTGGCAGCATAGATGGTGGTCTGGGCAGGACGCTCCTGCTCGCCCCATTCACCGGCATTGGGATACTTCTGGTTGGCGCCACGACGCTGATAGAAGAAACTTACCATGCTCTGCGGGGTCTGGCTGATATCAATCTGGATATAGCCGCGGCCCTTCATATAGGTAGTGTCGCTTTCGTCAATGAGGAACTGATACTTGTCGGCCCATGCGGGACCTTCCTTGATGATGGAAGCAAATGTTATCTGGTTGTCAGCCGTAGGCTCTTCGTCAATGCCGCCGGTGGCCACCTTGATGAGGCCCTCGCTGGTGTCGGTGGTGAAGTTGAAGAGCTTGGCATAGAGGCTGGTACCCTCCTTCACCAGGCTGTTGAGCTCGCTGGTGCGGTCGGCCTGCTTCTTATACTCCATAAACTTGTCGATGGTCTCCTGGTCAGTGATTTTCCTCATGCGCCAGGTCCACTTCTGGTGAGGCTTGTTTTTAATCTCGGCACCGTTGTAGCCATAGACATAGTTGTTGGCGTCGTCCGACGAGCTGGGGTCGCCATAGGCACCCATGCCCCAGAGGCCAGCGCCATTGTGCGTGCGCAGATACCATGAGCCCGTGCCCTCGTAGGGGATAAACTTAGTGTAGAACGTGTTCTCCACAGCCGGTGCGAAAGGCTTGGTGTATCCGTCCGTGGGGCCGAAGTACTGGTTAGTCTTGAGATTCTGCACCAGCCAGTTCTCGCCGTCCTCATACTGCTTGACATAGAACACAAACCTGATGTCGCCCTCCTTGAAGGGACCCCACCATATCTGGTTGCGGTCCTCGTTGAAATACATAGCCTTCTCGGCCACGCCCTGATTGACGGTCTCCTCCATATCATTAATAATATAGTAGTAGCCCTCGCTCATCGGGATGCTCGATGCCAGCATAGCCTCGCGTGCGGCCTTGAGTTGCTGACCGATGCTGACCACCTGCTCGTCAGTAGCCGAGGCGTCGTAGCAGACCATCATAGCCTGCTCCAGCAGACTCTCATAGTTGTCGATGGCCTCCTGGGCGTAGTAGCCCGGGTCAGAGCCGCCGGCATAGTCCATGGCCGATGAGGTGTAAGCATTGATCAGCTCCTCCAGGTCC
This sequence comes from uncultured Bacteroidales bacterium, assembly GCA_902788275.1. Classification (GTDB taxonomy): domain Bacteria; phylum Bacteroidota; class Bacteroidia; order Bacteroidales; family Bacteroidaceae; genus UBA6382. The sequence goes on along the minus strand of CADAJV010000004.1, from coordinate 24,182 downwards.
TGGCGCAGCTCCTTCTCATACTTCACCTCATAGAAATTAAACTGGCAGGAGTGAGTCCAGTGGCTCAGAATGATATGGCCGCCGCCGGCCCAGTTCTGCGTGTCGCTGCTGAAGCTGACATAGCCGAAGTCCGTCTCGCTGGGCGAGACGCTCAGCACCACCGACTTCTCGTCCCACGCGGCATCGTCCTTAGCTACCCAGGGCGCGTTGCCCCAGTTGACGAAGTCGTCGCCCTTGGCAGGGTCGTACCACGGTGCCGGCTCGGCGCAGGTCAGCAACTGGAAGGGAGCAGCCTTCTCAATGTTAGCAGTAGCGTGGAAACCGCCGCCGGGCCAGTCCCAGTAGTGATTGTCCACATACTCGTCGGTGCCCACCAACTTGAGCAGCACAGTGGGGGAGTCGGTGCGGATGTCGTTAGGACCTTGCTCCAGGGTAATGATAGCTGCGTCGCCAATGCCGAGACCCTCGCTCACCATCACGCCGTAGCCCTTGTGGGCATCGTCGGCAGCCTGCAGATACCATCCTGCCCAGCGGTCCTGGCTGGCAGGCTCAATCACCACAGTGTCGCCCACCTTGAGCTGGTCGGCACTCTTGCGCTCGCCTACTATCCAGCGTGCACTCATGGTAGTCCATGAGGCTGCCATAGTGGCGAGAGCCAAAAGGGTAAAGATTTTTTTCATTAAGTAAAGTGTTTAAATGTTAATTTATTTGACAATTAGACTATTTCACGATTTTAACAGAATAGTTATTCGCGTGTATATTCAATCAATTGCCAAAGTTACAAATATATTCGTAATCAGATGGCAAACATATCCCCTTTTTCTGAAAATTAGGCAAAAATTCGTATTATTCGGCTGCAAAGGAGAAAAACTGAGCCTGTCGAAGTTTTTAACCAAAAATGAGAAAAAAACTAAGAGCGCGGAAATTCAAACAGAGCCCGTGGAAAAGAAATGAAACTCCGAGCTCACGCCAAAAAAGCCCGTGCAAAAATCAAAACACTCGCGGGAATAATTTGAAACTCCCGCGAGAGTAATTTAAAACACTCGCGAGAGCAATTTAAAACTCCCGCGAGAGTTAAACATTATTCCCGCGGGAGTTAAAGTTTATTCTCGCGGGAGTTTCAAATTATTCCCGCGGGAGCGTTACTGTGAGATGGGGCTTTTTTTGCGTGAGCACGGAGTTAAATTGCGTGTGCTTGGAGTTTGTTTGCGCGTGCTCGGAGTTTGTTTCTGCGGCGAGGCCCCTTTGTTATGTCTGATGGGAAAAAAACAGTCCCCGCAGATTGTGGGCCTGCGGGGACTGGTTGTCGGAATGCGTAGTGGCCATTAAGGCATGGCTTACATGTTAAAGGTGACGGGGAGGGTGTACCAAACTTTGACGGGCTTGCCGTCTTGCTGGCCGGGGGTGAAGTTGGGCAGCAGCTTGATGATGCGGATTATTTCGGCATCGCAATACAGATCTACGCTTTTCAGTATTTCTATGTCGCCGATGGTGCCGTCTTCATTCACTACGAAGCGAGCGAGCTCCATGCCTGTGGCATTGTTATTTATGCTCTCTATGGGGTAGCGCAGCTTGTTGCCAACGAACTGTGCGCATGCTTCTCCTCCGCCTGGGTATTCGGGCATTATGTCGGCAGTCTCAAGAACGGTGGTGACGGGGCCAATGATGGCGGCATAGATGGCCACCACGTCGGCGGAGTTGACATCGCCGTCGCCGTCAACGTCGGCTGCCTGCTTGGTGATGCTGGAGGCCTCGCCCTGGATGATAAAGTTATATACGGCCACCACGTCGGCAGTGTTGACATTGCCGTCGCCGTCAACGTCGCCAGGGGTATTGTTTAGCTTGGCCATTCCGCGGATAACGAGGGTGTAGGCTGTCTCCTGGTCGGCTACCTCGCCCCTGTAGGTGGAGAGGTCGATGACGCCGGTCTGTGCGCCGAAGCCGTGGCCCTCGCCAACTACTGCGGTGAAGTGCTTGCCGTCGGAGCAGATGGCAGTGCCGTCGTTGCACTTGAGGTCATGGAGTGCGCCCAGGATACCGTTGCTGACAAATGAGCTGCTGTGGTCGAGCATCTCGTTGGGGAAGGGTATGATGAGGTCGAAGTCCTCCATTTCCTTGTCGGTGGCGGTGTCGCCCAGCACAATGATGCAGGGCTCGCCGGCAGCGAACTCATTCTTTTCGTATAGCTCAACGGTGGTGACTGTCTCCTCGCCGTCCATCTCTTGGGTAATCTTGCGGATGGCATAGGTGTGGACATCATCGTTGTAGGTGGCAATGTCGCTGATGTTGTAGGGCAGGGCCATTACGTCGATGTAGTTCATGGGGAAGTCGCTGATGGAGATGGCCTCCTGCTCCTCGGGTATAACCTCCACGAAGGTCCATGCCGAAGCGGGAGTGCCGGGAGCGTGGCATACCACATCGTTGGCTGCTCCCTCGGGCCACAGGTTGGCACCAGCCTTGTTGCTGGCGGTCATGGGGGTGAGGGTGAACTGGGCGTTGCCCACGTATGCAACATCGTAAGGCACAGGGGTCTCGCTGATGGGCAGGTTGATATTGTCGCCGGCGAAGTCGCCCAGGTAGTAGGCGTTGTACATATTCTGGATGGCGTAATATTCGGTGCCCTCCACGGGAACGAAACGCCACATGGCCTTGGGGTTGCCGTCGGCGTTGAGCGTCATGCTGCTCTTGTCGAAGAGGCCCCACTTGGTCACGCTGCTGCCCGGGCGCTTGTTGTTGAGGTAGATGGCTGAGCCATAGCAGTATGCGTCATCGGCAGTCTCGTCGCCGGTGCGCTCGGTGTCGAGGTTGGTGATGAAGTACCACTTGCCCACCTCAAAGCTGTTGAGGCCGGCTATGAAGGCAGACTTGGCCTCCTTGATGGCAGCCTCGGCAGCCTTGACTGCACTGACAGACACAGGTGTTGTAAAAGCATTGTTGCGTGCGTCGCTGATGGCTTGCTCAAGGTTGGTCTTGAGGCTCTCGTCGCTGAGCTGGCCCATGCCGTCGCCCACCTGCACACCGCTGAGCAGCACCTCGCACTCGCTGATGAGGGCAGCCAGGGCTGTGGTGTCGGCATAGAGTTCCTTTACTGCTGCCAGAGCATCCTTCATCTTCTGAATATCCTCGTCGGTGGCGGTGTTGGCCTCCACTATGGCAGCGCTGGCTTGGGCCAGGGTTTTCAGAGCCTCGGCCTTATCGCTCATGCCCTCGGTGGTGTAGTATTGTGAGGTGGCCTTGTCGATGACGGAGCCGTAAACCTGGAAACCGGCCAGCGTTGCGCTGGTGCCTCCGCTGGCATTGCTGATGATGGCGTAGCGCAGATATCTGTAGGGCTCGCCCAAGTCAATGGTATAGACAACAGGCGGGAAAGGATTGACGCGCTCTTCGTCGGTTACTCCGCCGAAGGTGTTGCCGCCCACCTTGGTCCAGTTGCCGCCCACGGTGTCGTTGGAGGCGTAGATCTCAATCTGGTTGGGACGCTCCTCCACACCCCACTTATGCTGATTGGCTGTGCCGTGCTGCATGCTGGCGCAGCGGGTTTCCCACTTGAAGGTAACGGTCTGTACGGGAGTCTTGACATCGATGTCGATATAATCGCCACACTTGATATAGGTGGAGTCATGCTCATCAATGAGGTATTCATACTTGCCAGCCATGTAGAGATAGCTTGCGCCGTCTCCTCTGGCGGTGCCAAACCTTATCTGGCTCTCATCGGTGGGCTCCTCGTAGGCACCGCCGTTGACAACCTTGATGAGGCCTTCGTCGCCCACGGTGTAGTTGAACAGTTTGGCGTAGATGTCGTTGGCTTCGCTTACTAGCTCATTTAGCTCAGCGGTGCGGTCCACTTGCTCCTTCTCGTTCTGGAACTTGGCCATCTGCTCGTCAGTGAGGCGCTGGAATCGCCAGCCCCAACGTAGGTGGGGCGCGTTGGTTACCTCTGCGCCGTTGTAGGCATAAACCTGGCCAACGGTCTCATCTGATTCGGCAGGATTGTTGCGAGCCGTCATCGCCCAGAATCGGGTGCCGTTGTGGGTCTCGATATACCATGAGCCGGTGCCCTGCCAGCAGGTGAGCTTGGTGTAATAGGACCGGTCGTTGGTGGCGGTGAAGAGGCCGGTAAATTCGGTAGCAATGCCGAGCATGTAGTCTGACTTGAGGTTTTGCACATCCCAGAAGCCATCCTCTCTCGGCGAAACCTTATAGACAAATTTTATGTCGTTTTCGTCGAATGGGCCATAGTAATAGTTGTTGGATATCTCGTTGACGAACATGGCCTTGGGCGTAATGCCGTTGTTGGCAATGTTCTCATCATCGTTGAGGATGTAGTAATATCCTTCCTGCATGGGGATGAGTGAGGCCATCATGTCCAGTCGGGCAGCCTTGAGGTCGTCGTAGGTGCTGCGCAGCAGTTCGTCTGATGAACTGGGGTCATAACTGATGAGCAGTGCGTTCTCCAGAACTCTTTCGTAGGCTTCCACCTTGTCCTGGGCGTAGAAGCCGGGGTCGGTGCCGCCGATGTATTCAGCATCGGCAGTATAGGCATCGATAAGCTTCTGCAGATCCTCGCGCAGGTCTTCTTCGTAGGTTACGGCGTAGGCGTTCCATTGGTTGCCGCTGCTGTAGCTCCATGTGATAGCGCGAGGAATGGTCTTGCTGTAGCTCCAGAACGACAGATAGGCGAAGGTTGTCTCGCTGGGCGATACGGAGAACCCCACGGAGTTGTCGTCCCAGATGGCGTCATCTTCCCTGTTCCATCTTCTGCGTTCGGGATTGTCGGCCGTTTCGTCGTACCACGGAATCTCCTCGCCGCAGTTGAGCACCTGGAAGGGGGCCGCCTGGTCAATGTTGTCGGTAAGCTCCATGCCTTTGTCGTACCAGTTGTAGTACTTGTTGGCAATGTATTTGTCGTTGGCCACCATCTTTATATATAAAGTGGGGCTGTCGGTGCGGATGTCGTTAGGACCTTCCTCAAAGGTGATGACGGCGGCGCTGCCTACACCGAGGCCAGGGGCAATCATGAGGTCAAGGTCGGGGTAATTCTCGTCAGCTATCTGCAGGTAGCGGTCTGAGTAAAGTTGTCTGTAGGCCAGCTGCAGCACTACGGTGTCGCCTGCGTGAATCTGGCTGGCATTCTTGCGCTCGCCTACTATCCATCTGGCGTTTGCCGTTGTCCATGCCAAGGATGTCAAGGCAAGTGCAATCAATAGTAATAGTTTGTTTTTCATTGTTGTTTTTTTCTTTTATTGTTGTTTTGTAATTGTTTTACTGCTCGATGATTTTTTGGTGGTTGCGTATGTAGATATGCCCTTTGACTGTGGTCTGCACGGGTCGGCCCTGGAGGTCGTAGGTTGATTGACCATTGACCATTGATGATTGACCATCGGTCTGGAGGGGGCTGACGGCGTCCACGAGGTCGTCGAAGTCGAAGGTGTAGGTGTCGAGGTCGGGCATGAAGCCTTGCTCGAAGGGCAGATAGATGGTGTTGGCGGCAACGAGGGAGATGGACGGCCGCTTCATGACGGGCTGTCCTGCGGCGGTGTTGAGTGTGTAGAATGTGCCTTTGGGCAGCGAGGTGGTTCGGCTATACACGCCCCGTAGGTTGTTGGCGGCTGTGATGGTCTCGGTTGTGTTGAGGATGGGTACGTCAAACTTCTGGTATGCTGAGGCGCGCAGTATGACGGGTGTGCCGGGTGGTATGATGCCTTGCAGCTCGGTGAGCTTGATGACTCCGTCGGGGGTGACATGGTTGACGGTGTATGCCTGGAGTCCCTCGGGCAGCTGTATGGCGAAGTCGAAATAGGCTCCGGCCACTCCGGCGGAGTTCATGGCGAGGCTGATGGTGGTGCAGGGCTCGAGATACCATCGTGTGCCGTCGGCATTGAGGGCCGTGGTCTTGACGGGCGAGGCGGTGCCGTTGATCATGGCGTGAACATTCTGCGCGGGGCCAATGAGGAAGCGGCCCCACTCTTTCTCCTCAAAGGTGTAGGTGCCTCGTTGGGCGGGGTCGGTGGTGGTGGCGATGGTGTGGCTGTAGGTTGCCTCGGTGGGCTTGAGGCTGGTGCCCTGCGAGTGGATGGAGTAGCCGTAGTTGCGGGTCTGCAGGCGGAATATCTGGTCGTAGGCGTTGCTGGCAGCCTTGGTGTAGAGGCGCAGGGTGGGGTCGGCGGTGAGGTAGGGTGTTGCGCTGAGGCCGTCATAGGCCGAGCGGATGCGATAGACGGTGTTGTCGGGGTCGAAGGCTATGATGTCGGCATTCTCGACAGCCTGGATGAAGCCCTGCGGGTCAGTGGCCAGATTGTCGTAGGCCTGCTGCAGAGCGGTGCGGGCGTCTTCGCTGGTGAAGCCGCCTACTACTCCCACGGGGGCGCTGATCATCTGATTGAAGTTCTTGCGGTAGCTCTCTACCTTGCCCTGGGGCACGACGAGGGCCATGAGGCTGTCGCGCAGCTGGGTGGGCTGGCGCTGCTGATAGTTGTCATAGACATAGAACTGGCTGTAGGCCGATGCGTTGCTGACGGCGGCTGCTCCGTCGGTGGGGGTGACTCCTGCCGACTGGGTGCCGGCGGAGAAGTAGTAGCCCTGGCCGTAGGCGCGCATGGTGAGGCTCTGTGGCTGGGCGGAGAGCAGTCCGGTGGCGTTGAGGTTGAGGAACTTGTGGGCTCCTATATTATATAGGTAGTAGCCGGAGAGGTTCTCGTCGTGAATGATGAGCCAGTTGGCCATGGGGTCGGTGACGTCCTGGTGGGCGCGATACTGGGCCCGGCTGTCGGTGGCGCTGGCAGAGGCAGCGGTGAGGGCGGTGCCTGCGGCGTTGGCAGTGAGGGTGCCGTAGCCGTTCATGTTCTGCAGGCAGTATGCGCGGTGGCTGCTGATGTGGCTGAGGTTATGCAGGCGCGAGTAGTTGATGGGCTGGTGGTCGTTGAAGAGATTGCGCAGGGCGATGGCGATGGCATTGGCATCAGTGGCTGCGCCATTGGCATAGGCTGCCTTGAGGTCTGTCAGGTCGGCGGAGGGGAAGTAGGTGAAGGTGCCTGCGTGGTCTATCTGCTCGCGGGCCATGGCCTTGAGCTTGTCGAGGTTGAATGAGCCGCGGAAGGTAAGTGTGTTGATTGACAATCCGTTGGAGTCGTAGCCCTGGTGGAAGCGCACCTGTAGATATTGCGTGGTGAGGGGGTGGGGGAAGGATACCTGTGTGTTGTCTTCGCAGCGTATGAGGAGACTTTCGAAGGCGAGGGTCCAGTTCTGTCCGTCGGTAGAGGTTAGTATGTCGGCGTACTTGGTGCGCCAGGAGTATTTGTGGGCCCAATAGATGGATAGTGAGCTAACCTCGACGGGCTGTGGTGCCTGAAGACTGAGGCGGAAGTCGGCGTGGGAGCTGCCGCTGGGGCTGGCGGAGCAGTGGGTGAGGTCGTCGTCGTCGAAGAGAGCGCTGAGGTCTCCATATACGTTGGTGCGGTAGCTCTGGTTGGTGAGTATGGTCCATGTGGAGGAGGGTATGGGGTCGGCAGTGAGGTTGACGGCCCAGTTCTTGTCAAGTCGGCTGTCGCGCAGCACAGCTTGCTCCACGCGGTCGAGGAGACGGTCCACCTGGATGGTATCAACGCAGGTCTTGTCGGTCACCAGGGGCATGGCTGAGGCGCTGTCGTGCTGGTGTATGTAGGCTCCCATGTCGAGGAAGAAGGCTCCAGGGTACTCCTGGCTGGCGCCGCGCCCAAAGTCGTAGTGGAAGTCACGCTCGTAGCGGTCGTTGGTGAGGTCGCACTTGTTGCTGCTGTACCACTTGCCGCTGTTGGCGGCGCGGCGCATGGCGTTGCGATAGAATACGCGGTGCAGTTTCTGCCCTGCATAGGAGGTGAAGGGTTCGATGAAACAATACCAGCTGGAGAGGAGGTTGCTCTGGCCTGAGGAGCGTATGGTGGCCATATATCGCCACTCGGGCATGGTGTCAACCTTATACCATGTGGACATAAGTATGTTGTCGTAGAAGAAGGTGGAGTCCTGGCCTTTGCTGTCCTTGACTGTGACGGTGACTGTCTCGGGGCGGGTGTTGAGTAGGAACTGCACCCAGTGGTCCTGACGCCACCAGTTGGGCTGGTCCTTGAACATGACTGAGGCGCTGGAGCCCTCGCCGCCGGCATGGGTGTGGACAGCTTGGCTGTTGCCGTCCATTACGCGGCTTTGCAGATAGAGCGAGAGGTTGGGGTCGTCGTCGGTGTTGCCGTTGTCCCAAACGGAGAAGAGCACACTCTTGTTGAAGTCGTTGTCGCCGTGGGGGCTGGAGGTCTGCATGCCCATATAGGCGTTCATGGGGCCCATTGTCATGAAATAGGTGCCCTGGCACAGGTATTTGGAGGGGGCCATGCACTCAACGTAGCCCCAGTCGTAGGCTCCGCCGGCGGGTGCCTCGGGGTCGGTGCTGCGTATGCCGAAAAGGTGGGCTGAGGTGCCGCCGAAGTTGCGCGGTATCATGACGGGGTCGGTGCTCTCGCGCTGGAAGGTGAAGTACTGTATGTTTTTGATATAGCTCCACTTGGGTGAGCGAATCTCCACGCGGTAGAAGTCATCCTCGGGGAAGTCCACCACGCCGCCGAAGAGGTCATCGGTGTGGGTTTCTGACTTGATGGCTGAGTTGCTGACGTGGCTGACGGCCAGAGTGTCGCCGGTCTGGGGATAGGTAAGCACTATGTCCATGGCGGCAAAGCGGGCGAAGTTGTTGGTCCATACGATGTCGGCCCTGACCTTGCCCTTGGGGATGCGCCAGTAGTAAGCCAGCTGTATGTTGTCATCGCTGGGCATGACGGACATAACGCCCTGGTTGGTAAGGGCATCGAGATAGCGGTCACCTTTCTCGCGGTAGCAGTAGTTGCCCCACATCTTGTCGGTCTGACTCTGCCAGTTTTGAGCATTGACGGTTGAGAGTTGACCATTAATCATTATGGTCAGTGCAATGAGGAAAAAAAATCTTTTCATATGTGGCTAAGTGTTAGAGTTCGGAGGTAAGCCCCCTATAACTCCTTCTCATCGGGGAGGGGCGGGGCTTTCAAAGTTTAAATCCAATGATGACGCCAAAGTTAGTAATAATTATCTGTTTACAGGCAAAAAGACAGGGTGTTTTGTTTGAACAGAAGGGTCAGGCACCCCTTTTTGTGTGAAAAAGGAAAAATATGCTCTGATATCTTTGCCGTGAAGGTAAAAAGTTGTAACTTCGCCGCGCGAAAAAATGAAACAGCGTGTTTTTACAACATAATGTCTAACTTATCTAACTAATTTAATTTACTAATTAATGAACAATTTAAAGGAGATTCAGCCGCTCGAGGATTTCAACTGGGAGTCCTATGCTGACAGTGCTGCAGTGGCAGAAACAGAAAAGAAAGAGATTGAACAGGCCTACGACAAGACCCTCAACCAGGTTAACGACCACGAAGTGGTAGAGGGCACGGTAATCTCGGTCAACAAGCGCGAAGTGATGGTTGACATAGGCTACAAGTCTGACGGTGTTATCTCGGCTAACGAGTTCCGTTATGACCCTGACCTGAAGCCTGGTGACAAGGTAGAGGTTTACATTGAGAAGGGCGAAGACAAAAAAGGACAGCTGATTCTTTCCCACCGCAAGGCTCGCGCCAAGCAGGGCTGGGATCGCGTTAACAAGGCCATGGAAGACAAGGAGGTCGTTAAGGGCTTTGTTAAGGCTCGCACCAAGGGTGGTATGATTGTTGATGTATTTGGCATTGAGGCATTCCTGCCTGGCAGCCAGATTGACGTTAAGCCCATCCGTGACTACGACATCTTTGTGGGCAAGACTATGGAGTTCCTCGTTATCAAGATTAACCAGGAGTACCGCAACGTGGTGGTAAGCCACAAGGCGCTGGTTAAGGCTGAACTGGAGAGCCAGAAGAAGGAGATTATCTCCAAACTGGAGAAGGGTCAGGTGCTCGAAGGCGTTGTTAAGAATATTACCTCCTACGGCGTATTTATTGACCTGGGCGGCGTTGACGGTCTCATCCATATCACCGACCTTTCCTGGGGCCGCGTGGGTGACCCCCATGATATTGTGCAGCTGGACCAGAAGCTCAACGTTGTTATCATTGACTTTGATGAGGAGAAGCAGCGTATCGCCCTTGGCCTGAAGCAGCTTACTCCGCATCCTTGGGAGGCTCTTGACCCCAACATTCAGGTTGGCGACAAGATTAAGGGTAAGGTTGTAGTGATGGCCGACTACGGTGCATTCGTTGAGGTGGCTCCCGGTGTGGAGGGCCTTATCCACGTCAGCGAGATGAGTTGGAGCACTCACCTCCGCTCTGCTCAGGATTTCCTCAAGGTTGGCGACGAGGTGGAGGCCGTAGTGCTGAACCTGGACCGTGCAGAGCGCAAGATGTCGCTTGGCATCAAGCAGCTTAAGGAGGATCCATGGCAGAACATCGAGGAGCGCTATCCCGTGGGAAGCAAGCACACTGCAAAGGTACGCAACTTTACCAACTTCGGTGTATTCGTTGAACTGGAGGAGGGAGTTGACGGCCTTATCCATATTTCCGACCTCTCCTGGACTAAGAAGGTTAAGCACCCCTCTGAGATTACTAAGATTGGTGCAGACATTGATGTTGTAGTGCTGGAGATTGACAAGGAGAGCCGCCGCCTCAGCCTTGGCCACAAGCAGACCGAGGAGAATCCCTGGGATGTATTTGAGACCATCTTCACTGTTGGTTCCATCCATGAGGGTACCATCATAGAGGAGCACGACAAGGGTGACGTAATCCAGTTGGAGTACGGCATTGAGGGCTTCGCCACTCCTAAGCATCTCGTTAAGGAGGACAAGACTAAGGCCCAGCTCAATGAGAAGCTGCCCTTCAAGGTGCTTGAGTTTAACAAGATGACCCGCCGCATCATCCTCAGCCATAGCCGTGTATTTGAGGATGAGCAGCGTGCTGAGCGCAAGGCTGCTGCCCCGCGCAAGCCGCAGGCTGAGACTCCTGAGATTCAGAACCAGGCAGCTGCCAACTCTCTGGCCGACAATGACGCTCTTGCTGAGCTCAAGGCAAAGCTTGCTGAGCAGGGAGGAGCAGAGTAAAGCCGATTCTCTGAATTCAATAAAGATTATTAAAGTCCTTAGGGTCCTTAAGGTCCTTAGGGGCTTTAATAATTAATAGAGGATTAAAAGTTCGAATTTTGCCACTGCGCTCTCGTGGCTCTTTAAGCCTGTCCGTGCCAAAGGCGCGACCACTGGCGAGCCGCTCGCGAAGTCTTCGACTTATATATATATTATAATGTTCGCGCGTGAGAATGGAAAAGACTCCTAAGACGAAATTTGAGGTTACGGTGTTGGGCTGCGGCAGTGCCACACCCACTCCGCGGCATAACCCGTCGGCACAGATTGTCAATATCCACGACAAGCTGTCGCTTATTGACTGCGGTGAGGGTACCCAACTGCAGATGCGCACATGCAGACAGAAGTTTATGGCTTTGCGTAATGTGTTTATTTCACATCTGCATGGTGACCACTGCTTAGGACTGGTTGGCCTCATCTCATCGTATGGGCTGCTAGGGCGCACCATGGATTTCCATGTCTATGCCCATGCTGAGTTGCAGCCCCTGCTGGAGGCTCAGCTCAAGTTGTTCTGCCACGCGCTGGATTTTGAGGTGGTATTCCATGCTGTTGACCCTGGGAGCCATGCTCTTATCTACGAAGACCGTAGCATGGAGGTGTGGACGTTGCCGTTGAAGCACAGCATGCCGTGCAATGGCTTCCTGTTTAAGGAGAAACCCGCCCTGCCACATATCAATCGTGAGATGACTGACGCCTACGGAATCCCCGTTTGTTACCTTAACAACATCAAGGCTGGCGAAAACTGGGTGATGCCCGATGGTCGTGTGATTCCCAATGCGCGTCTGACAAAGCCTGCTGCTGCGCCTCGCTGCTATGCCTATTGTTCAGATACTGCCTACTGCCCTACGCTTATCCCGCTTATAAAAGGCGTGGACCTGCTATACCACGAAACGACCTATGACAATAGCAAGGAGAAGAAGGCCACTGTCCATGGTCACTCCACTGCCGGTCAGGCTGGAAGTATTGCTAAGCAGGCGGGAGTGCGCCGCCTGATGATTGGCCACTATTCCGCCAGCTACGATGATGCATCGCTTTTGTTAAGGCAGGCTCGCGAGGTCTTTCCTAACACCATTGCCGCCAACGAAGGCCTAACGGTGAAGGTCTGAGTCGTAGTTGATGAGGCTTCTTATTTGCAATTGACAAGTCTTTGGGGCCTAAGATTGCCGAGAGCCGACTCCCCCTCTCTAGGCGGGGCCTTTCGGGGAGTGCAGTTGGTATCGCGAAGACTTTGCCGACCATTGACAGAGCCTTCACTCAAAGAGAGCCTTACTCGAAAGAGCATATTCTCACGAAGCTTTCGGCTTTTGTAATTACCTTAGGACTTGGCTAAACCTATAATATCAAACCACATGAAACCTCTATATCGCAACATCTTTTTTCTACTGGGTGCCGTGGCTGTGGTAATAATGCTGCTCACCTTCGACATGGACTACTCTGAACTGTGGGCCCATATCCGCCGTGCCGGGTGGTGGTTTGCTGCTGTGGTGGGAGTTTGGATTGTGATATATTTCTTCAACGCAGTCAGCTGGTATTGCATTATTCGCAACGGCGAGAGCCATTCACCGGTTACGCTGAGCAAGGTGTATAAACTCACGATCTCAGGCTTTGCTCTTAACTATGCTACTCCCTGTGGCTTAATGGGCGGCGAGCCCTACCGAATCATGGAGCTGAGTCCCATTATTGGCACTAACCGGGCTACGAGCAGCGTAATACTCTATGTGATGATGCATATATTCAGTCATATATGCTTCTGGCTTGTATCGGTGGTGCTGTTTATAGTGTTGTATAAGGCTGATGTTGCGATGTGGCTGTTGCTAATCGCTGTGGCTGCCTTCTGCCTTTTTGCTATTTATTTCTTTGTCAAGGGCTACAAGCACGGCATGATAATAAAGACACTCCGTGTTGTAGGCCGCATACCTTGGCTGGGTAAGTATGCCTGCCGATTCTCCGAGAAGAAACAGGAGCAGCTTATGCAGATTGACCAACAGATAGCTGAACTCCACTCCAAGCACAGTGTTAGCTTTTACACTTCCTTTATCTTCGAGTTCTCTGCACGAGTGCTTACTGCTTTGGAGATTTACTTCATCCTGCGCATCCTTACCAGCGACGTCAATTTCTTCGACTGTGTGCTGATTATGGCTTTCACTTCGCTTTTTGGCAACATTTTTTTCTTCTCGCCCATGCAGCTTGGTGCCCGTGAAGGAGGCTTTGCCCTTTCCGTCAGCGCCCTCTCTATCAGCGGGGCCTATGGCGTATATACCAGTCTTATCACCAGAGTGCGCGAGATGATATGGATTATCATCGGCCTCGCCCTTATGAAGGTTGGCAATAAAATAGCCAAAACAAAGGAATAAGCCTGCTTTTTTATCATTAAAAAACGCCTATAACGCGAAAAAGGGAAAAAAATTGTGTAAAAGTTTGGCTTGTATTGGAAAAAGTGCTATTTTTGCATTGATAAAAGAAGAAATACGCGAATATGAAACGCATTAACACCTTGATAATCGCCCTCGGTATGGCCATGAGCTTCTCCGTTGCGCCTGCTTATGCAGCCTTAACGGAAACGGAGTTTATGTCTGTAGCCGCGCCCGATGGTCAGGAAGTTAGCATCGTTGTTTCGGGCAATTCCATTCGTGTGGCTGGCGCAGCCAAGCAGACTCTTGTCGTTTACTATGTAACCGGCACCAAGGCAGCAAGCTACGCCATCGAGACTGAAGACCAGACCATCACTACTAACCTGCAGAAAGGTGTTTATCTGCTTAAGGTTGGCAAGGTGGTGCGCAAGGTCTCTATTTCGTAGTCTTTAATTACATAACCATATATACTTGAGAGCAATTAGGCTAAGTAAACTTAAACCTGATTGCTCTCTTTCTCTGTAAAAAAGAAGTGGGGAAATTAAACTTTTAATGCCTTCAGTTGTCCAACAAAAGAAACACCTGTCAAATAACATGCCGCACTATCCCACCGACAGCCAGCTAGTACAGCAACTACGCGAACCATCCACGCGTCGTACTGCCTTTGAATCCGTGGTTGCGAAGTACGGCCAGAAGCTTTATTGGCAGATACGCCACATGGTAACATATCATGACGATGCCAATGATGTGTTGCAAAACACGTTTGTCAAGGCATGGATGGCGCTTGACAACTTTCGCGGCGACTCAATGCTCTCCACGTGGCTATATCGTATTGCTGCCAACGAGAGTATTACCTTCATGCAGCAACGGAGTGAAACTTTGTCACTGGACAGTGCCGAGGCAGGGGTTGACGCCCTGGAGAGCGACCCTTTCTTTGATGGTGATGAGACGGAACGCCTCCTGCAGCAGGCTCTCAACGAACTGCCGCCCAAGCAGAGGCAGGTGTTTACCCTTAGATACTATGACCAGGTTAAATATGAGGATATGGCCGAAATGCTTGACACTTCTGTAGGCGCTCTGAAGGCCTCCTACCATATCGCAGCCAAGAAGATAGAGGATTTTTTTAGCAGTCGCAATTAAACCTTTCTATGAAAACGATGTCAAAGAAACAGAAGAAAAACAACATGAAAAGTATTGATCTCAATAATGCTGTCAGCCGAGAGCCGTTTAGCGTGCCAGAGGGATATTTTGATAATCTCACTGAGCAGGTAATGGCTCGCATAGACCAGCAGGAGGCTACCCGTGTTGATGAATGCAAGGTAAAGAGACTGCCGTTCTATAAGACGGAGTTCTATGCCAAACTAAAGCCATACATTTATATGGCAGCAATGTTTGGTGGTCTCTATTTCGGAATATGGATATATAAGTACCAGCAGCGCATAGTGGCGGAGAAGGCTCAGACCCTTGCTATGCAGACAGAAAAAGATGCCAATGTTGATCTTACCCAGGAGGAAATGGCTGAATATATTGATGATGCCTGTGACTACATGATGCTTGATAGCCACGATATAATGGCTTATGTGACCGATGATGAGTAACCTTACCATATAAATATTATTACTAATGACACATCTTAGACATATTTTAGGCTTTATATTGGTTGCTGTTATGATGCCCTTCATGGCATATGCACACCCCCAACACAAGGACGAGCGTCGCTTCTCGCCCGAAGAGTTTGTGCAGAAGTGTGATTGCTTCATCACAGACCAGGCCAAGTTGACCCCTCAGGAGTCACAGAAATTCTTGCCTCTTTATCATGCCATGCGCGATGCGCAGCGCAAACTGATGCATGAGAAGGGCCGCTTGGCACGTGAGGCGCTGAAGAATGAACCCGATGAAAAGCAGAGTCTCAAAACCCTTGAACGTCTGTTGGCTATCGACCGCCAGATGACGGATATTGAGCAGGAGTACCAGAAGAAGATTCTCAAAGTTATCCCCGCTTCTAAATATCTGAAAGTAAAGATAGCCGAGAAGAAGTTTGAACGCAAGATGCTCCACAAGATGGCTCCACGTTCTCCCAAGAAGTGAGAATTGATATCCATGCCCTATAAGCCACGCTTAATCAGCGTGGCTTTTTCGTCGGTCAGAACAAAATCAACAGGCTCCTTTTGCTCTCCGCTCGTTTTGTACTAACTTTGGCTTATTTTCAAAGTCAAGTTAGGCTACACTTCGGGAAAACTCAAATAAATTTTGTTTTCCGCTCAGTTTGCACTAACTTTGCAGTCAAATTTTGAAAAACACCAAAGTTATGGAACTTGCAACGAAGTATAGCCCCCAGGAGGTTGAAGGCAAATGGTATGAATATTGGATAAAGAACGGATTGTTCAAGTCTAAGCCTGACGGACGTGAGCCTTATACAATAGTTATTCCGCCGCCAAATGTGACGGGCGTGCTTCACATGGGACATATGCTCAATAATACCATTCAGGATATTTTGGTGCGCAAGGCACGCCTTGATGGCAAGAATGCTCTGTGGGTACCAGGCACCGACCATGCCTCCATTGCTACTGAGGCCAAGGTTGTTAACCGTCTGGCCGAACAGGGTATCAGGAAGCGTGACCTCACTCGTGAGGAGTTTTTGCAGCACGCTTGGGATTGGACTCATGAGCACGGCGGCATCATCCTTAAGCAGCTGCGTCGTCTCGGTGCAAGTTGCGATTGGGATCGCACGGCTTTCACTATGGATGAAACTCGTTCCGAAAGCGTGCTCAAGGTTTTTGTTGATCTCTATCGCAAGGGACTTATTTACCGAGGTCTTCGTATGGTCAACTGGGATCCCAAGGCACAGACCGTGCTCTCTACGGAGGAGGTAATCTATCGTGACGAGAAAAGCAAGCTCTATTATCTGAAATATTATGTCGCGGACATGCTTGACCAGGCCGACTTGTCTGAAATGATTGCTCAGGGCAGTGTAGTTCATCGTGACGGAAAAGGCTACTATGCTGTGGTGGCCACCACTCGTCCCGAGACTATTATGGGTGATACGGCCATGTGCATTAACCCCAAAGACCCCAAAAATCAGTGGCTCCACGGCAAGAAAGTGATTGTGCCATTGGTAGGACGTGTCATTCCTGTTATTGAGGACCGCTATGTGGACATTGAGTTCGGTACGGGTTGCCTCAAGGTAACACCAGCCCACGATGTTAATGACTATCAGTTGGGCAAGACCCACAATCTCGAAACAATAGATATATTCAATCCCGATGGCACCATCTCCGACCAGAGTCCGCTATATGTCAGTATGGACCGCATGGAGGTGCGTAAGCAGATTGCCAAAGACTTGGAGGCCGCTGGCTTACTTGAGAAGGTGGAGGATTATGAGAACAAGGTCGGCTACTCAGAGCGCAATCCTGATACGGCTGTTGAGCCGCGTCTGTGTAAGCAGTGGTTCCTCTCAATGAAGCATTTTGCCGACATCGCTCTTCCGCCTGTGCTTGATGGCAGGATTAAGTTTCATCCGCAGAAGTATGTTACCACTTATCGCAACTGGCTGGAGAATATCCAGGACTGGTGTATCAGTCGTCAGTTATGGTGGGGCCATAGGATACCGGCTTATTTCCTGCCATGTGCTGAGGGCGAGGAGGAGAAGTATGTTGTCGCTCTCAGCGAGGAGGAGGCCGTGGCTGAGGCCCATAAGATTGAGGGCTTTGAGAAAATCACCGCTGCCGACCTTCGCAGGGACGAGGATGCGCTTG
The DNA here is from genome assembly GCA_902788275.1 of uncultured Bacteroidales bacterium. Lineage (GTDB taxonomy): Bacteria > Bacteroidota > Bacteroidia > Bacteroidales > Bacteroidaceae > UBA6382. The sequence goes on along the minus strand of CADAJV010000004.1, from coordinate 6,975 downwards.
ACACATGGTTCTCGTCATGGCTCTGGCCCATCTCTCTGTTTGACGGCATTAACAACCCGGACAATGACGAAATAAAATATTACTACCCCACCAGCGACCTTGTTACGGGTCCTGACATTATCTTCTTCTGGGTGGCCCGCATGATAATGGCAGGTATGGAGTATATGGGCGATGTGCCTTTCCGCAATGTCTATTTTACCGGCATTGTGCGCGACGAGATTGGTCGTAAGATGTCGAAGTCGTTGGGTAATTCTCCCGATCCCATCGAACTGATAGAGAAATACGGCGCCGATGGCGTGCGTATGGGTATGTTGCTGGCAGCCCCTGCCGGCAATGACATATTGTTTGCTGAGAGTCTATGCGAGCAGGGCCGTAATTTCTGCAATAAGATATGGAACGCTTTCCGTCTCGTCAAGGGATGGGAGGCTGCAGACGGTCTGGAGCAGCCCGAGGTTAATAAGCTTGCCATACGTTGGCTGGATGCCAAACTGCGTGATACGGCTGCCGAGCTAGATGATCTCTATAGCAAATACCGCCTCAACGAGGCTCTGATGACCGTGTTCAAGCTCTTCACCGATGAATTCTCCAGTTGGTATCTGGAGATGGTTAAGCCTGCTTACCAGCACCCCATCGATAAGGTTAGCTATGAGGCTACGCTCAGTTTTTTTGATCGCCTGCTCAAACTGGTACACCCCTTCATGCCTTTCATCACAGAGGAATTGTGGCAGCATATCTATGAGCGCAAGGACGGCGAGAGCATAATGACCGCCTCCTCTTCTTCTCACTTTACTGTGGACAAAGATGAAGCATCTTTCCTTGCAGCTTTTGAGGAGGTCAAGAAAGTCGTGGCTGGTGTGCGCGCCGTGCGCAATCAGAAGAATATTGCCAATAAGGAGCAGCTTGCGCTTGTTTGTCTTGGCGGCAACGCCTATGCGATATTTGATGCCGTGGTAAAGAAGATGTCTAACCTCTCTTCCATAGAAGTTTGCAGCGAGAGCCCTGAGGGTGCTGTCAAGTTCCTGGTGGGCACCAGCGAGTATGCAGTGCCAATCGGCAATCTTATTGATGTTGAGGCCGAAATACAGAAACAAGAGGCCGAGCTCAAGCGTCTGGAGGGCTTCCTCGTCGGCGTGCAGAAGAAATTGCAGAATGCCAATTTTGTGGCTCATGCCCCCGAGCAGGTGGTAGCCCTTGAGCGTAAGAAGCAGGCGGATGCCGAGCAGAAGATAGCAGCTATCAAGGAAACGTTGGCAAGCCTCCGCAAATAGAGAAAAGGAAAGTCTGATATTCCTTATAAGCCCCCTAACAAAGAAAAGACAATGCATTCACGCGAAGAGATGTTGCAGGCATTCAATGACCTGCTGGATGTGCTCTACGAACTGCGACAGAAGTGCCCGTGGGATTCGGTGCAGACTAATCAGAGCCTGCGTGCCAATACAATAGAGGAAACTTTTGAACTCTGCGATGCGCTGGCACGCGAGGATCAGAAAGAAATATGCAAGGAGTTGGGCGATGTGCTTATGCACGTTTGTTTCTACGCCATGTTTGGCGAGGAGAAGGGCGAGTTTGACTTCGCCGATGTCTGTCGGAAGGTAAGAGACAAACTCATCTTCCGTCACCCCCATATCTATGGTAATGTCAAGGCCGACACCCCTGATGCAGTGGCTGACACCTGGGAGCAGGTTAAGCAGAAGGAGAAGGATGGCAATAAGCGTGTGCTCTCCGGTGTGCCTGCTGCTCTACCCGCGCTCATAAAGGCTTACCGCATCCAGGATAAGGCGCGTCATGTGGGCTTTGACTGGGAGCAGAAGGAGCAGGTGTGGGCTAAGGTCAAGGAGGAAATCTCCGAGTTTGAGGCTGAGGTGGTCAATATGGACGAGGACAAGGCCGAGGCTGAGTTTGGCGATGTAATGTTCAGCCTCATCAATGCCGCACGCCTATACCACATCAATCCTGATAATGCTCTGGAGCGCACCAACCGCAAGTTTATAAGTCGCTTTAATTACCTTGAGGATAAGACTTTAAAGCAAGGGCGCAATCTTAAGGATATGACTCTTCAGGAAATGGATGCCATTTGGGAGGAGGCCAAGACTGTTTCCAGAGCCAAGTCAGAAAAAGCAGGCTGATTTCAGCGCAAGACCAACGTTTTCGATAAGCCAAAGGCAGAGTCATGCTTGCATGAACTATGCTGAGGCGAGAAAACGTCTGTTGATGAAATTAAACGAACGTTTTCGATAAGCCAAATGAGCAGAATGATGCTTGCATCAAGTCTGCCATGGCGAGAAAAGGTGGTTGCGAAGAAACCAAGAAAAATCTAAAAAATCCTGCACGAAAAAAGGTTTCGCGCAGGATTTTTTAATTTTGTGTAGATCTTTTTGTGCATATACGGGAGTTTTTTGCTACTTTCGCAAGGTATTATATATAGAAATGTAGAGTAGCTAGCATTAACTGCAAGTTCGTTAACTCTTTAACCTTTTATTAATAATAGCAAGATGCCTTCGCAATTAACATTCAGCTATGGCAAGACACTGACCCTCTGCATCAGCGCACGCAATAATGAGCTGCAGATAAAGGACCAACTGCAAAAGTTGGCTCTGCTTGATGCGAATGTGCTTGAACGCATCGAAATCATTATTGTGGACAATGATTCCACCGACGGCACCTCCAATGCCGTGAAACTTTTCGAGGGCCGCGTGCCGTTCCACTACGTCAGTAACACTGAGAACCTCAGCCAAGACAACAGTTTCACCTATGCTCTCAATCAAGCCATTGCCACCCGCAGCAAGTATATATGGATGCTTGATGCGCGCAACATAGTTCGTGTGGGTCACTTTTCTGCCCTGCTCGAAATGCTGGAGAGCAACGAGATAGGCCTTATCCATCTCCTTGGTAATGAGAATGCCAAGAAGCCAACCGTGCAGTATGTTGATGCCGACGATTACCTTCAGCAGGTAGGTATGGGCATTATCCAGGTCAGCCGTAACATTTTGCGTACCGACATGATTCGCGGTTACAATCCCAAGGAGTTTGGAGCCGGCACTGGTATGCCTGCCGTGCCGCTGTTTCTCCATATTGTGCTGGCTGCCAAGCAGAATTTCATCTACAACCCCGTGGTGTTTGACGATGCCGCCATCGATTATGTAGCTGAAGCCAACGACCCCATCCGCACATACGTAAAGAACATCCTCGCCATCTATGACTACTACGAGGATAAGCCATCATGCATATCCCCCTACACTACCATGAAGATGAAGTCGAAGGTCAGCGACTTCATGTTTCCGCAGATTTTCCGCCTCTTTGTACTGCGTCGCAGCATCAAGGGCGTTGAGGGCAAGGTGAGCCGTACTATTGTCAAGCAGAATTTGGGCTTCCGCCCCGTAGTCTCGGCATTCAAGCGCTGCTTCTCTGCCAAGCTGTGGGGGCGTGTGCTGAGCGCCATCGGCCGTGTGCTGCGCAAGATAATTACCGTTGTTGTGGCTATCATAGTCATGATAGTCTGCAACACCGTCGTTACCAGAGCCTTCGCCCGTTTCCGCAAGAATCTCACCACCTTCCGTTTCCGCCATCGTGTCAAGGTGGGCGCTGGCTGTGTGGTGGAGGGACCCGTCTATACCGAGGGAAACAGGTACATCGCTATTGGCACGGGTTTCTGCGCCAAGCCGGGTCTCCATGTGGAGTGTATCAACACAGGCAATTACACCCCCAAACTTATCATTGGCGACGATGTCAACTTGGAGCGCAACGTGCGTATCAATGTCATCCGCGAGGTTAAGATTGGCAGCAATGTCAAGATTGGCCCCAATGTGCTCATCACTGACTATCAGTTTGGCAAGACTGATGCCGAGACCCTCCGTCTTATCCCTGCCGAACGCGACCTCAACACTCGCGGCATCGTTTGCATTGAGGATAACGTGCTCATCGGACCGCGAGTGACTGTGCTGCCCGGAGTTACCATTGGCAAGGGGGCCGTGGTCGGGGCCGGAGCTGTCGTAACGCGCAGTATCCCGCCTTTCACCGTAGCTACCGGTGCCCCCGCCAGAATTAAAGCCACTAACCGTTAAGACAATAACCACCGTGCTGCGCGGTTCGGCCGCGCGGACACACATTAAAACATTACCGCTATGAAAAACTTTACCAAACTGTTCATTTTGGCAGCCGCCATACTGATGGCTACCACCGTTAGCGCTGACAAGCTTATCACCAGCACCGTCAGCCCCAAGGACCTCACAGCCTATGACCAGCAGACCGTTGACCTCACCGTCTATCGTTACATCTACAAAGGCTGGAACACCATCTGTCTGCCCTTCAGCCTCACCGAGGAACAGATAAATGAAATCTTCGGCGAGGAGTGCCGCCTGGAGACCCTTGTGGGAGTGGAGAACACAGGCACCGCCACCAAGCTCAATTTCAAGGACGTCAAGCGCGACGGCCTCAAGGCCAAGACGCCCTATATCCTTTTCTCCACCAAGGAGAGCGGAGTGCGCACCATCAATGTAAGCGATGCTTACATCACCCTCGGCGAGGTGGAGCTCAGCTTTGAGGACAACACCGGCACCACAGTGCAGTTCTCCGGCGCCACCGAGAAGCAGGGCACTGCGGGTATGTATGGCATCATTGCCAAGGACAATGCCACAGCTGCCTTTGTCAACGCCACTACAGTGCCGCAGATCTATGCATCGCGCTGCTACATCAAACTCAACGATGGCGAGCTTACCCAGCTGCTCACCTCCAACCACCTAGACTACGACATGACCGGCGTTGACGCAGCCATAGTCGATGCAGCCGACCAACCGGTGGATGTCTATAATGTATCCGGTGTCCGCATTGCCAAGAGCGTGGTACCTGCTGACCTCGCCAAGCTGCCCAAGGGCGTCTATGTTATCAAGGGCAAGAAGATTTGGGTGAGGTAGAGAAACAGTTAATATGCTGTCTCCGCATTAAATCACAAACCCGCCAAGCCTTCTCGCAATGCAAGATTGGCGGGTTTTTCATATTGTGTTATTTCCGTTTTTACTCCCATTTTACCAACCTTTTCGCTAAGCCAAATGAGCAGAATGATGCTTGCATCAAGTCTGCCATGGCGAGAAAAGGTGGTTGCGAAGAAACCAACTATTTCTTTAGATGACACGTTATACAAGGCAGACATCCTCCCTTGACGGGGGCCCCAGTTCTCCCCTTGAGGGGGAGTTAGAGGGGGCTTGCAGGGCAGGGAAGGGGCTGGCATGGTTGCTGGCAATCGTTCTCTTCTTTTGCGGAGTGGCAAGCGTTGCCTCGTGTTCTTCCGACGATGACAATTCTGCAAGGCCAACCATTGACAGGATTGAGCGGCGCGGCAAGATTCTCATTGGTACCACAGGCGACTACAGGCCTTTGTCCTTCTGCGAGCCGGACGGCACCTACTGGGGCTTCGGCATAGAGGTGGCCCGCGAGATAGCCGCCAGGCTGGGGGTGAGCGCGGAGTTCGTCAAGACCTCCTGGCCCACTCTGACCGATGATGTGCTGGCCGAGCCTCAGATGTTCGACCTCGCCATTGGCGGCATCACCATCACGGAGGTCCGGCAGGAAATCATGCTCATGAGCGAGGGCTACCTGGCCAACGGCAAGACCATTCTCTGCCGCAAGTCGGAAGAGGGGCGCTATAAGTCGCTGGCAGACATCGACAATCCGGAAGTGCGCGTGATGGTTAACCCCGGCGGACTGAACGAGAAGTTCGCCAACGCCAACCTCACCCATGCCACCATCATCGTTCATCAGAAGAACGAGGAAATACCCTCACTCGTGGCCGAGGGGGAGGCCGACGTTATGATTACGGAGATTACGGAGGCCCCATACTATGTGCAGACGGATGCCCGCCTTGCCGCTCCGCTCCTCAATGAGCCGTTCACTCGCGGAGAGATCGGCGTGCTGATGCGCAAGGGACAGGACGACTTGTTGCGCTTCGTTAATGACGCCATCCGGCAGATGAAGACTGACGGCACCCTCCGCCGCCTGCATGAGAAATATGGATTAGTCTATGCATATTAAATAATACCAAGAGACGATGACAATACAGGAATTTCGTGACTATATGGCATCGGGCAAGCCTGTCGTTGGCGGCAGCGACGTCCACATGATGTTTCATCAGCTGTCGCAGGAGGCGCTGAAGATAACGGCAGAGATTAACGGCAAGTATCACACGCCGGAGCAGCTCCACGACTTGCTGGAGCAGCTTTGGGGACGCAAAGTACCGCGGACGGTGGGCCTGTTCCCGCCGTTCCATACCGACTGCGGCAAGAACACCGTAGTCGCAGAGCGAGTCTTCATTAATATGGGCTGCAAGTTTCAGGACCAGGGCGGCATCACCATTGACGAGGGTGCACTCATCGGCCACAATGTGGTGCTGGCCACCATCAACCACGACCTCCATCCCGCCCGTCGGCAGAGCATGAGTTATGCGCCCATTCACATCGGCAAGAATGTCTGGGTGGGAGCCAACGCCACCATCCTTGCTGGAGTGACCATCGGCGACGGAGCAGTGGTAGCTGCCGGTGCCGTCGTCACCAGGGATGTGGAGCCTGACACCATAGTAGGCGGCGTGCCGGCCAAGTTCATCAAGAAGATAGAGGTATAAGTGGAAACGTCTGAATATACCATGATACTAATATCCCTGCACAACTTTTAATCAAGATAAAGTTTATCAAACACTATGCTTTGGAAATCTACACCGTGTTAGCCATGACATTTATTGTTTATGCTGCGATGTTAGATGAGATATCCTTTATCCAGAGACTTGTGGTTATCGATGCATTTATTTTAGGTAATGATATAGATGTTGGCACAGATTACTCATAATGCAGCCAATTCTGACTGCGTTAGTTATATGTTTATTGCATAACTGCGTTGATTAGAACAGACATAAGACTTTTATTCCGAGTCTTTCGCGTGATCATTGCCTAAGTTTAATCTAATCCCCTTGAAAAAAGTTTTAACTCCGTG
>CADAJV010000003.1:54353-76165 GCA_902788275.1 uncultured Bacteroidales bacterium | reverse complement strand
TGCAAGAAAGTAAGCTCTAATATACTATAACATTCGGAAGGTCACATGTATAAAGGCTTCTATGAGGTTTATAGATTTTTCCCCGGACACCAATAGTTTAAAAACGAACACGAATCTCACGAATGCCACAGGAATTAAGTGCCCACCTCCGGACTTGGCAAAATTTTCAATTCTCAATCCCCAATCTAAGAGCCTTGAAACCAAATCTAAGAGCCTTGAAACGAAATCTAAAAGCCTTGAAAATGACAGCTCGAGGCTCTTAGATTTTTTTTCCTCGGAGTTAGTTTATTTTTCCTCGGAGTTAAAACTTTTTTCAAGGGGATTAGATTGCGGCTATTCCACATTTCCCAATTTTATCTCCACGTTAGATTTTCTAAGGTCGCCGTTAGATTTTCTAAGGTCCACGTTAGTTTTTCTTAAATCCACATGAGGCAAAACTGCTCCTATTCTTTTGATACAAAATTTGTTTTGTGCGATTTTTGGTGTATCTTTTTTGTACATGCAAAAATCTTTGTATCTTTGCGCTGTCTATTAAACACAACATTAGGATGAAGTTTGAGCATGTGTTCTGGCTGATAGTTCTCATTCTGTTTTTGTTAGGATTCTTATAGGTCAGTCCAAAGAATCTTTAGCTAAATAATCTGACCAGTAAAAGAAGTGTCTTTTGCTGTATGTTTGTAATGGTTTACTTTTGCGGTAAATCATTCTTTGTTTTATGTCAATTATTAGAGATTTTGCGCAGGTTGACTTAATCTGCAACGGCAAGGAGGCCGTAGCGGAACTGGATAAGACCCGCAAAAAGGTTGGAGAGCTCAATGCTGCTCTTGATGCAGCGCGTAAGCGTGGCGACAAGATTGAGGCAAATCTTATTTGGTAACAAAAAGAGAGAGGAAATAGTCCTCTCTCCTAGTGACTCCTGCGGGATTCAAACCCACAACCTTCTGATCCGTAGTCAGATGCTCTATTCAGTTGAGCTAAGGAGCCATCCTTCTCGCGAAGTTTTTCGCGATTGCGAGTGCAAAAGTAGTAACTTCTTTCCAAACAGCAAAGCAAAAGCGACATTTTTTTCTGCAAAGAAATTTCAAATGTGGTTTTTGCTTGTTTTTGAGGCTGTGCCGGCTATATTTCCTGATTGTAACCGGCCAGTTTCTGACGATAGTAGTCGCGGACATCTCTCCACTTGTAGTAGGGGAAATGCACGGGGTTGAGGTCGGCAATGGTTACCTCTTTCTCATTGAGGAGGGCCTTGACAAGGATTGGTCTGTTGCCTTTCTTGGACCTGTAGAACACTAGCTGCACATTGCCCGCCATGGGGAAGATGTTGTAGTTGCGTATGTGTTCGTGGAGGGTGGCAAAGTCGGCTGAGCTTACCTTGGCGCCGGCTTCGCCGAGTTCCATGAGGCATGCCAGGGGTAGCACGCATACTTCATGGCCGAAGCGCATGGTGGCACCGTGGTAGCCGGGCTGGTTGACAATGGTATCGGCTGTATTGAGAATGTTCTCCAGCAGATTGTACTGCGAGAAGGGGGCATAGGGATTGTCCACGGCTGCGCCGTAGCTGCAATACCAAGAGATGTTGTCCCATTTCCATAGGTCGAAGATTTCCTCCTTGGTGAAGATGTACCACAAGTCGGTACCGCTGTAGTCGTGGCTCTGCATGCCGCGGGCGATATTGAAGAGCTGGTGCATCAGCGACTTGCGGCTGCCGAGGCTGTCGCGCACGAACTGCTGGTCGGTGAAGAGGTACTCCATCAGACGCTCGGGATGGTATAGGCGTTGATACCACTCGTTTTCCACCTGGCTGAGGGCCTGCTGGATCTTCTGCATCTTGGGCTTGGCGGATTGGTTGAGGTAGAATTGCAACGAGTCGCTGGTGTCGTTGTGGAAACGGGTCTTGGGGTTGGCGGCGGCGAGCTCCTCACATTCTGCAATCATGCTTAGTATGCAGCGGCGTACTACGGTGCTGCGAGCATCTACCTGGGTGTTGGGGGCCTTGAATATTTCGGGGAAGTTCTGCGCCATGCGCTTGCCGATGCCGTGGTGCTGACGCTCGCCGACGGTGGTAAGGTCGCCGCAGCGCTTGATGCTGGTGGATTGTATGAACTCAAGACGGCGCAGCACCTCTTGTCCTTCGGGGGTTAGTTTGCCATACTGCTGTGCTTTCTGCAGTTTCTCTACGGGACGGGCATACTCGCCGCTGCCGCACAGCCAGCGTGAGCCGTGGCGTGCATAGTGGCTCAGGTAGAAGGGTTCATAGCCCTTGGGGGCTGGTGTAAGCTTCCATGTCGGGGTGCGATAGGCCAGGTAGTTGCTGCCTGCCAGGTTGATGTTGGCGTTGATTTCTTCTTGTGCGGTCTGTGCGATGGCAAACAGTGGCAGCAGGATAAGGGTGTAAAGTATTCTTTTCATTTGGGTTTAATGTTTTTTGACGCAGCCAAAACTGCGCTGCACTGTGGAAGGGCGAACCCTCGCGGCACAGTGGGTTATTGTTGGTTGTTTATCGTTTTCTGATTCTCCATTCGGCGGGATACAGGTTGTTGGCGCGGCTGCCAAGATTGTTGACGAAGCCGAGGGGGAACCCTGAATATGACACGATGACATATCCCTTGGGTGCATCTATCCTGATGGCCTCATGACGTAGATATCCGAGGGCGTCCTGCAGGCTGAGCTCTGCCCGGGGATAGGCATCTTTGCTAAGCAGACGGCTCATGGCCAGCGAATGGTGAGGGATGAGCTTCTTGCCTTTTCGCTCGCACAGCGCCACGCCCATGTGCAACGGATAGAGTGTTTTTAACAGGTGTTCCACTATCGGGGCATGGGCAGCACTGACAGCATAGAGGACTTCGGGCGTGTCTATGGTCGCCATACGGTCTGTCTGCAATATGTCTATATATTCCTTAGGCAGCGGCTTGGTTGTCTGTGCTTTTTTGACGGCAATGTTTTTGGGCTCGCCGTTTTTCCTCAGAAGGGCAAGAAAGAATCCTTCGCCCCGAGTCTTATGGGGCATGAAACGATAGACGGGCTTGTCGAAACCTTTGAGCAGGCTTCCGGTGATGTTCCACCCCTGGTCTATGGGAATATCTACGGCCTCGGCACCAAGCGTTTCACAGATAAAGCGGACGTTTTCTTCGTTCTCACGCGTGTTGTATGTACACGTACTATAAATAAGGTAGCCGCCACTCTGCAGTGCGGGCCATATTGTTTGGAGTATGTCGCGCTGTCGCCGGGCACATTCCTCCACGTTGGCAGGACTCCACATCTCTACGGCGGGGTTGTCTTTGCGAAACATTCCTTCTCCAGAGCATGGGGCGTCAACGAGAATGAGGTCAAACACGGCTCCCAGTTTAACAAAATCTTTGGGGTAGTTGCAAGTGACCATGCATCCCTCATGTCCCCACTTGATGATGTTTTCTCTCAGAATGTTGGCACGGCTCCTGACCGGCTCGTTGCACACCAGCAGTGCATCGTCTGGCAGTAAGGAGCGGAGTAGGGTGGACTTGCCGCCCGGGGCTGCGCAGAGGTCGAGTGCCAGCTTCGGCTCACCACATTGGCGCAGGGCCTGCTCAACGAACATGGAGGAGGCTTCCTGCACATAGTATGCTCCTGCATGGAACGCCGGGTCAATGATAAACTCCGGCCGTCGGCTGAGATAATGGCCTATGCTGCTCCAGGGAACGGGGGATTTAAAATTCGAGAGTTCGAAAGTCGCCGCGTCGCTCTTAGATTTTTTTGCGTCAGTCTGGCTTCGCCGATCGTTGACAAAGTCTTCGCTATGCCTTCGGCATTGATAATTGAGAGTTGATAATTGAGAGTTGATATTTGGGCGCAACGACACCTGGGGCGGCATATCTAGAGCCGTGCAAAAAGCCTCCCACTCGGCATTGCCGAGCAGGGTGCGCATCTGTTCTGTAAAAGCTACTGGTAACTGCATCGTGCTGCGAAGTTACAAAAAGTTGATGATTAAACATTGCATCACTCAATTAAATGTGGCAAAGACCGTATGCTAATTCGAAAAAAATATCTAATTTTGCCGTGAGATATATTCTAAAACGATGAAACAATACCTTGACTTATTAAACCGCATAATGACGGAGGGCGTGGAGAAGCACGACCGCACCGGCACGGGCACAATCAGTGTCTTTGGCCACCAGATGCGTTTTGACCTTAGCGAGGGTTTCCCGCTGCTGACCACTAAGAAGCTGCACCTGAAATCGATTATATATGAACTGCTGTGGTTCCTGCGCGGCGACACCAACGCCAAATGGCTGCAGGAGCGCGGAGTGCGCATCTGGAACGAGTGGGCAGACCCTGATGGCGATTTGGGTCACATCTACGGCTACCAGTGGCGCTCATGGCCAGACTACAAGGGTGGCCACATTGACCAAATAGCCCAGGCTGTGGACCAGATAAAGAATAACCCCGACTCGCGCCGCATAATTGTCAACGCCTGGAATGTGGGTGACCTTGACAACATGAACCTGCCTCCATGCCACATGTTCTTCCAGTTCTATGTAGCTAAAGGCAAGCTGAGCCTGCAGATGTATCAGCGCAGTGCCGATACGTTTCTCGGGGTGCCGTTCAATATTGCCTCCTACGCGTTGCTGCTGCAGATGATGGCGCAGGTGTGCGGCCTTGAGGCAGGAGAACTGATACACACCACGGGCGACACTCATCTATACCTTAACCACTTGGAGCAGGCTAAGCTGCAGCTGACCCGTACACCGCGGCCGCTGCCCAAGATGCATATCAATCCTGACGTTAAGAGCATCTTCGACTTCCAATATGAGGACTTCACTCTTACGGATTACGACCCTTACGACCATATTAAAGCAACAGTATCTGTATAAGAATATGACACTATCCATCATTGTTGCCATAGCCAAGAACTTTGCTATCGGCAGAAAAAACAACCTGCTCTACCACATGCCCATTGACATGAAGCGGTTTAAGCAGATTACCACCGGGCATACCGTGATTATGGGCAAGAACACGTTTGCCTCGTTTCCTAAACGTCCGTTGCCTAACCGACGCAATATAGTCCTGGCTCTGCCTCATGAGGTGCCGGTGGATAAAGAGGGCGCCGAATGGGTTAACTCGCTGCAGCAGGCTTTTGACCTATGCAAGGACGAAGATGAAGTCTTCATCATCGGCGGTGCCTATGTATATGGCCAGACATTGCCCCTTGCCGACAGGCTGTATCTTACAATCATTGACGATGAGCCCGATGACGCCGATGCTTTCTTTCCCGTCATTGATTTCGGCGAGTGGGAGGAGACCTTCCGCGAGGAGCATCCTGAAGATGAGAAGCATGTAAAGCCCTTCGCCTTTGTCAATCTGCAGAGAAAGGCTGCCAATTAGCGCGTGAATGAGGCGTATTCTGTTTTTTGTTGTGATAACCTGTTGCCTGCTCGGCACCAATGTGGCTGCGCAGGACAATATGGAGTTGCCGGCAGTGAATATTGATTCCTGCCTATGCAACTTCTTTGATAATTACCGGCGTGATTTCCGCACCAACCTGCCGGTGGCTTTTGACCGTTACATCATTGACGACGAACAGCGCATACTTGACGTTTATGCCAAGGAGGGATTTGCCAGCCAGGTGTTTACCCCGCAGAAAGTCTCTGCGGCATATAGCGGGCTGCGCTCTTGTCTTCCGCAGCCTTATAACGGATATGCCCTGCGCCTGTTTGGATTTGAGCGCGAGATATCTACGCTTGTTCCTAATATCTATCGCACAGAAAAAGACAGTAGTCGCCTGTGGACTTGTGCCACCGGCACAGCCAACGAATGGACGCGTAACATATCGCGGCCTGTAGAAATTGAAAAAGGTCTGCAGGGTGTTCACATGACTATATGGCCCAGTCATGGCCGCTACTATGATCATGCCAAGAAGAAATGGCGATGGCAGCGCCCTAATCTGTGGTGTACCACGGAGGATATGTTTACACGCTCATTTGTGGTTCCGTTCCTGCTGCCGATGCTTGAGAATGCGGGCGCTGTGGCTTACTGTCCCCGCGAGCGCGACTGGCACCCGGAGGAAATGCTGGGTTATGTCAGCGCTGACTCCGACAGTTACTATCCGACAATACCATATGCTGACGACTATGCCGTATGTGTGCGCTATCCGGTGGATGCAAACGCAGCTGACGATGCCGTCTATACTATCAGACATGGTGATACCAGCACCAGAGTGAGAGTAAATCAGCAGATGGGTGGAGGCGTATGGACATATCTTGGCACCTTTCATTTCAGTGAAGGAAAAGGCTCCGATAACTCAGTGTCACTTAGTAAGATAAGTTCTGGGGTTAAAGTAGTGCTGCCAAGTGAAGTGCGTATAGGCGGCGGCATGGGCAGCATAGAAAGAGGGGGTAAGGTCAGTGGTATGCCTCGTTTCCTGGAAGGCTCCAGATACTATGCCGAGTATGCTGGGTTTCCGCAGTATGTTTATGACACCAAAGACGGCCATAATGACTATGCCGACGATATCAATGTGCGCTCTAATGCGCTCAACCATCTTGCCGGAGGATCATGCTATCTGCCTGACACTACAGGGGTAGGTGTGCCAATGGAACTGAGCATTGCCGTGCATAGCGATGCAGGGTGGTTTAAGGAAAACCGTCCTTTCGGCACACTATGCATTTATACCGTCAAGGGCGATGCCGATAGCGATACTCTGCTCTCAGGCGTGAGCCGTATGGCAAACTCCGACCTGGCCTGTATTATGCAGGACAATATTTGTCGCGACCTGACTGCTGCCCTCGCCACCGATTGGCCCCATCGGGAGATATTCAACCGCAATTATAGCGAAAGCCGTAAACCCGAGGTGCCGTCAATGATTCTGGAGACTCTGTCGCACCAGAACTTCCAAGACATGCTTTACGGCCATGATCCAAACTTCAAGTTTATCCTTTCGCGCAGCATATATAAGTCAATCGTGCGTTTCGTTGCTACGCAGCATGGTCGAGACTATGTCATTCAGCCGCTCCCCGTAAATCAGTTTATGGCTGAGGCTTGCGATAGCGTGGTGAGGCTCAGCTGGCAACCGCAGGCAGACAGTCTGGAGTCTACTGCTGTGCCCGCACATTATATAATATATAGTGCACAGGAGGGCAAGGACTTTGACAATGGCACCTTGGTGGAGGGTTGCACCGCCAATGTCCCTGTTGAGAAGGACAAAATCTATCGCTTTAAGGTGACAGCCTGCAATGACGGCGGTGAGAGCTGGCCCAGCGAGACCCTGACAGCCCTATGTGCCAGCCAAGAGGAAGAACGGGTGATGGTGGTCAACGGGTTTACGCGCCTCAGTTCACCAGCCATAATAGAGACAAGCGAGAAACAGGGCTTTGACCTCAAGTCTGACATAGGAGTTCCTTATATCAATACTGCTGAGTACTGTGGCGAGCAGACAGGATTTAATAGGGCCAACATCGGCAGCGAGGCTAAGGATGGCTTGGGCTTCAGCGGCTCAGAGCTGGAGGGCGAGGTAATTGCCGGCAACAGCTTCGACTATCCGTCAGTACATGCCCAGGCACTGCGAAGCGATGCCTGCGTCCGCAGTATCTCATCGTGCTCAATGGATGCCCTTCGGCATACTCCTAAAGTTCTTGCGCCTTACTCTCTGACAGACATAATCTTTGGGCTGCAGAAAGACTGTGGGCGCAGCAGCATCGTAAGATACAAGACCTTCTCCCCGGAGCTGCGTGAGATACTTACCGACTATATCACCACGGGGGGCAATGTGCTGGTGTCAGGCAGCTATGTGGGTAGCGATGTAAAGAGTGTGGAGGAACTGGAGTTTACAAGGAAATATCTTGGCTACACCCCCGGCAAAGCCAACGATGAGCACAAGCTGCGCCTCGGCAGCACCCATTTCTCCCTTATTCACGAATGGAACCAGCACCACTACGCTGCCACTAGTGTTGACGTGCTTATGCCCGTTGAGGGAGCAGAGGCGCTGATAGAGTACCATAACGGTGACTGTGCGGCAGTGGCTACGCCTTCAAGCATAGTGATGGGATTTCCACTTGAGGCTATTACAAAAGCTCATGATCTCCGCGTAGTTATTAACCGTGCAGCACAGCGATTGTTGTATAAATTCTGATCTTCCGACATCAAATATAAAGTTATGCCAAATAAACGCAACTTCACTATGGACCTTCTCAGGGTCATGGCTTGCTACCTTGTAATACATCAGCACTGCGCTGAGCAGTTTTATGCCATTACCGGTCACGTAGAAGTCGGCGACGATACTTTCTTCATTGGTTTGAACACCTCGTTGGGGCGAATTAGTGTACCGTTGTTCGTGATGATTTCGGGTTATTTCCTGTTGCCGGTAAAGATGGGGTTGCGTGATTTCCTGAAGCGACGACTAAGCCGCATACTCATTCCCTTCGTGGTGTGGTATCTGGCATACTGCCTTTTCTTCATTTTCTATAGCGGCGATACCGTGGGACAGGCAACCGCTAATTTCTTCTGTATGCTTATTAACTTTGACGACAGGCTTGGCCACATGTGGTATATCTATATGCTTGTAGGACTCTATCTGCTTGCCCCCATCATCAGTCCGTGGCTGGAAAGGGTCGGCAAGCGACAGATGCAGTTTTATCTCGCAATATGGCTGATAACCACCCTGATGCCATATCTTAATCGCTTTGTAAGTCCTGAGATATGGGGGGCTTGCTTCTGGAACCCGTCGCCAACGTTTTACTATTTCACGGGCTTTGCGGGCTATTTCCTGCTAGGCTACTATGTGCGCCGTTTTGGTGCAGCAAACGCTTTTTGGGCTATAGGGCTGATAGTTGCCGGCTATATCCCCACGGCATACTTCTACATTGACAGCATGTACCATTTCACGGAGTTTCAGGATCTCGAGATGAGCTGGAACTTCTGCACACTTAATGTTGCCATGATGACTTATGGCGTATTTTGCTTGTTTACCAAAATTCGTTGGCAAGGCAGCCTGGAGAAGAAAGGACTGCTTGGCTGGCTCGGCCGTCTGCTAAGCGATTTTGCCCAACGCAGCTACGGCATCTACCTTTTCCACATCATGGTCCTCCTGCTTGTTCGCGACTGGCTGGTACAGTCTTGGCCGGATATCTTCCTGTTTTCTGCAGGCGACGGCTATACGCTCCATCGTGTGATGAGCAATATCCCCGCAGTGCTGATAGCAGTGCCGACCCATGCCGTCATCACCGCAATTATAGCCTACATGGCAGCTCGCTTGCTTGGCCTGCTGCCCAAGTCGCGTCGTTGGCTCGGAGTATAGAGCAGTTGGCAGGTGAAGGTAGAAAACAGACATGTTTTTTGCCTTGTGCTAAAAAAAATGTTCAATGTTCAATGTTCAATGTTCAATAATTTTACTATCTTTGCAGCCGCATTCAGCAAAATGGTCATTTTTTTCGGGGTGTAGCGCAGTCCGGTTAGCGCACCTGCTTTGGGAGCAGGGGGTCGAAGGTTCGAATCCTTTCACCCCGACATTCAAGAGAAACAACATCCAATTATGGTGGTTGTTTCTCTGCCTTTTTTACAGATAGATTTGAAATAAGATTTGAAATAAATATGATATCTATCTGCGAAATGTCATGCATATTTTAAATTTATTGTATATTTGCAAATAAAAACCAACATCTGACATTATGAAAAGAATATCTTTAGTATCGTTGTTTGCCTGCTTCGCGTTAATTATGTCGGCGCAGGATGATGTAATTCGTGTAAACTATAAAGGTGCAAAGCCCTCAATCAGTGATTTTGCATGGGCTTTTCTATCTGATTACACTTATGATGAGGACGGCGACGATTGTCTTGACGAAGCACGTAATGCAACCAAGCAGGCATGGATTCGTCATCGCAAAGGTCTGCCGCAGGACGAAGGTGACAACTTGACCGTTGATGAGAAGAACGGTTATGTTGTCTATGAGTCCAAGTACGATGATGACATGGTAAGAATTGAGATGTGCTATTGGAATGAAAGCGACGGCAAGCATAAGCTTTTTGCGTACAATGTGGCATGTTTCAGAAACGGCAGACACGACCCCGGGCAGTTCGACGGCCTCCTGTTCTATCGCTATGACAATGCGACAAGGAAGATGACCTATTGCGATACCCCTGGGTTTGAAGATCAATATGCCACCGAAGATGGTTCCTGGATATCTTACTCGTTACCTCGTACAGGCAAGGACATCACTGTTACCACATGGCTTAAGGACGGCAGCACCCAGAAGAAGACTCTCAAGTGGAACGGACGCCGCTTTAGCTACTAAACAATCACAAGTCAGCACAGCCTTAGTGAGTATGCTGACTTCAACGATACAACAAAATATAATCTCTTGCTTAATGAAACACAACAAGGTATTTGGCATTTTAGTAATGCTTCTTACGTTCTTTACGGTTAATGGTTTGGCCGATGGTTACAATAAGGATGCCTGCACCAGCATTATGGTCGGCAGAAAGGCTTCGGTGGACGGAAGCGTGATAACCAGTCACACTTGCGACTCATGGTATCGTACATGGATGAGCATAGTGCCGGCTAAGGATTACCCTAGAGACACGGTGATGAGCATATATGAGGGTACGATGCATACGGAGCATTTTGCTGACAAGACAGGTGTAAAGGAGAAGGGGCAGATACCGCAAGCCAAGCATACATACCGATACCTAAACACGGCTTACCCTTGTCTGAACGAGCACCAGTTAGGTATTGGCGAGACAACATACGGTGGGCGTGATACCTTGCGCAACAAGAATGGTATGTTTATGATTGAGGAGTTGGCTCGTGTGGCTCTGCAGCGATGCCGTACAGCCCGTGAAGCCATACGCCTGATGGGTGAGCTTATCAAGAAATATGGCTATGGCGATGCTGGCGAATGTTTGACAGTTGCCGATCCCAACGAGGTCTGGATTTTTGAGGTACAAGGAGAAGGACCGAAGAAAATAGGTGGCGTGTGGGCTGCTCAGCGTATTCCTGACGACGAGATTGCCGTGAGTGCCAACATCAGTAGAATAGGCCGTCTTGATTTGTCTGACCCTGACCATTTCATGGCATCAGAAAATGTGTTTGACGTGGCTCGCAAGCTGAAGCTGTGGGACGGCAAGGAGGAGTTCTCCTTCTGGAAGGCCTATAGTGGTGGAAACTATTTTAATGAACCTAAGAATTATTCTGTTCGCGAGCTATATATTATGCAGCAGTTGGCTCCGTCTAAAGGCTTCACTGCCGACATGGAGGAACTGCCCGTAAGTGTTCGTCCTGACTCTTTGGTCAGTGTGGAACGTGTGGCCAAGTTGCTTGGCTCCTATTACGAGGGGACAGAACAGAGCATATCCTGTCGCATTGACAGTCTTGCAGCAAAGTCAGAGGTGAAAGGCAAACCAATGATTACCAATCCCTGGATGAGGCCGGATGAGATTGCGTTATACGGAAAGCTGCTGAATGATTCTACGATGAAGAATATACGTACGGTCAGCGTATCGTGGTGCGCCTACAGCACCATTATCCAGTTGCGTTCATGGCTTCCCGATGAGGTGGGCGGCGTAGCATGGGTTTGTCTGGACAATCCCGGTCAGTCACCCCGCTTTCCCATTTTCTCCGGCAACACTGTATTGCCAATGATGCTCGGCGTATGCGGTCAGCACCGTCTGCGTGATGATGCTGCATTGTGGCATTTCCGTCAGACTAACCGTTTGGCTACCGTGAGGTGGGAGAGTTGCCGCGAGGCCATGAAAACATCACAGCAATATTTCCTGGACAAACTGTTGCGTGAATTGCCGTTTGTGGAACAGACCTGGGTGCTGCTTGGTGACGAAATGCAACGCGAGGCATTCCTGGATGGCTATACACGCGACTTTTTTGGCGCTGCTGTCACCCGGTGGGATGAATTGTTCAGGCAGTACTCGCGCCAGCTTTGGTCTGGGTATTAATGTTTAGATATACATAAACGCTTCATTTAAGCCGAAAGCAGAAACTCCTAATTCCTAATAAAGCTGTTTTCATTATGCTGAGGCAAGAAAAGATGGTCGCAAATAATCCAAGAAATAATTTGATTGAAAAAATGAAGAGCGATAAAAATCCTTCAACAGAACGCGTGTTTAGTATTTTCCGTGAGTTGAACCAAATACCGCGCCCCTCGCATCATGAAGAGCGAGTGGCTGACTACCTATGCCGGTTTGCAGAGCGCTTGAACTTAGAGTATGAACGTGACAAGGAAAACTGTGTCGTTATTCGTAAGGCTGCCAGCCCCGGCTATGAAGGTGTTGAGCCTGTTGTTCTGCTCAATCATATGGACATGGTGTGTGTCGGTATGGACAATCCGTTGAACGACCCCATTGAGGCTTATGAGGATAATGGCTGGATGAAGGCACGCGGCACTTCGCTAGGAGCAGATAATGGCATAGGTCTGTCAATGGCTCTGGCCGTGCTGGAGGATGATGGTATCTTGCATCCTGCCCTGGAGGTTATCACCACTACCAATGAAGAGGATGGCATGTCGGGTGCTGCGGCGTTGTCAAAGGACTTTATCCGTGGCCGCAAGGTCATCAATCTGGACTCGGAAGATTATGACACCATCACTACCGGTGCCGCAGGAGCCTGCTTGCAGTTTCACCGTATTCCGATGAAACGACTGCCGGCTCCAGGAGGCAAGAGGCGTTGGTACCGTATCCGTTTTGACGGTGGATTGGGTGGACATTCGGGCGTTGACATCAACAAGGGGCGTTGCAGTGCGGTCATAGCCACCTGGGCTATATTGAGTGCCATATACAACAGTTACGACTTTGATGTGGCCAGCATTAAAGTGGGTGAGGCTAATGCTTCGATTGCTTCATCGGCAGAGATCATTGTATGTGTACCGTCAGGCGAACCCTGTGAATTTGTGAAAGCGCAGCAAGAAATGATCAACGAATGGCTGCACGAAGAGTATCCGCAAGATCCGGGTATGACATGTGTCATCGAGAAATGCGAGGGACAGGACAGTGTTATTCCTAAAGATGCACTGGAGGCTCTGTTGGCCAGCCTTGAGGAGGTGCCGCAGGGAGTAGTGAAAATGAGTGAATCTATGCCCGGCACCGTAGAGACATCAAATAATGTTGGGCGCATATCAACAGAAGCAGACCATATATTTATCTCTACACACACCCGGAGTTTTGTTGACCGTGACATGGAAATGCTGAGTAAGGATATTGCTCAGTCCTTCAAGGCCGTAGGTGCGGACTCGGAGGTGGTAATGTCAGCTCCTGCCTGGCAGGAAGACCAGCAATCTCCATTCTTGCAAATGGTAAGCAACACTTTTCAGGACATACTGGGGTGGCGTCCTCGCATGGTGGCCATGCACTTTGTGCTGGAGGCCGGGTTCTTTGTTCAGCATTATCCCGGCATTCAAATTGCCAGCATCGGTCCGCGCATAGTGGAGCCCCATTCAACGAGCGAACGTGTAGAACTCAAGACAATAGATGATATATGGCAGGTGTTGTTGGAGCTGCTGAGGAGATTAGCCTTGTCCAAATAGACACTGCATTCTTAAAAAATATTAATTTTTATGTCGCAAATGTGGCGTAAAATTATTAACTTCGCGGCGCATTAGGCAGACAAAACGGGGTAACACAAAGATCTTGGATTGTCGAAGCGACTGATAGACAGAGAATAATATAAACAAACGAATATAGTTATGCCATTAAAGGAAGGAAAAATTTCCCAGGTTATCGGCCCCGTTGTGGACGTGTATTTCGACACTGAGGGTCAGAAGGCCGAGGAGGTGCTCCCTAAGATTCATGACGCTCTTGAGATTGACAGGGGCGAGGCCGGCAGGTTGGTGCTTGAGGTGCAGCAGCATATCGGCGAAGACACGGTAAGAACCGTGGCTATGGACTCTACCGACGGATTACAGCGCGGTATGGAGGTTAAGCAGCTTGGCGCTCCCATCAGTATGCCTACGGGCGAACAGATTAAGGGGCGCCTTCTCAATGTGATAGGCGAACCTATCGACGGCATGAAGCAGTTTAGCCAACAGGATGCAGCACCCATCCATCACCCCGCACCAAAGTTTGACGAACTGAAGACCTCCAAGGAGGTACTGACTACCGGTATCAAGGTTGTTGACCTGCTGGAGCCCTATATCAAGGGTGGCAAGGTCGGTCTCTTTGGCGGTGCCGGTGTAGGCAAGACGGTGCTCATCATGGAGCTTATCAACAATATCGCCAAGGGGCACGACGGATTCTCCGTCATAGCCGGTGTCGGCGAGCGTACCCGTGAGGGTAATGATATGCTCCGCGAGATGATTGAGGCTGGCGTTATTAAGTATGGCAAAAAGTTTGAGGAACTGATGGAGGAGGGTAAATGGGATCTCTCTGCCGTTGACTATGAGGAACTGGCCAAGAGCCAGGCCACCCTCGTGTACGGTCAGATGAATGAGCCTCCCGGTGCTCGTGCATCAGTAGCTCTGTCGGGCCTTACCGTGGCAGAGTCTTTCCGTGATATGAGTGCAAAGACCGGCAAGGAGACTGATGTGCTGTTCTTCATCGACAATATCTTCCGTTTCACTCAGGCTGGTTCTGAGGTATCGGCTCTGCTGGGTCGTATGCCGTCGGCAGTAGGCTATCAGCCCACACTGGCCAGCGAGATGGGTGCCATGCAGGAGCGCATCACTTCTACCAAAAACGGCTCTATCACCTCCGTGCAGGCTGTGTATGTGCCGGCCGATGACCTCACCGACCCGGCCCCGGCAACCACCTTCTCACACCTCGACGCAACCACCGTGCTTAGTCGTAAAATCACTGAGCTGGGTATCTATCCCGCTGTTGATCCGCTGGCATCATCATCGCGAGCCCTTGATCCCAATGTGGTCGGCAAGGAACACTATGATTGTGCACAGAGAGTAAAGCAGATTCTGCAGAAATATAATGAGTTGCAGGATATTATAGCCATTCTCGGTATGGATGAGCTCTCCGATGAAGACAAATTGACCGTCAACCGCGCTCGCCGTGTGCAGCGTTTCCTGAGTCAGCCGTTTACCGTGGCAAGCCAGTTTACCGGCCTGCCTGGCGTTATGGTTAGCTTGCCTGATTGCATCAAGGGCTTTAACATGATTCTGGATGGTGAGGTTGACGACCTGCCCGAGCAGGCATTCCTCAACGTCGGTACCATAGAAGAAGCCATAGAGAAGGGCCGCAAACTCATGGAGGCTGCAAAAGGATAGTAAATCAGTTAACCCTTCGACTAATGAAACTGACAATCGTAACACCGGAGAAAACAATCTACGACGGAGAGGCCATCAGCGTGGCAGTGCCTGGCACCAAGGGCGCCTTTGAGGTGCTTGACAACCATGCACCAATCATCTCCAGTCTGCAAAACGGTGTAATCACGGTTAAAACCGACGAAGGAGTGCAGGAGTATCCCATATGCTCCGGCTTTATAGAGGTAGCCCGCAATACGGTGTCGATTTGCGCAGAAGAGTAGAGTCCAGACCACGAACAAGTAAGACAGTTATGGAGAAGATAACAAGAGCACGCAACAAATATATCTTTGGCATGGTCTTAATGATTGTGGCAGGGTATGCCCTGATTACTTGCGGCACACTGCTCTTCAAACTTTCGCCTGACTTTCCTGTAGTTCCATTGGCCATAGCATCGGTGTTGCTGATTATATATAATGTTTGCGCAATCCTTGTATATATACGCATGGTGCGTACAGCAGAAAAAGGACTTGTGCCTTTCTACCTCGCCAACAAGGTGGTGCGCATGATTTTTGCACTGGCGCTTATAATAGGCATAGCACTGCTCACCAAGTCAGGCAAAATATCCTTTGTCATCAGCTTCTTCGTGCTCTATCTGGGCACAATTATATATGAGAGTGTATTCTTTGTACACATAGAAAAGAAACTAAATGAATTGTCTAAGAAATAGAATAGCTCTGCTTGTCGGCTCACTGCTGCTGATGATTGCCCCCGTGTCGGCTGACAATGCTGACAAGGAGGAAGGCAAGATTGATGTGCAGGAAATTGTTTTGGGCCACACCGGCGATGCCCATGAGTGGCACATTACCACATGGGGAGAGACGCACATCTCTATTCCCCTGCCTGTAATCTTCATGGCCAACGATGGCAGCTGGCACTGCTTTTCTTCCGCCCGGTTCCACCATTCCAAGGATGGCAAGTATGAAGGATTCTATATTCCCTCTGAGGGCGAAAACAACGGCAAGATTTGTGAGGTAGTCAACGGGCAGGAACAGACTGTCAAGCTTGACATCTCGCTTACTAAGAACGTGGTACAGCTTTGGATTATAGTGCTGCTTATGCTCTTCATCTTTATTGGCTGCGCTCGCTGGTACCGCAACAAAAGGGCTGACAGCGATGCTCCAAAAGGATTTGTCGGGTTCATTGAGATGTTTGTGATGATGGTCAACGACGATATCATCAAAGCCTGTATCGGCGAGAAACATTACAAGCGTTTTGCCCCATATCTGCTCACTGCATTCTTCTTTATCTTCTTAAGCAACTTGATTGGCCTTGTGCCCATCTTCCCTGGCGGAGCCAACCTTACCGGCAACCTGGCCGTAACACTTGTCTTGGCATTGTTCACATTCCTTGCCATCAATATCTTTGGCAACAAGGAGTACTGGCTCGATATCTTCTGGCCTAAAGTGCCGACATGGCTTAAATGCCCCGTTCCCATGATGCCGGTAATCGAGCTCTTTGGCATCTTTACAAAGCCCTTCGCCCTGATGGTGCGTTTGTTTGCCAACATCTTCGCAGGCCACGCCATCGTGCTCTCCCTCACCTGCGTCATCTTTATCACCTGCCAGCTGGGCGCCCTCATCGGCTCAGGCCTGAGCTTCGTGTCTGTGGTGATGATGATATTCATGGACTGCCTCGAGCTGCTGGTGGCCTTCATCCAGGCTTATGTGTTCACCATGCTCAGTGCCGTTTTCATTGGATTGGCACATCAGGAAGAGCATGAGGAGCATAGCGCTGACACTCCGGCCAACATTCAGATACAGAGATAGGAACATTGACTGTTCGAGAAAAACAGAATAACAATAAACAAAAATAATAACCTAAAAACTAAAAAATTATGTTGTCATTAATTATGTTGCAGGCAGCTGCCGCAAGTTTTGCTCAGATTGGTGCCGGTCTTGGTGCTGGCCTTACAGCCATTGGCGCAGGTCTTGGTATTGGTAAGATTGGTAGCAGTGCCATGGAGGCCATTGCCCGTCAGCCCGAGGCTAAGGGCGACATCCGTATGAACATGATCATCATCGCCGCTCTGGTGGAAGGTGTTGCTCTGTTCGCAGTAATCGTATGTCTGCTCTGTCTGTTCATGTAATATAGGCGGTTCAATTCACACACACTCAACGGACTAACCATTACATTATGCCGTCGTTTCTAACACCCGATCCTGGACTGCTCTTCTGGATGCTCATAGCATTCCTTGTGGTCTTTATCCTGCTGGCCAAGTATGGTTTCCCCATCATCACCGGCATGGTAGAGAAACGCAAGCAGTTTATCGACGAGTCGCTGAGTAGTGCCCGCGAGGCCAACGAAAAGCTGGCCAACATCAAGGCCGAGTGCCAGTCACTGCTCAAAGAGGCTCAGGAACGGCAGTCGCAGATACTGAAAGAGGCCACTCAGACCAGCAATCAGATTATCGCCGAGTCTAAGGAGAAGGCCCAGGAGGAGGCAGCACGCATCATTGAGGATGCCCGCCGCCAAATCCAGGCCGAGACAGAGAAGGCCCAGCGCGATATCCGCAGTCAGGTGGCCGACCTCTCGCTGCAGATTGCCGGAAAGATTCTTTCCCGCGAGATGCAGAAGGAAGAAGAACAGGACCGCTGGATTGATCAGGTACTATCGCAGATTCCCAACTCCTAATCCCTGATTCCAATGGATATAGGTATAGTTTCTTCCCGCTACGCCAAAGCCCTGCTTAAGTACGCCTCTGCCCACGGTCAGAGTGAGGAGGTCTTTGAGGCCATCAAGGTGCTTAGGGATTCATTCCTCAAGGTGCCGCGCCTCAAGGTTGCCCTCGGTGACCCCCTGCTCAGTGCCGACAAGCAATATCGGTTGCTTCATGTGGCGTGCGGCCAGAGCAACAGCACCTGCGTGCAGGAGTTCTTTCGCCTTGTGATAAAGAATAGGCGTGTGGCCGTAATGCCTTTCATCGTAACATCCTATATCGAGGCATACCGCACCCAGAAGAATATGGTACTCTGCAAGCTGACAGTGCCAGCCAAACCCAAGGATGAGACCGTTAGCAGACTGAAGCAGATTGTGAAGCGCAAGACCCATAAGGATGTGGACTTTGCACTGACCATCGACCCCTCAATCATTGGTGGATTTATCATAGAGTACAATTCGCAGTGTCTGGATGCCAGCGTGGCAGGTCGCCTGCGAGAGCTGCGCAAGCAGATAGTGTAGCCGCCGATGCCTGCGGCATTCATAAATTCCTAATATTCAATTCCTAATTTAAGCAAGAAAAGATGCCAAGCAATATCAAAGCAAGCGAAGTTTCCGACATCCTCCTCAATGAACTTGAGGGCATCAAGAGCGATGTGCAGTTTGAGGAAGTTGGCAAAGTGCTTAACATCTCCGACGGCGTGGCCCGTCTGTATGGTCTGAGCAATGTTACCGAAAACGAACTCGTGGAGTTTGAGAACGGCACCATGGCCATCGCCATGAACCTGGAGGAAGACAATGTGGGCGTAGTGCTCTTCGGCTCCTCCGAGGGTATCAAGGAAGGCGATACTGCCCGCCGCACAGGTCGCATCGCCTCTATCCAGGTAAGCGAAGAGATGGTCGGACGCGTCATCAATACCCTTGGCCAGCCCATTGATGGCGGCGCACCCATTGGCGGTGAGAAATATGAGATGCCCCTCGACCGCAAGGCACCGGGCGTTATCTACCGTCAGCCCGTCAACGAGCCGCTGCAGACCGGTCTCAAGGCCATCGACTCCATGATCCCCATCGGTCGTGGCCAGCGTGAGCTCATCATCGGTGACCGTCAGACAGGTAAGTCAGCCATCGCCGTTGACACCATCATCAACCAGCGCGAAAACTTCCTCAAGGGAGAACCCGTCTATTGCATCTATGTAGCCATAGGCCAGAAGGCCTCCACCGTTGCCAACCTGGTGAAGACACTCAAGGAGCACGGCGCCATGGACTATACCATCGTCGTTTCCGCCACAGCAGCCGAGCCCGCGTCAATGCTCTATTACGCCCCATTTGCAGGAGCAGCCATCGGCGAGTTCTTCCGCGACCGCGGCAAGCATGCCCTCGTCGTTTACGATGACCTCTCCAAGCAGGCAGTCGCCTATCGCGAAGTGTCGCTCGTGCTGCGTCGTCCCTCAGGCCGCGAGGCATACCCCGGCGATGTGTTCTATCTCCACAGCCGACTGCTGGAGCGTGCAGCCAAGATCAACGCACAGCAGGAGGTGGCCGAGCAGATGAACGACCTGCCCGCCTGCATGAAGGGCAAGGTTAAGGGCGGCGGCTCACTCACCGCGCTGCCCATCATTGAGACACAGGCAGGCGACGTGTCAGCATATATCCCCACCAACGTCATCTCCATCACCGATGGTCAGATATATCTCGACTCCAATCTCTTCAACCAGGGCCAGCGCCCCGCTATCGACGTAGGTATCTCCGTAAGCCGCGTGGGTGGTAGTGCTCAGATCAAGAGTATGAAGAAGATTGCCGGCACCCTGAAGATTGACCAGGCACAGTATCGCGAGCTGGAAGCCTTCTCCAAGTTCTCCTCCGATATGGACCCCGTCACCGCCATGACCCTCGACCGCGGACGCAAGAACAACGTCCTGCTCATCCAGGCACAGTACAGCCCCATGCCCGTTGAGGAACAGGTAGCCATACTCTACTGTGGCACCAAGGGCCTGCTCAGCAGCGTGGCCATCGACAAGGTGCCCGAGTTCCAGGACAATTTCCTCCGCATCCTCCGCGCCTCATACAAGGATACCGTGCTCGCCCCCCTCAAGGCAGGCAAGATAACCGATGAGGTAGAGGCCGCCATCCGCAAGGTAGCAGCCGATCTCGCAGGACAGTAAGAATCTTTGAGGTTTGAAATTGAACATTTAGGAGATAAAAGAAGATAAAAGAAGATTGAAGGAGATAGAGGACGTTAGTAAATTGAGAATTGAAAATTACTTTCCGGACTTGGCTTCTATAACCAATAACCAATAACCTATAACCATTCATTCAATAGTCATGAGTAACGGCTTAACTTCTTAACTCTTAACTCCTAACTCCTAACTCCTAACTCCTAACTCCTAACTCCTAACTCCTAACTCCTCCCTCCTAACTCCTAACTCCTCCCTCTATACCCCATGCCTTCACTAAAAGAAGTAAAGATACGAATCAATTCCGTCAGCAGCACGCGTAAGATAACAAGTGCCATGAAGCTGGTGGCCTCCTCCAAGCTGCGTAAGGCGCAGCAGACTATCGGTGGTATGCGCCCGTATCAGCGGCGCCTCGATGGAATGATGGCACGCCTTACAGCCGAGGTAGGCGAGGGATTCTCTTCACCCCTCGGCGAAGAGCGTCCCGTACAGCGTGCTGTAGTTGTATGTCTGTCATCCAACTCCAGCCTCTGCGGCGCATTCAACTCCAACGCCATCAAGGCCACCCTTGCCGTCATCGACCAGTTGCAGAAGCAGGGGGCTAGGGTAGAGGTAATCCCGGTGGGACAGAAGATAGCGGAGAAGATGAAGAAAAGCGGATTCTCTTTCCAGTCTGCCAACGCTGCACTGCTTGACCGTCCGCAGTATGGTGACATTGCTGCCGTGGCCGATGACCTGATGCAACGCTTTATCCGCAAGGAGATAGACAAGGTGGTGCTCGTTTACAACCACTTCAAGAACACCGCCACCCAGGTTATCACCACTGAGTCGCTGCTCCCTGTCAGCCTGGAAAGTGTCGAAGCCACCGACTCCCAACCCGCATCCGACAATCTCCATGACAACTACATCATTGAGCCCTCAGGCAAGGAGCTCCTTGAATCGTTGCTGCCCAAGGGCATAGCCCTTAGGCTCTACACAGCCGTTCTCGACAGTCTGGCAGCCGAGCACTCCGCCCGCGTCATCGCCATGCAGACAGCCACCGACAATGCCGACCAGCTGCTCCACGACCTCACCCTCATGTACAACAAGACGCGTCAGGCCGCCATCACTGCAGAGCTCCTCGACATCGTTGGAGCCTCGTTCCAGTAGTAACAAAATCTCACAAATTAGGCAGCATTCTTTTGCTGCCTAATTTTTTATTTATATTTTTACCAGGGATGTCAGAAGACTTTCTAAAAGTTAAAAGAGAAAAGAGAATAGATAAATATTGCATTTCCCTTGCAATGTTACTCTGAGAAAGCATTACACCTAAAAATGTAACGTTATTCTTAAATTTTTATCTGAGAGCCTTGAAAAAAAATCTAACTCCGTGGAAAAATAAACTAACTCCGTGGAAAAAAAATCTAAGAGCCTTGAACTTTCATTTTCAAGGCTCTTAGATTGCGTTTCAAGGCTCTTAGATTGAACTTTGAGGCTCTTTGATAATTGATAATTGAATGCTGAAAGCATCGCGAAGGCTCTGTCAGTGGTCGGCGAAGCCGGGCTGACAAAAAAAGAGCCTGAGAGCGAAGCGGCATAATTGATAGTTGATAGTTTTTTTAGCAGATTACGCAGATTTTTCTTTGCCTTTGACTTCGACGGGCTCAGCATTAATTTCGACAGGATCTGTGGTTAAAAAACACGGATCTAACGGATTAACACGGATATGACCTTAAACTCTCATCTCACACAGATGACACACACAATATCCGCTCTATCCGAA
>CADAJV010000003.1:0-54339 GCA_902788275.1 uncultured Bacteroidales bacterium | reverse complement strand
TGGTTAAAAAACACGGATCTAACGGATTAACACGGATATGACCTTAAACTCTCATCTCACACAGATGACACACACAATATCCGCTCTATCCGAATAATCCGTGGTTAAAAAACACGGATTTAACGGATTAACACGGACTCAGTTTGAAAACTTCGACAGGCTCAGCATAAACTTGTGCGCCATTGGATGTTGCCGCAGTTGATAGTTGATAGTTGATAATTGATAGTTGATAATTGATAGTTTTTTAGCAGATTACGCATATTTTTCTTTGATAGACGGTGTTTGCGGAGGGATAGATGGTGGACAAAAGAATCCGCCGCGTCTCTATACTGAAACGCGGCGGATTGGGGGAGGGGTGTTATCGAAATGTTGTCAGAACCACTTGACGTAGCAGAAGTCCTGGCGGTGGGGCAGCAGGTCGTTCTTGGGATAGATGCGATAGGCTACCTTGAAGCTGCCTGCCTTGTCGATGGTGTCAACGAGCTCATAGACGGTGAGGTTGCCCTCGTGGTCAACGATATTGAAGGGGGATACCTCATAGACATACTCCTTGCCTTCGCTGTCGATGGCTGTCATGACCATCTCGATGCCTATGGAGTCTTCAAGGCCGGCGGTATCAACCTTGACGCGGAGGGTGTGCTTGGAGCCGCTGGTGATGACGTCGGCGTTGGGGCCGTGGTTGGCTTCGAAGGCGACGACCTTGATGGCGTCCCACTTGGCGGCTACATGCTCCTTCCATGCTGCTATGGCCTTGGCCTGGGCGTTGTCGTTGGCCGAGAGCTGGCGGAAGCGCTGGCCGAGGCGGTTGTAGAACTTGTCGTAGTAGTCGTCAAGCTGGCGCTTCATGGTGTAGTGGGGGGCTATCTGGGCGATGGAGTTCTTGATGCAGCGTATCCACTTGGAGGAGAACTCTTTGCCGTCGCGGTTGTAATAGAGGGGTATGATCTCGCGCTCCAGGAGGTTGTAGATGGTGGAGGCGTCGAGCTTGTCCTGGTGTTCCTGGTTCTGATAGGTGCGCTTCTCGGTGAGTGCCCATCCTGCGCCTTCGCGGTAGCCTTCGAGCCACCATCCGTCGAGCACGCTGAGGTTGAGCAGGCCGTTCATGAGGGCTTTCTCACCGCTGGTGCCGCTGGCCTCGAGGGGGCGGGTGGGGGTGTTCATCCAGATATCGACTCCGCTGATGAGGCGGCGGCTGAGCTGCATGTCGTAGTTCTCAAGGAAGATTATCTTGCCAAGGAACTCGGGTGACTGGCTGATATTGTAGATGCGCTTGATGAGGCCCTGGCCTGCGCCATCGGCGGGGTGGGCCTTGCCGGTGTAGATGAACTGGACGGGGTACTCCTCGTTGTTGACTATCTTGCGCAGACGGTCGAGGTCGGTGAAGAGGAGGTGGGCTCGCTTGTAGGTGGCGAAGCGGCGGCCAAAGCCTACGAGGAGGGCGTTGGGGTTGATCTTGTCGAGGAGCGACACGACGCGTGAGGGGTCGCCCTGGTTCTTGAGCCATGTCTTGCGGAAACGCTCG
Organism: uncultured Bacteroidales bacterium; assembly: GCA_902788275.1. Taxonomy (GTDB): domain Bacteria; phylum Bacteroidota; class Bacteroidia; order Bacteroidales; family Bacteroidaceae; genus UBA6382. The sequence continues at coordinate 52,817 of CADAJV010000003.1, read as the reverse complement.
CGGATATACTCGATGAGCTTGGTCTTGAGCTTCACGCGGGTCTGCCAGATTTCCTCATCGGGTACTTCGTAGATTTTCTCCCAGATGTTGGCGTTGCTCTGATCGGCGTAGAAGTCGGCACCGAAGTATTTCTCGTAGAGGGCTTTCCACTCGCGTGCTGCCCAGGTGGGGAGGTGTACGCCGTTGGTTACGTAGCCTACATGGTTCTCGGAGGGGAAATAGCCCTGCCAGATGTTGTTGAACATGTTTTGGCTGACGGTGCCGTGGAGCTTGGATACGCCGTTGACCTCCTGACAGGTCTTGCAGGCGAAGATGGACATGCAGAATCGCTCGCTCTTATCCTCGGGGTTGTTGCGGCCCAGGCCTACGAGGTCGTCCCAGCTGATGCCGAGTCGGTCGGCATAGCCGCCAAGGTACTTCATGGCCATTGACTCGTCGAAATAGTCGTGGCCTGCGGGCACGGGGGTATGGACGGTGTAGAGCGAGGAGGCTCTGACGAGCTCGAGTGCCTGATTGAAATTGAGGCCTTGCTCGACATAGGCGGCCAGACGGTAGAGGTTGCACAGGGCTGCGTGGCCCTCGTTGCAATGGTAGATGTCGCGCTTGATGCCGAGTGTGTCGAGCAGCTGCATGCCGCCGATGCCGAGCAGGTACTCCTGCTTCATGCGGTTCTCCCAGTCGCCGCCGTAGAGGGTGTGGGTGATGTTGCGGTCATACTCTGAGTTGAGCGGGTTGTCGGTGTCGAGCAGGTAGAGGCTGACACGGCCCACGTTGACTTTCCACACGTTGGCATAGACGGTGGCGTAGGGGAAGGGCACGCCGATGACTAGCTGATGGCCGTCCTGGTCGAGGACTTTCTGGTAGGGCAGCTTGTCGAAGTCCTGGGGCTCGTAGTTGGCTATCTGGGTGCCGTCCATGGCGAGCTCCTGGGTGAAGTAGCCGAAGCGATAGAGCAGGCCTACGCCTACCATATCGACATTGCTGTCGGAGGCTTGCTTCATATAGTCGCCAGCAAGGATGCCAAGACCGCCGCTATAGATCTTGAGGAAATGGATGAGACCGTACTCCATGCAGAAGTACGCCACGGAGGGTCGTGTGGTGTCGGGCTTGGTGTCCATGTATTTACGGAACTGACTGTAGACGGTATCCATGCGCTGGGTGAAGTTCTTGTCCTTGGAGAGGGCGAGAAGCTCATCGTAGCTCAGGGCGCCGAGTACCTCAAGGGCGTTGTGCTTCTTCTCGCTGAAGAGTTGCTCATTGATGCTGCGGAAGAGGTTGTAGGCCTCGGTGTTCCATGTCCACCAAAGGTTGTTTGACATTTCCTCCAGTTTGCTCAGTCCTGCAGGAATCTTGGCTTGCACGGTGAGTGTCTTCCAACTCGGGGTGTTTACATTGCTGACTTTAATGTTCATAATTATTATATATAAGGTATGTTATTTCGTGTTGTTCTTTATTGCCAGGGTGTAGGCCTTGAGGTAGTTCTTGATGAAGTCTTTCCACAGTGCCTTCTTTGACAGGTTGTAGGCTGCATCGGCAAACTGACGCCAGTCACTATGCTGCAGGCGGGCTATGCCGAGGATGGATGCGGCTATCTCGTCTGCACATTGGTTGTAGTTGTCGTCATCGCGCGGCACTACGGCTACTCCGTCTGACAGCAGGGGCTGGTGGCCTATCTCCTGCTGTACCCACTGGCCGAAACCGCTGAGGGTGGTGGTGAGGCAGGGTATGCCGAAGGAGATACTCTCGAGCGGTGTGTAGCCCCAAGGCTCATAGTAGGAGGGGTAGATGCAGTAGTCGCATGCTGTCAGGAAGTCGTAATATGGCAGGTTGATGATGCCGTCGTTGCCATCCAGATAGGTGGGTATGAAGAGGATGTGCACTTTCTCGGCAGGGCTGAATCGCAGTCCGCTGCCTAGGAGGGTCTGCACGATGCGGTCTTCGTGGAAATTGTGTAGCTCGTGGGTTATGAAGGGGTAGGGGAGCTGCTCCATGCCTGAAGCATCCATCAACTTGATGGCCGGCTTGAGGGCCAGGCGGTCGGCGACATCCTGACGTGCCTGCTTCTTCCAGCATGGTACGGCTATCACGGCCAGTATGTCGCGATTGAGCTCTGCTGAGTCCTGCACGCGTTTGATGGAACTGACAAAGAGGTCGAAGCCCTTGCAACGGAAGTCGTTGCGTCCGCTGGTGCCGATGATGAGTGTGTCGTCGCCCAGGTTGGCAGATGCGAGGGCGTTATAGGCGTTGAGGACTGCCTTGCGCGCACGGCGGCGTACGGCCTGCAACTGTGCGCCCTTGCAGCTGAACGCGGGGTCGAATCCGTTGGGCAGCAATATGTCTGCCTCACGTCCCAGGAACTGACGGCATTCGCGATTGGTAAGCTCCGACACGGTGGTCATGCAGTCGGCCTGCTGTGCAGCGGCTTTCTCGGCGCTGTGCTTTGACTGCATGTTGAGCTCGGCTGCCATCTGGTCGCCATTGTATCCGTCAAAGTATGTATAGAGTTGCTTGTTGTTGGTGGTGATGGAGCGGCCTATGCTTGTGGCATGTGTGGTGAAGATGGTTGCCATGCCCGGCTCGTTTTTCTTGATATAGAGCAGGCCGAAGGCACTCATCCATTCATGGGCCTGGAAGACGGCACTGAGCTCGCGCTTCTCTTGCTTGCAGAAATAGCGATAGGCTGCCGAAGCCATGCGACCGGCCTGCCATGCAAAGAGGCATGCATCGTCGTAGTCGCCGTAGGCGTGAAGCGAGTCAACGCCAAAGTCATCCCACATCTGTGCGTATATCTGATTTTTCTCCTCGCGCAGGGCTTTGAAGTCAACAAGTGCCACTATGGGATTGCCGGGGATGTTCCATCGGCCGAACCTGGTGGGTATGCCCTGCTTCTTAAGCTGGCGGGCCAGGGTGGGGAGCAGCTTGGAGTCGGGGGTGAAGAGCGGGTTGGTTTCCTTCTTTTCGCATAGGTCGGGACCTATGTAGATAATGTTGTCTTTGTAAATTCCTTCCAGTGCCTTGGCTTGGGTGGAGAGCACGGTGTAGATACCGCCTATCTTGTTACAAACTTCCCAACTGGCCTGAAAGACATAGTCGTTTGGTTTTGCAATTCGTTTCATGGTTAGTAAATCTAAAAATCAGGTGCAAATTTAACGCTTTCTGGGGCAATTCCGCTATGTTTTTGGGCAAAGTTTGCGGAAACGACACTTTTTGCTTCTAAAATTTGGTCAATACCATTTTTTTATTATTAGGGATGGCAAAACAATAATGTCGCACACGTTGACTGCGTGTGCGACACAATGGATAGATGAAAGGTTATAGGTTATTGGTTATAGGTTATAGAAGGAGTTAAAAGGAGATAGAAGGAGATAAAAGGAGATAGAGGACAATAGTCATGACTAATGGCTTAACTACTTAACTTCTTAACTTCTTAACTACTAAAACGTTTACGGTTCTATTTGCCCTGGCGCTTGCTCTTTGAGTCATTGGCGAAGGAGAACAGGTAGTAAACCTGCTGCGGCGAGAGTACAGCGGCAAACTTCTGAGAGTATGCGCGTCTTACCTTGAGCACTTCTTCATCTGAGCGCCAACGGGCAGCGTTGAGCTGTTTAGCCTGCTCGGCAGTGATTTTTTGTTTCCTTATGGCTGTCAGATTTTTGTCTTTCAGGTCATTATATATATCTTTGGCGGCATGAAGCTCTTTCATGTAGGCATAGAATATGGGCTGCAGTTTGGCCTTTAAGTCCTTGGGCAGTTTCATCTGCGTTGTTACATAGGCAAAGCGCTCCCTGTCCTTGTCTGACTGTGCCGAGCATAGGACCGGCATCAAGATGATGGCTGTGATCAGAAGTACTTTTTTCATAGTTTTATCCTGTTTGGTTTGGTGTAGTAAAGAGAAAAAGGTGCAAGCCAGCCTATAAGCGGGGTTCTGTACTGCCCCTAGGGTTGGGGTGGGGCAGTGTCTGCCATTTATCTACGCCCATTGTTGCCAACTGGGCTCTATCGTGCTACCCTCCGGCGCAAAGTCAGCATGAGCAGCTTACTCGGACGGACAGCCCTTTGTCACCGGTTTACATGCACTTTCACCCTCCGCCACGCACATCCCTGCCATCACTGGCAGGCATCGTGAGCTCTTGCCTCGCGTTCTCACCCTTACCTTATTATATATAAGGCGGTTGTTTTCTTCTGCGTTGCGGTACCCTTGCAGGCACTTCCCGTTAGGAAGCGGAGTGTCCTGTGGTGCCCCGACTTTCCTCTTGTCCCTTGACGGAACCAGCGGCAGACCGGCCGGCTTGCTCTTTTTTCAGATATAGGTATAAATCCGGCTGCAAAAGTAATCAAAAAAGATTAATTCACCCCTCTGCAAATCTAAACTATTCTTAAACAATCTTCTTTTTAAGTTAAAGGAGTTCAAAACATTGGTTTTTGCGCAATATTTTGTGCCGATTTATCGCGCGGAAGTGGTATCTTTGCGCCGCGAAACAGAGAAACTTCTAAATTTTTATAACCATGAGACGTAACATTATTAAATCTTTCTTTGGCGGCATGGCCTTTACGTGTGCTGTTGCCGCACTTTCTTTGGTGCCTGCGCAGCCTGTAACAGCTGCCGTGGGCGTTCCTTCAGCAATGGTTGACCTCACGTCAGCAGCCGAGAGTGCCGTTAATTCGGTAGTTTACATCAAGGTCACAATGGCCAGCAAGCAGCAGCAGGTGGAGTATTTCTCGCCATTTGACGATTTCTTTGGCGATTTCTTTGGATTTGGTAATGGCCAGAAGCGTCGCCAGCAGGTGGAGACACCCAAGCGCAAAGCCTCGGGCAGTGGCGTAATTATTTCTTCTGACGGCTATATTGTGACCAACAACCACGTGGTGCAGGATGCTGACGAAATTCTGGTCAAGCTTAATGACAAGAAAGAGTATAAGGGCCGCATCATAGGCACCGACAAGACCACTGACCTTGCTCTCCTTAAGGTGGAGGCTGAGGGGCTGCCCGCCATACCTATAGGTGACAGCGACAAGCTGAAACTGGGCGAGTGGGTGCTGGCCGTGGGCAATCCGTTTAACCTTACCAGCACCGTGACAGCAGGCATTGTAAGCGCTAAGTCACGTTCGCTCAATGCCAACGATGTGGAATCGTTCATCCAGACTGATGCAGCCATCAATGCCGGCAACTCCGGCGGTGCGCTGGTTAATGCCAAGGGTGAGCTGGTGGGCATCAATGCCATGCTCTACAGCCAGACAGGTTCTTTCTCCGGCTATGGCTTTGCCATTCCCACGACCATCATGAATAAGGTTGTTGACGACCTCAAGAAGTATGGTACTGTTCAGCGTGCTCTGCTCGGCATTCAGGGTTCCGACCTCTCCAAATATATTGATGACCAAAAGGAGAAGGGCAAGGCAGATGCCGACCTAGACTTTGGTACTAGTGAGGGTGTGATTGTTGTGGAGGTTCCCGTTGACGGTGCAGCCGCTGCCGCAGGCCTGGAGGAAAAAGATGTAATCACTGCTGTTGACGGCAAGGACGTTCACTCCATGGCCGCTCTGCAGGAGATCCTGGCTACCCATCGTCCGGGTGACATGGTGAACGTAACATTCCTGCGCAATAAGAAGCAATATACTAAGGCTGTGACACTGCGCAACATTCAGGGCACCACCGACCAGGTTTCTGACGTTGACCCCAACAGCCTGGGAGTTGCCCTTAAGCCGCTTACCAGCGAGCAGAAGCGTGAGCTGGCCCTCAGCAACGGACTGATGGTTATCTCCGTCAAGGAGGGCAAGATGAAGGACGCCGGCATCAGCAAGGGCCTCATAATCCTGGAGGTCAACGACAAGAAGATGAATACGACCTCAGATTTCGATGAGGCTGTCAAGGCCGCCAATGCCTCAAAAGACCCCGTGCTCTGGATTAAAGCCAAGACACAAAGCGGTCTGCCCAAGAGCTTTGCTGTAGATCTCAGCAAGGACGAGAAGAAATAGTCGCTGCCAACTGAACTCATAGAACACTGAATCAAGGGCTGGGCTCCAAACACGGTGCTCAGTCCTTGTTCGTAATTCAACTCACGGCAAATAATTGTGTATTGCACATCGTTTGATATCTTCTAATGTTTTTCAAGGAATCACGATTATGTTTAATAAAAGAATCCGACACTCTCCTTTTGTTTGAAATATTCGCTGTATTAGAGAAAATGATTATATTTGCACTTCATTTCAAATTTTTGCCAGACGAGTCGGAAAAAGATTAACCAGGACAAGTCTGCAAGACGTGAAAAAGATGAAGAATTTTGAATTGGTTTCCAACTATCAGCCAACCGGTGACCAGCCCGAGGCTATCAGACAACTGACCGACGGCGTCCTTGACGGCACTAAGAGTCAGGTGCTACTGGGCGTTACAGGCAGCGGCAAGACTTTCACCATAGCCAATGTTATTAAGAATGTTGGCCGCCCGACGCTTGTGCTGAGCCACAATAAAACGCTGGCTGCGCAGCTTTATCAGGAATTTAAGAATTTCTTTCCCAACAATGCTGTGGAATATTATGTAAGCTACTATGACTATTATCAGCCGGAGGCATACATTCCTTCTACCGGAAAATATATTGAGAAAGAATTGCAAATTAACGAGGATATTGACAAGATGCGTATCTCGGCCACCTGTGCGCTGCTCTCCGGTCGCAGAGATGTGATAATTGTCAGCTCCGTTTCGTGTATCTACGGTATGGGCAACCCCAGCGCATTTTACGAAAACCTCATAGAACTGCGTGTCGGCCAGACCATCAGCAAGAACGATCTGGAGCGTAAACTGGTGAAAAATCTCTATACTCGTAACGATGCCGACCTCAACCGCGGTTATTTTCGTGTGAAAGGCGATACAATCGACGTAGCCCTCGCCTACTCTGATAAAATTTTACGTATTCAGTTGTGGGATGATGAAATAGACGCTCTGCAGGAGTTGGATGCCCTATCCTATCAAAAAATTGCCGAATTTGACGATTATCGCATTTATCCGGCTAACCTCTTTATCACATCTGCTGAGATGGCCAATGCAGCCACCAAGCAGATTGAGGATGATTTGTGGGCTCAGGAGGAAGATTTTCGCCGCGTTGGAAAGATGCTTGAGGCCGAGCGTCTGCATGAGCGTGTGACCTATGATGTACAGATGATTCGCGAGCTTGGCTATTGCAGTGGAATTGAGAACTACAGCCGCTATTTTGACGGCCGGGAGCCTGGCACCCGCCCCTACTGCCTGCTCGACTTCTTTCCGAAGGATTTTCTGCTGGTCATTGACGAGAGCCACGTCACTGTAGGTCAGGTAAGCGGAATGTATGGCGGCGACCGTAGCCGTAAGGAAAATCTCGTAGAGTACGGCTATAGATTGCCTGCGGCTTTTGATAACAGGCCATTGAAATTCAATGAGTTCAAAGAGATGACAGGCCAGACCATATACGTCAGCGCCACTCCTGCCGAGTATGAATTGCAAGAGAGCGGCGGTATAGTTGTGGAGCAGCTCATCCGCCCTACCGGACTGCTTGACCCCAAGATTGTGGTGCGGCCCAGCGACAATCAGATTGACGACCTGATGGAGGAGATACAGCAGCGTGCCGAGCGTGATGAGCGAGTGCTGGTGACCACTATATCCAAGAAATCTGCTGAAGACCTGACCGAGTATCTGCTCAACAGCGGTATGAGAGCCGACTACATACATTCTGACGTTGATACTATGGACCGCGTGAAAATACTGGAGAAATTGAGACGTGGCGAGATTGACGTGTTGGTAGGTGTCAACTTGCTCCGTGAGGGGCTTGACCTGCCCGAGGTCTCACTCGTTGCCATACTGGATGCCGACAAGAGCGGATTTTTGCGCGATGCCCGTTCGCTCACTCAGACGGCCGGACGTGCTGCCCGCAATGTCAACGGCCTTGTGATAATGTATGGCGACAGCATATCAGATGCTATGCGTGAGGTTATGGATGAGAGCGAGCGCCGCCGCAGCAAGCAGATTGCATACAACAAAATGCACCACATCACCCCTACCCCAATACGCAAGGCTGTAGGCAACGACCTGCTGGCTCAGACTGCCGCCAGTGACATGCTCAAGGGACTGCCGCAGACATATGAAAGTAGTATTGCTGCTGAGACGGAGGCAACCTACGGACTGGAGAACGAGACTATTGAGACACTGAAAGAGAAGATGGAGCGTGCTGCGCGCAACTTCGACTTTATCCTTGCAGCCCGCTACCGCGACGAAATACTGAAGCGCGAAAAGAAGTAACCAATGATATTCTATTTTACATCAACTGGCAACTCCAAGGCACTGGCAGAGGCACTGGCCCAGACTATTGGCGACAAGACTGCCGATATGAGTGTGCTACTTGGGCAGGAATCCGTCAGTTACGAATTCGGCAACGATGACGAGTCCCTGGGCTTTGTCTTTCCTATTTATGGATGGAGCCTGCCAAACATTGTCCGCACATTTCTTGGCAAGCTGACACTGAATGGTTACAACAACCGCTACACCTATTTCGCAGTAACCTGCGGCGATGATGTAGGCGTGGCCGACAGACCCATTCGAGAGGCTCTGACTGATGCCGGACTTATGCTGGATGCCGGTTACTCTGTGCTGATGCCCGACTGCTATGTCTGCCTGCCCGGCTTTGATGTGGACAGTGACAAAGAACGCCGAGAGAAGTTTTCCCACTTTAATACGCGCGTAAAGGAAATTGCAGCAAAGATTAAGCTATGCAGCAAGGTGATGGACATTAAACGCGGTGCCTTTCCTTGGCTCAAGACTAATGTGCTTGGCGCACTCTTCCGCCGATACCTCGTTACCGACAAGCCATTCCGCACTACGGACGACTGTATCGGTTGCGGCACCTGTGTCAAGGTTTGCCCAATGCATAACATAACATTAGAGCAGAAAGACACGCTCAACACCCAACAGCCAAAGCTACAGGTAGCGACCAATGTAGAATGGCATGGCAACTGTACCGGCTGCTTAGCCTGCTACCACCACTGCCCTACCCGAGCCATACGCTTTGGCCGCCGCACAGAAAAGAAGGGACAATACCTTCTTGCCAAGCATAAGGAAGAGATTGCCCTTTACGAGCATGATTAGCCCGCAGTCACATTAGAAAAATTATTAAACATTAAGGCACGGCAACACTTATAATGTTGTCATGATAGATCTGCACCAGCACCTGTCGGCCATTATTTGAACAGACAACGGTTGGCAACGCGTTTATGTTGAACGGAATGATACTTATGTCTGTAAGTATATCTATTTCCGCTTGGTTCGAAAGACTCTTGTATATTGCTTCTTTAGTCGTCCAGAGGGCTGTAAGATACTCCGACTGTTCCTGTTCGCTCATTTCCCCAAATGATGTGGGCACCTCCTCAGGTTGTGCTATGCGATTAGCCAACCGTAATATACGTGGGGAAACCGACTCAATATCTACGCCAATACAGGGATTTTCCGCCAGAAGCAGGGTTGCATGAGTCTTGCTGTGGGAAATGCTAATGTTTGATAAATGAGAGTCTGGCGGTAAGTCTGTAAGCTTTGGCTTGCCGCTATCCTCATAGCATATATTGGCGTTGGGGCCAAGGAGCTCGCGGAGCATTGCCCTGACGGTGAGCCACTCCCACTGGCGGTGGATAGCTTTGAAATGACGCTGTGCATAGTTGACGACAGCCTCAGTGTCGGCATCAAAGAAATGGGCCAAATCGCTGAGGTTCTCAATGATTTGGCTCACATAAAGTTTCGTGTTTTCGATGCTATGCAATTCAGTCATTTCACTGCTTATTGTCTGCCGACGGAGCCACGGAGCAAAACTCTATCTTATCCGCCCAAATCTCCGTCACATTGCGTCGGATGCTATTTTTGTCTTCGTAGGTACGAGTGTGTATGCTGCCCTCGATGAAGAGTTTGTTGCCTTTCCTGACATACTGCTCCACAAGCTTGGCGAGCTTGCCCCATACAATGATGCTGTGCCAATCGGTACGCTCGGCTACCTGTGTTCCATTGGGCAGGGTGTAGGCAGGATCGCTGGTTGCCAGCGAGAATGTGGCCACCGGCCGGTCGGCGTCAACGTATCGCACCTCGGGGTCACGACCTACGTTGCCAATAAGCATTGCTTTGTTGAGGGACATGCAGGCAGGGAATTAACAGAGTTTGAAAGAGGTCTATCTCAGTCTGTCAGCAGAGCGCACCAGTCGCTCGTCAAACAGAATGCGACGACTAGCAAGGATATTGAGGATAATGCAAACTACTGGCAGCAGGGGGGCAAAGTCCAGCCATGAGGCATCAGTGCGATGATTGAGTATCGCACTAACCACAAGGGTTATGATGCCCAATGCATAGGCTATGGTGCTGAACCTTACCACTTTGAACTGAAACATTCTCTTATTGAAGAGGAAAATGCTCCACAATGCCAGCAATATGCCAAGGGCGATGAGAGCGAGGTATATGCACCTGACGGACTCTACACCGGCAAAGGCTGTCACGGTTACATTACCATCTGCAGCCGTGATGCTGAGTACCTCTGCCACTATGCCAATAATTACTGACAAGAGCAGGTGTATGGTTTGGATGCGCTGAATCATAGCTTGCTATTTAAACTTCTTTTCCTCGCGAGGATTGCGGAAATATATCTGATTTTCCAGCATCTCCTGCTCAGCTATAAGAGTAGGCTTGGGCAGACGCTCATAATAACGTGAAATCTCAGTCTGCTCGCGATTATCGAACTCTTCTTCCAGAGAATCATTCTTGCCGCCAAACTCCTTGAGCTTCTGAGTGAGGTCGGTCTTTATGTCGACAGAAATCTGGTTGGCACGTTTGCCCATTATCACTACGCTTTCGTAGATGTTGCCTGTAGGCTCGGCAAAGTCCATAAGGTTGCGTGTCTTGGTGGTTACGGGGGCATTGGTTTTCTTGTAGTTCATAGTGTGAAGGTGAGTGTTAAATGTGAATGTTTAATGCGATTGTAAAATACCGCAAGCATCATGAAAAGTCTCTTTCTTTCCCGTCCAAGCCGGTGCGAGGCTAACTTTAGTCATAAGGTGCGAAAGCGGCAATGTGATATCTTTAAGAATCAACTGTTTTCTATCTCGGTGGTATACTGTCTCAGTCGTTTGCTGTGGAGTTCCTTCTCCGACTTGTCGAAGATGTTTTTTGCTTCCTTTAGAAACTTAGACTGCGGATACTCATTGACAAAACCATAATATTCGTCAACGGTGTCGCTATAGCGTTCATATTTTTTGTTCTCCACGCTGCTCTCGGCCATATGGAATTTTGCACGTAGTATGAGTATGGCAAAATCTTCCTTGCGCGGCGAATAGGGGTAGTCTTTGATAGCATTCTGGGCGGTAACGACGCAGGCCTCATAGTTGCTGCCACCCTGCAGGCAGTTGAGGAAGTAGTCGCCGAGGTCGTAGTAGAGCTTGGCAGAGAGGTATTCCTTTTCTACCAGGCGGTCCTGCATCTTGAAGAGCATGTCCTGAAGGGCTGCATAGCGCTTGCTGTTGGGGTTGCTCTCCATGGCCGACTGTATCTCCTTTATGGCCTGGTAGGTGGCGCTTTGGTCCAGCCTGACGGGATAAGTGGACTCATAGTAGGAACAGGCGGTATAATAACGCGCCTCATCAACAAATTCACCGTTACGGTATGACTTGGTGTAGTAGCGCTTGAATAGTTCTGCAGCACCATCGTAGTCATGGGTGTTGAACTTGCACATGCCAGCCATGAAGAGGGCCTCGTCGCCAGCCTTGGTGCCCCTTAAGGCAGGCAGCACATTGTCAAGCAATATATAAGCGTTGTTATATTTGCCCTCGGCATAGTAGCGCTTAGCCATCTCCAACTTATAGTCACGGTCAGTGCTTTTGAGGACCGTGTTAAGGCTGTGGCATGAAGTTAGGACAATTAGCGCAGCCGCCAGGACAAGGAGAGAGTCTTTTATCTTTGCCATGAGGTATAAGCAATGCAAATACAATAAGCCATATTAATCGGGCGCAAAGTTACTTATTTTATTCTAATGTGGCAAACGCTTTAATGATTTTTAGCACAAAAAGCCGCCTATATAATAAATAAGGTTTAATTTTGCGACCTAATTATCGGAAATCATGAAGAGATTTAACAAGATACCGCGAGGGATAACCTGTTTGGTTATCATCGTTGCACTGTTTGGCTATATGGGCAGCGTGATGGGGGTACCCAATATGATTAACACAATGATGCGCACGGCCCACGACTTGCTGCTCAACACGGTGTTCTACCTGATGGGTATGTGTGTGCTGACCGGTGCATTAAGCAAGGTGCTGGTCAATTTTGGTGTAGTTGACTTGCTACAACGATTGCTCAGGCCAGTGATGAAGCCGCTGTTCAACATGCCCGGCGTAGCCTCGCTGGCTGCAGTGATGACTTTCCTCAGCGACAATCCCGCCATCATCGCGCTGACCAAGGATAAGAAGTTTGCTCGCTATTTCAAGAAATATCAGCACGTGTCGCTGGTCAACTTTGGCACGGCCTTTGGCATGGGATTGCTTGTGATAGTCTTTATGCTTGGCCAGGGGTATTACGTAGAGCCATTTGTAGGATTCTTCGGCACCATCTGTGGTTGCATCATTGCTACGAGACTCATGCAGTATTTCACCTGCAAGAAATTTCCGAATTTCAGGGAGGAAGATGCCGTGGCAGCAGAACCTATGCCCCACCCCGACAGTGAGATTGACCTGCCCGATGTGGGTGATGGAGTCAACGGGAAGGACTCGCTGTTTGTCAAGGTGCTCAATGCTCTGCTGGATGGCGGCCGCGATGGTGTCAACATAGGTATCGCCATCATTCCCGGAGTGCTTATTATCAGCACATTTGTCATGATGATGACCTTCGGCGGTCACGTTGAGATAGGCAAGGCCGGAGAGGAAATAATCACGTATACCGGTGCCCCATATCAAGGCACACAGTTATTGCCGTGGCTTGGTGGCAAGATAAGCCTGGTTTTTGAATGGCTGTTTGGCTTTCATTCTCCTGAGTTAATAGCCTTCCCCATCACGGCACTCGGCGCCGTGGGGGCTGCCTTGGGCCTTATTCCATCTTTTATGACCGAAGGCATCATCGACGGCAATGCCATCGTCGTGTTTACTGCCATGGGCATGTGCTGGAGCGGCTATCTTAGCACCGATGCAGCTACCCTTGACTCACTGGGCTATCGTTCGCTGGTGCCCAAAGCATTCCTAAGCACTTTTATTGGCGGAATATGTGCCGGTGTTATTGCCCACTGGACCTACATGGCAATAGTTGCCATAGGACTGGTTTAGAAGAATGATTTAAAAATAGGAATTAGAAATTAGGAATGTTTTTCGCGATGCCCGCACCACTCCTAATTTCTAATTCTTAATTAATACCTACTCCGCCATAATCTTGAACTCTGCTCCGGTGGCATAGTCATTGCCATCCTGATTGGAGAGGGCGCGGAAGCGCAGGTAGCGTGCCTTGACTGGCTGGGCGAACATCACCTTCTTGATATTTTGGTTGTTGGCGAAGGTGCCCTTGCTGACAGGTTCACTCCAGTTGGTACCATCGGTGCTCACCAAAATTTCGTAGTCCTTGATGTTGCCGTTAGGGCTATCCTGACGTGGCAGGTAGCTAAAGCCTGTTAGGTTCTTGATTTCCATGCAGTCAAAGTCAACCCAATGCGGGAAACCAGCCATAGTGACAGAGTACATCGTGTGCCAGAATGTTGAGGGATCGCCATCGGTAAGATTAGCGGCAGGTGTGTCCTCTGCCTTGTTCTCCTCACTGCTGGCAAAGATGGTCTTGATTTGGATAGTGCTTATCTTCTCAAACTGCATGGTAGTAGCTGCCAGGCTGTTGCCCACAGGCCATGCGGTAATGGTGCCCCCCTGCTTAAAGGGAATGGGCTTTGTATATCCCTGCACTTTGCCGCCGTCGATGGTATAGACAATAGAGTCGGCATTGCTGGCACTGATTGTTATCATGCCGTTGGCACTGCGCTCTATCTGCGCAGGGCCTTGGGCGGCCGGTCTCACGTTAGTCAGCAGGTTGCGGTTGCCTGAGTTATTGATGGGACGTATGATGAAACCGAAAGAGTGCGACTGCCCCATCACGCGGTCAGTCTCAAAAGGCGGAGCCTGTCCGCAGCTGGTGCCACCCAGTCCCGTTACACCGAGGTCGAGGTTAAGATAGGTGGTATTGCCTCTGTGTAACTCGTATGAATGAGCCGCCGTAGTCATATCAAGGGCAGAGTAAGGCAGGGCCTGCATGCTCATCTTGCCGTCGGCAACAAATAGCACACCCTCGCCCTGCTGGTTGGTCAGTGCGCACCACCTGGTGTCTTCATGGTTGGCCATCTCCTGCGGCTTGGGGAAATGCTCCACCTGTTGGCGCACAGTGCTCGCATATCGCTCAATAAAGGAGCCAGTGCAGCGGTCGTTATAGTTGCCTACGGGGCCACGGCCGTAATACTCCAGGCGCGAGAGACTGCTGGGCAGCTGCATCTGGTATCCCAGGCGCGGCAATACCAGGTTGGGATCGCTGCTCATAATGTTGGCCTGCAGTTCCACTGAGCCGTCGCGATGGACTGTGTAGAGTTGGCGGGTAGTAAAGTGGAAATCACTCTCGCCAAAGGGACGATCGGTCAGTTCCTCTATTCTGCTTTGATAGGGTCCGTAGCGGTTCATGTCAGTGCCGCCTACCTGCCGCGCAGCATTGGGTGCCTGACTCCTTACGGTGAAGGCTATGGTCATCGACCCGTCGGCATTGACCTGACAGTCGTGGGCCAGGGCCTGGTGGCGCAGATTGTGCAGGCCGTTGGTGAACCACTTGGAGTAGAACCAGTTGTCGTTGTTGGTGAAGGCACGGAAGGCATTGAGGCGCGGGCCGCAGTTAGGGCTGATCATGTCAATACCGTCATATTTAAGGTTGCAGATAGAGCCGTCGGCCATATTAAACGACAGGCTGAAGTTCTGTCCCTTGATGTTGAGCTGACTGTCAGTAGAGTCAGTCACGAGAGTGCTAAGGTTAGTGTTGTCGGCGGCCAGTACAGGCTTTTGGGCCTGTTTGATGGTAAACTGCTCCTCAGCCTGCACATAACCTGCATCGGCCCAAGGAGTGGCGTGCTTGAGAATAAATTGCAGTTTGACGAAATATTCACCTTCGGGGTCAAGCTCCTCGTAGTCGTATGGCAGTATTATTTTCTTTACAGTGCGCGGAGTGAGTCCATCAAGGTTTATCTCGCCCACGTTGACCTGGTTACCGTTCTTCCAGAGGCTCCATTCGCCCAGATACTGAGTTAGGTCAGTAAAGTAGCTCTTGTTGAAAAGATCTATCTCGCCTGTCTCCACGTCAACCATTTTGGCAGAGATATTCTGATACACCTTTTTTACCTCATGATACTGCGGTTTGGGCTCCAGGTCGCCAAACATTATGCCGTTCATTACAAACTGGCCGTCATTGGGCGAGTCACCGAAATCGCCGCCGTAGCCCATGTACCGTTGGCCATCGGCAGTATAGTTCCAGATGCCCTGGTCCACCCAGTCCCAGATAGCTCCGCCGCAGATAAAACTACTGCTCTCTACCGCTGCCCATATGTCAGCCAGATTGCCCACGGCGTTGCCCATTGAGTGGGCGTACTCAGATATATGGTAGGGATATTTATAACCCTTGTTGCCACTGGCAATATCTTTAGTCCATCCTACCGAAGGGTACTGGTTAGAGCCCATGTCCACTATATCGTTGTTGCGCTCGTACTGTACAGGGCGGCTCTTGTCAAACAGCTTCAGGCTGTCGTAGGCAGCCTTGAAGTTATGGCCCGGCCCAGCCTCGTTGCCCAGACTCCATATCACGATAGATGGATTGTTGACATTACTGTGCGCCATCTCCATTACTCTGGCCACATGAGCCGGCCTCCACTCCTCAGGATGAGAGAGGCTCTCAGGGCCGTAGCCGTACTCATGGCTCTCAATGTTGGCCTCGTCCTCCAGATAGATGCCATACTTGTTGCACAGCCAGTACCAATAGGGAGCATCAGGATAATGGGAGTTGCGGACATGATTGATGTTAGCCTGTTTCATGAGCATCACCTCCCTTTCCATCTGATCGCGCGTGATGGCGTGACCCAGAGAGGGGTTGGTCTCATGGCGGTTCACACCTTTGAGTTTCACCGTGCGGCCATTGATGTAATAGTAGCGCCCGGCCTTGCCAAACTCGTCCTGCTCGGCAGGAGTATCCTTAATCTCCACCTCACGGAAACCCACAATCGTTGACACCGTCTCTATCACTTGGCCCTTCTTGTCCACCAGTTCAGCCACCAAAGTGTAACGATTGGGCTCCTCGGCCGACCATTTCTTAGGCTTAGCCACATAAATGGCCGTTTCCGACACCATGTCGCTCTCCTTGCCTATGCTAAACACAGCACTCTCTGTGGTGCTCACCAAGGTGTTGTCGTCCTGATAGAGATTGTTGGCGTAGAGCCAGTAGCGCATACAATATTCGTCGGCCTTGCGCCCTGTCATGTTACGCACCGTGGTCTTGATGTTGAGCATGCCGTTGCGGTAGTCCTGGTCCAGGTCGGGCACGGCTATCAGATCGCGCACTTGAACCTTAGGCTGGCTGTAGATAGCCACCGTGCGGAAGATGCCCGGCAGGCGAAACATGTCCTGAGCCTCCAAGAAAGAGCCGTCGCTCAGGCGATAGACCTCCACGGCCACCTCGTTGTGCCCTTTCTTGACGTGGCGGGTAATGTTAAACCGCGCAGTATTACGCGAGTTCTTGCTGAAGCCCACATATTGGCCGTTTATCCATAGATAGAAGAAAGAGTCAACGCCGTCGAAGCTGATATAAATCTCGCGGCCATCCCACTCCTCGGGCACCATAAAGGCACGCCTATAACTGCCCACCTCATTGGGATAGTCATGCGTCGTATAGCTGGAGGGATTGTCACGCATCACGCCCTTGCGCCAGTCGCCCACGGTGCGCTCGGTATGGAACACTGTGAGCTGATTGACATAGATAGGACTGCCGTAACGGCGGCTGCCGTTCTGCTTGCTGATGCCCTGCACGCTCCAGTTGCCGGGCACTGCTATATCGTCCCAGCCACTGTCGTCGAAGTCAGTGCGGTAGAACCTCTGCGGCCTCTCGTCAGGCGACTTGGCGAAATGAAACTTCCATACACCGTCCAGGCTCTTCCAATAGACCGAGTTTTCGGGCAGAACCTTGCGGGCATTGTCGCGGGTATCGAAAGAGAAGAACCACGACCGCGGCATCTCCTTGTTGAGGCCCTGCACAGAGGGGTCATTCCACTCGTTGCCCTTGGGTGCCTTGGGGTTAGCTATCATGGAGTAGCCCTCCATCAGAGGGGCGTAGTCGGCGCAGGCACTGCTGGCACCGAGGAGCAGGACTGCGGATAGAGTCAATATCTTGCTGTTAATTTTCATGGTTGTATAACTTTTCCGCGAAGTTACGAAAAATTGAGTGCACAACAAAGAAATTTCCTTTTTTATGTTAAGATTGACTAACTTTTCTCCTTAGGCAAAATTACTTCATCCAGTCGCCCGTCAAGCCGAAGGGCGACCAAGCGGACTGTTTTTTTAAACATTTCACACAACTAAAAATGTAGTAAACCCCCAGGATTTTCGTTTTCTTCCTGCCTGTTCTTGCTCTAAAGAAATAGAAAACAGAACTTAAAGCGCAGGGAGAATCTGTTCCGGCGCGATTAGTTGGCGGCTCGACGCGATTAAATTTCGGCTCTACGCGATGCACGGAATATGAATACGTACACAGAGGAGATAGGCTAAGTAAACAAATCTTTCTGTCAGATCGGTGACTAGATGGCCCATAGGGCCGGGGGTATGATAGCAACTTCGAGAGAATTTGAAATTTATTTACCAAGTCCGGACTTGGGTTCTACAATCAATAACATATAATCATTTTCAAATAATTACCTAAACATTCTATAAGTTTGCGAACTGGTAACAATTTCCGTTTGTATGTTATCGTTGTAAATTAAAAAAATTACTACTTTTGCACTCTGACAACGACAATGTAAAGATGAGCACATTTAGTTTTGAATACCAGAGGATACCGATGTCCGACCTGAGCGAGCCTGACCGCGAGCTATGCCGCAGAGCAGAACTTGCCACTGGCGGCAGCTATTCTCCTTACTCAAATTATAAGGTTGGCGCAGCGCTGAGACTGACTGACAACACCGTGGTGGCCGGGGCTAATCAGGAGAACGCCTCCTATCCCTGCGGTACGTGTGCCGAGCGCACCGCTCTCAACTATGCCCAAGCCAATTATCCGCAAGTGGCCGTGGAGGCCATAGCCGTGGCCGCCGCAGAGGTCAATGACTGTAACGATGACACCTGCGGCCACCGCCCACCCTACCCCTGCGGACTATGTCGCCAGGCCTTGGCAGAGGCGGAGCACCGGCAGCATATTCCTGTCAAAGTGCTGCTGGTGGACGGTGACGAGGTTATTGTCATACCATCAGCATTATGTTTATTGCCATTTACCTTTGAATAAAGAAAGACCGTACCGACTCTGCGTTTGGTACGGTTTTTGCATATCTGCTCAACGAAAAAATAATCCAACAAATCATGAGCAAAAATAAGAACAAGCAGAAAGCACAGCAAGCCAGCCAGCCGCTGGCTGACGAAGAGAAGAATATCAATGCTGCCGAACTGAACGAAGCCGCTGAGGCTCCCGCAGGCAATGGTGATGCTAATGCCGGGGATGGTCAACCGCAGACTCCCGAGGAGCAGGTGGCTGCACTCCAGCAGGAGGTGGCAGAACTGAAAAATGCCATGCTCTACAAGGTGGCTGAGTTTGAGAATTATCGTAAGCGTACCATCAAGGAGAAGGCTGACCTCATCCTCAACGGCGGTCGAAAGGTAATGGAGGCTCTGCTGCCTGTGGTCGATGACCTGGAGCGTGCCGAGCAGAACATTGCCAAGGCTGACGACGTGGAGGCTCTCAAGGAGGGCCTGCAACTGGTTTTCCAGAAGTTTACCAAGACTTTGGAGGGCCTCGGACTAAAAAAAATGGATGTGGTGGGCGAAGATTTTAGCACAGACTTCCATGAGGCTGTTGCCTTTGTGCCCTCGGCCGACGATCAGAAGGGCAAGGTGATTGACTGTGTACAGAACGGCTACATGCTCAATGAACAGGTTATACGCTTTGCCAAGGTTGCCGTGGGACAGTAGTCTTTGAACATGGCAGGATTTATCACTGAAAAAACTGATTAAGTAATGGCTACCAAGAGAGATTACTACGAGATACTGGGCGTTGACAAGAATGTCTCTGATGACGACCTCAAGAAGGCGTACAAGAAAGTTGCGCTGAAATATCACCCCGACCGCAATCCCGGCGACAAAGAGGCTGAGGAAAAGTTCAAGGAGGCTGCTGAGGCTTACGACGTACTGCGCGACCCCAAGAAGCGTGAGATGTATGACCGCTTCGGCCACGAGGGTCTCAACGGCATGGGCGGCGGCGAAGGCTACAGCGCCGGAGGCATGGACCTTAACGACATCTTCAGCATGTTTGGCGACATCTTTGGCGGCAGGGGCGGATTTAGCGGCTTCAGCGGTTTTGGTGGATTTGGCGGTGGCGGGCAAAGGGGCCAGCGCGTCTATAAGGGCGCTGACCTCAGGGTACGCATTCGCCTCAGCCTGGAGGAGATTGCCACGGGCGTCACCAAGAAGATTAAGGTTAAGAAGCAGGTGGTTTGTCCCGACTGCCATGGCAGCGGCGCTGCCGACGGAGCACAGCCTGAGACTTGCTCGCACTGCCACGGTAGCGGTGTGGTAACCAAGACCCAGCAGTCGATGTTTGGTATGGTGCAGATGCAGCAGGAGTGTCCCGTATGCCACGGCGAAGGCACCGTTATCAAGAATAAATGTAAGCACTGTGCCGGTCATGGCACCGTGCAGGGCGAAGAGGTGGTCGAGATCAACATCCCCGCCGGTGTGGCCGACGGCATGGTGGTCAATTGCCCAGGCAAGGGCAACGCTGCGCCCCACAATGGTGTGGCGGGCGACATCCAGGTAATTATCGCCGAGGAGCCGAGCGACACATTCATCCGTTCAGAGCAGGACCTGATATACAACCTGCTCATTTCCGTTGACCAGGCCATACTCGGCGACACTGTAGAGGTGCCTCTCATCAACGGCCATAAGGCACGTATAAAGATAGAGCCCGGCACTCAGCCAGGCAAGGTGCTGCGCCTACGCGGCAAGGGCCTGCCTGCCGTAAGCGGATACGGATACGGCGTTGGCGACATAGTGGTGAAAATTAGCGTCTATATTCCTGAGAAGCTTTCCAGCAGCGAGAAGCAGGCTGTTGAGAGTGTAAAGGGCAGCAGTAATTTCAAGCCCACCGAGTCGCTACGCAAGAAGATTTTTGAGAAATACAAGAATATCTACGAGTAGATTGTGGACTACAGAGAGACCATACAATATCTCTATGACTGTGTACCGATGTTCCAAAACGTCGGTGCACAAGGTTATAAGGAGGGACTGAGCAACACGCTGGCCCTCGATGAGCATCTGGGCCATCCCCACCGCAGTTACAAGACCATCCATGTGGCTGGCACCAACGGCAAGGGGTCATGTTCCCACACCATTGCAGCCATACTGCAGAGTGCGGGCTACAAGGTGGGGCTCTACACTTCGCCACATCTGGTAGATTTCCGTGAGCGTATCCGTGTCAACGGCGAGATGGTCAGCGAGGACTTTGTTGTCAACTTTGTAGAGGAGCACCGCCAATTCTTTGAGCCGCTGCAGCCGTCATTCTTTGAGGTTACTACAGCTATGGCCTTCAAATACTTTGAGCAGCAGCATGTTGATGTTGCCGTCATTGAGGTTGGTCTGGGCGGCAGGCTCGACTGCACTAACATCATCACCCCCATTCTCTCTGTCATAACAAACATCAGCTTCGACCATACCCAATTCCTTGGTCACACACTGGCTGCCATAGCCGGGGAAAAGGCTGGCATAATCAAGCCTGGCATACCTGTTGTGATTGGTGAAACTAATGATGAAACAAAATCAGTATTTCTCGCTAAGGCAGAGGATGCTAAATCACCAATAATATTTGCGGAAGACAATAAGGAGGTCCTATCATGTGAGCAAGATTTTGAGCACGCGACCTTATTATATAATTCGCGCACGCTGGGCATGCTTACTGGCGAGCTTTGTGGTTACTGTCAGGAAAAAAACGCCAACACCATCCTCCACGCTCTGCCAAGGCTCTCTGAGGCAGGCCTGCGCTTTGAAGAGGCTGATGTGCGTCGCGGTTTTGCCCAGGTGTGTGAACTGACGGGGCTGATGGGGCGCTGGCAGCGTCTCTCCACCTCCCCCATGGTTGTTTGCGACACGGGGCATAACGAAGGAGGGTTTGCTTATATAGTACGTCAACTGAAGGCGCAGCCGTGTCGCACGATGCGCATAGTCTTTGGTATGGTCAGCGACAAGGACGTGTCAACTATTCTCTCCATGTTGCCCAAAAATGCCGTATATTATTTCACTAAGGCCAGCGTCAAGCGAGCCCTTGGCGAAGGTGACATGTTGCACAAGGCTGGGCAGTTTGGACTGTCGGGGCGCTCCTACCCCACCGTATGCGAAGCATACAATGCCGCTCTGGGCGATGCTGCGCCCGATGATTTTGTGTATGTCGGCGGTAGCAGTTATGTTGTTGCTGATTTGCTTCGTTTTCTCTTTTTTGAAAGCAAATAAAGGTTAAAAGTGTCCGTTTATTACTTTTTTGCAACCAAAAGTTTGCATTTCCAAGGCAATTAATTATATTTGCAAAGGAATATTTCAAACTACAAGTAAAAGATGGATACTATCACAAACAATTTAAGCGGTCTCAAGGCCGCAGATTTCCAGAAGATAGTTGCCGGCAAGGAGGTTAATCTCTATATTCTAAAGAATGCTGCCGGCAATGAGGTAGGCATCACCAACTATGGCGGTGCCATTGTTTCTATTATGGTACCCGACCGCGATGGCAACATTGCCAACGTTATCCAGGGTCACGACAACATTGACAGCGTCATCAACAGCCCCGAGCCGTTCCTCAGTACCCTCATCGGCCGCTACGGCAACCGTATCGCCAAGGGCAAGTTCCACCTCAACGGCAAGGAGTATAACCTGGCCGTCAACAATGGTCCCAACCACCTGCACGGAGGCCCCACTGGTTTCCATGCCCGCGTCTGGGATGCAGAACAGATTAATGAGCAGACGCTCGTGCTGCGCTATGTGTCGGCCTACTACGAGGAAGGGTTCCCCGGCGAGTTGAGCATGGCTGTGCGCTACACATGGACCGACGATGACGAGTTGGTTATCGACTATAGCGGCAAGACCAACAAAAAAACTGTGGTCAACATGACCAGTCACGGATTCTTCAGCCTGCAAGGACTGGGCAACCCCACCCCCGATGCGCTGGACCAGATTGTAGAAATCAATGCCGACTTCTACCTGCCCATCGATGAGACATCCATACCTACCGGCGAGGTGCTCAAGGTGAAGGGCACTCCCTTCGACTTTACCACCCCCAAGCCTGTGGGCCGCGATATCAATGCCGACAATGAGCAGATTAAGAATGGCACCGGTTACGACCACTGCTTCGTGCTCAACAAGAAGGAAGCTGGCGAGCTGAGTTTTGCCGCTCGTGTCATTGAGCCTAAGTTTGGTCGCACCATGGAGGTTTATACCACCGAGCCCGGCATACAGTTCTACTCCGACAACTGGGCCGACGGATTTCCCGGCAGCCACGGTGCCACCTTTGGCAAGCACTCCGCTCTATGCTTTGAAGCACAGCATTTTCCCGACAGTCCCAATAAGGCCCACTTCCCAAGTGTGCTGCTGCGCCCCGGCCAGCTCTACACCCAGAAGACTATCTATAAGTTCGGCACCGACCGGTGAGAGGTGTAAAAAGGCTAAAAAATTAAGACGTTAAAGAGTTGAGAATACTAAATACATTTCCAACAATAACAACCAACTAAAAACTTAAAACAAAATGAGTACACAAAAAAAGCAATGGGCAGCCATCGGTATTATGATTGCGCTGTTCGCAATGATTGCCTTCGTGACCAACCTCTGCACACCAATGGCAACCATTATTAAGAGTCAGGGCGAGATTTCCAATGTTCTCGCGCAGATTGGTAATTACGGCAACTTCGTGGCTTACCTCGTGATGGGTATCCCTGCCGGTATGCTTATCAACAAGTTTGGCTACAAGAAAACCGCCCTCATCGGCCTCGTTATCGGTATGGCCGGCATCCTCATCCAGTGGCTTAGCGGCAAGATGGATGTTGAGAGTAACCTCGGCGGCGTATTCACCGTTTACCTCATCGGTGCCTTCATCGCAGGCTTCTGCATGTGTATCCTTAACTGCGTTGTTAACCCCATGCTCAACATTCTTGGCGGTGGCGGCAACAAGGGTAACCAGCTCATACAGCTTGGTGGTGTGGCCAACTCCACAGCTGCCGTTTGCTGCTACATACTGATGGGTGCTCTTATCGGCGATGCCACTAAGGCAAAGATCTCCGATGCCACTCCTGCGCTGATGATTGCCCTCGCTATCTTTGCCGTAGCTTTCATCATAATTGCTTTCACAAAGATTCAGGAGCCTGAGCAGGAGAAGCAGGAGGGTCAGATGGCTCTCATCAAAGGTGCCTGCAAGTATCGCCATTTCGTGCTCGGCGCACTGGCTATCTTCCTCTACATGGGTATCGAGGTAGGTGTGCCCAACGCCGTACAGCAGTATCTCTCCACCGCTCCCACCGCAGCCACTCCGGGCCTTGGCATTCCTGCCGCCATCGTGGGTCTGATTGTTGCCGTTTACTGGTTTATGATGCTCATCGGCCGTCTGGTAGGTGCCTCCATTGGTGGCAAGGTTAGCAGCCGTGCACTCATCACCACCGTTTCTCTGCTCTGTATCGGCCTGATGCTCTTCGGCGTCTTTGCTCCCGAAACCAGCATGGTTAACATCCCCGGCGTTGACTGGGCTAACTTGAGCCTTGTTTGGCAGCCTGTACCCGTTGGTATCTTCGCCCTCATCCTCGTAGGTCTCTGCACCTCCGTAATGTGGGGAGCCATCTTCAACCTAGCCGTTGAGGGCCTTGGCAAGTACACTGCTATTGCCTCTGGCATCTTCATGACCATGGTGTTCGGCTGCGCCGTGATGCTCGCCATCGAGTCTGCTGTTGCCGACGCTTGCGGTTCATTTATCTCCAGCTACTGGGTAATCATCGCTTGTGCTGTTTACATCCTCTTCTATGCATTGGCAGGCAGCCGTCCTTCCAAGAAGGCTAAGGTTGAGGAGTAAGCATTAAATAATAACCATCCAACAATAATTGCTAAAGACATGAAACTTACAGTTGAAGACGTTCGTTCAAGATTTATCAAGCATTTCGGCGGTGAGACCGGTAGTGTTTACTCAGCACCCGGCCGCATCAACCTCATTGGTGAGCACACCGACTATAATAACGGTTTTGTATTCCCCGGCGCCGTAACCCAGGGCATCATTGCCGAGGTTAAGCCCAACGGCACCCGCACCGTTGACGCATACAGCATTGACCTCAAGGACCGCGCACAATTCTCGTTAGACGATGACAAGGGTCCCTCTGCCACCTGGGCTCGCTACATCTACGGCGTTTGCCGCGAGATGATGGCCCTCGGAGTGCCCGTTGAGGGATTCAACACTGCTTTTGCCGGCGATGTGCCCCTCGGCGCAGGTATGTCATCTTCCGCAGCACTTGAGAGCACCTATGCTTTCGCCATCAACGACCTCTGGGGTGAAAACAAGATTGATCGCATGGAGCTTGCCCGCGTGGGCCAGCGCACTGAGCATAAGTATGTCGGTGTAAACTGCGGCATCATGGATCAGGCCATCTCCTGCCTCGGCAAGAAGGGTGCCCTGCTGCGCCTTGACTGCCGCAGTGGCGAGTATGAGTACTTCCCCTGGAATCCCAAGGGCTACCAGCTTGTGCTGGTTAACTCCTGCGTTAAGCATGAGCTCGTGGGTTCACCCTACAATGAGCGCCGCCTGCAGTGTGAGCATGTGGCAGAGGTTATCGGTAAGAAGCACCCCGAGGTCAAGTCGCTGCGCGATGCCACCTATGAAATGCTTGACGAGGTTAAGGGCGAAATAACCGAGACCGAGTACAACCGTGCCCATTATGTTATCGGAGAGGTTGTTCGCGTGCTCACCGTATGCGATGCCTTGCAGAAGGACGACTACGAAACTGTTGGCCAGATGATGTACGAGACCCACCACGGCCTGAGCAAGGAATATGAGGTATCATGCGAGGAGCTTGACTTCCTCAACGACATTGCCAAGGAAGAGGGTGTCACCGGCTCACGCATCATGGGTGGCGGCTTTGGCGGCTGCACTATCAACCTTATTGCCGACGAGCTTGTGCCCAACTTCAAGAAGGTCGTTGTCGAGAAGTTCTTTGCCAAGTATGGCAAGAAGCCTATCATCATCGACGTGGTAATAGGCGACGGCGCCCGCAAGCTCTGCTAAGCAACAGTTTGCGCAATATTACAAGGAGAGAGACCCTCAGCGGCCTCTCTCCTTATTATATATATAAATAATGTAGGAATCTGTTATCTTTTCTCTATTATTGCTGTCCATTAAAAGCGGAGCGCAAGATAGTAATATCAAAAAACGAGCCGTATGAGAGTAGCTTTACACGGACCATATAGATGTAACACAAGAAAAAAACAAAAAAAGTTGGCCGAAAGTGTAATATTTTCGAAATTTGTGTGTCTATATAAGTGAAGACCCAACCAAAGCGATGAGCGACAAGGCACAGATATCACAAATCCTCAACGGCAAGACAGAATATTTCCGCCAGATAGTGGAGCAATATTCCGACAGCATCTATGCCTTTGTGTGCCGCATGGTCAGCCAGCCGCAGGATGCCGAAGAGGTGGCCGAAGATGTCTTTGTGAAGGCCTACCAGCACCTGGCGGACTTCAAGGGAGAAGACGCCACCCTGTGGACCTGGCTCCGCAGCATCGCCTACAATGAGTCGCTCAACCACCTGCGCATACAGAGGCCAACCATTATCTCCATTGACGATGACGATGGACCGCCCGACACTGACGAGGGCTGGCTGACGGCCGCGCAGGGTGACAACGAGAATAAAGACTACAGGATAGAACTGCTCAACCAAGCCATTGACCACCTGACTCCCGACGACCGCCTGCTGATAGAGCTCTTCTATTACGACGACCAACCCATCAAGGACATTGTGCAAATCACAGGTCAGTCGCAGCCAAACATCCTGACGCGCCTCTACCGCATCCGCAAACGATTGCACAAAGAAATAACAAAACATCTATAAACTTATAAAAAACTTCCTCACCATGGCAATCAACACAATCCCCAACGACCCTCTGCTCCGCGAGGCACTGCGCCGCCGCCACGACGGCCAGACACAGCCCAGGCTGTCGGCCGGTTTTGCCGACCGCGTCATGGCTCGCATTGATGGTGACCGGAAGGTCAAGCCCTTAGCCCGCCGCCGCACCCCGTGGCTCTACATAGCTGCTGCCTGCGCCACACTGCTCGTTGTCGTCACGCTGTTCCTCTCGCGTAGCAAGGACAGCCAGCCGGCAATAGTCCAGGCAGAGACTATTCGGGAAACGACCGACACTGCCACACCTGCCGACACCGTGGTACAGCAGCCCGTTGTACAGCCAGAGACAAGGCTGATGGCCAAGGCCCCAGTGCGCCATAGGCAGCGCAAAGCGACTTCGGCCTCCGTTGAGCAGGAGAAGCCCGTTATTGACGAGGCACAGGCCTACACCGAGATGGCCATCAACGAGACCGACCTCGCCATGAGTAAGGCCGAGGAAGCCATAGCCCTGCTTTGCAAAAACTTAGACCGCGGACTGTCATATATAGAGAATCTCAATATTGAAACAACCTAAAATTACTGTTATGAATACAAGACACTTGAAATCGGCACTTGCTGCCGTAATGATGCTCTTCTGCCTCCAAGCCAGCGCCCAACTGGAGTTCATCGAGAAGTATGAAGACAACAAGAATGCCACCTATGTCTATGTGGGCAAGGCCATGCTCAAGCTGGTGGGCGCCAACAAATTTTCAGACGTCGGGGGCCGCGACTTCAGCGCCCTCGCCGACAAGCTGACCTGCGTGCAGGTGGTGAGTTCGGAAGACAAGCCGACTATTGCCAAGCTGCAGGCCGACATTGCCGAGACCGTCAAGAAAGACAAAGCTGAAGTCCTGGTCAAGGCCACCGAAGAGGGCGAGAAAGTAACCATTTACTTCATGGAAGGTAAAGCGGAAAACTATGTCCTCATAGCAGCCAGCGAGGAAGAGGAGACCAACATTGTTGCGGTCAGCGGCACCTTTACCTTTGACGACATTGAGAAGATGGTCGCCGAGTCCCAGAAACAAGACAAAAACAAAGAGGAACAATAAACCATGAAACTCAAGACTCTTCTTCTGGCCTTCATGGCCGTTGCGATGCTCAGCAGTTGCAGCTTTCGTTCTCATCCCGTCAAAGCACTGGGCCACATAGACGAGGTGCACCACATCCATCTCCCCAACTGGGTCATGGCCCTGGTCGGCTCAGGCAAGAGTGATTTAGGCAAAGAGCTGGACGGCATCAATGTCAAAAGTCTGCGCAACCTCTATGTCTATGGCACTGACAATGAGCAGGCTGCTGACAAGCTTTACAATGAAGCACGCCATATTGCCAAGGACAACGGCTACGAGCTCGCCTTGAAAGCCAGTGAAGAGGGCGAGCACACAGACATCTATATAAAGCAAAAGGGCAAGCGCACCAGCCTTATGATTGTCGGCAAAGAGGATGACGGTGAAACCGGCGTCGTCTCCCTCTCCGCCAAAATAAAATCAGTTGACCTCGCAAAACTCATAGGAAAAAGCTAAAGACATTCTCAAAATAAACTTAAAACCGATACATACTATGAAACTAAAACTGTCACTCATCCTCGTGGCACTGACCCTGTGCCTCACCGGCATCAAGGCCGAGAATCCCTTTGCCAAGCTGGCCAAGATAAAAGACGTGCAGTGCCTGCAGTTCGACTCAATCCCCGACGAGGGAATCAAGGTAAAGGACATCAACATCGGCAACAGCCGTGAATTGATTGACACTTTCGACCCGAAGGATATCGTAATTCTGATTACCAGCAAGAAAAAATCAATCGACAAGCTGTTCACCCAGGCCAACAAAATCTGCCAGAAAAACGGCAGCGATTTGCTAGTCAATGTTAACGACGGCACCGACAAGGTGAGAATCTATATCCAATATGGAGAAACGCGCAGCACCATTGCCTTTGTTGTAGCAGATGATGAAGACGGAGTCGTGCTGTCTGCAAATATCAAAGCAGACAAAGAGCAGCTGATGAACTTGCTTCAATCGCTGAACAAATAAGTTAAACATATCAGCGCGTCCGAAAGGGAATAACCTACGGCTGTCGGCACTACGTCGGCAGCCGTTCTTTATGCCCCACTGCATCACGGGGCGTACGAGAGTAACTAAAAATCAATAACCGTTGGCAAGTCGCGGACTTAGTCAACGGTTATCGGTTAGCATTTATTGGTAAACGGTTATTTTATCCTGTAGCGGTCGACGCCTTCGCGCTCGAGCTTGCCCTCGTCGGCGAGGCGGTTGAGGGTCTTGCCGGCGTAGCTGTAGCTGATGTCGGCGGCAGCGGCGAAGCCCTGGCGGATGATGTAGCCGTGCTCGTTGGTGGCACGGCGTGCTGCGTCCATCAGTTGCTCGTCGGTGGGCTGCTTAATCTCCTTCACGTTGTGGCTGATGAGGGTGAACTTAGTATGCGACAGTTCACTCTTTAGCCGTCTGGCGGGCGAGAAGTTGACGCCTGCCACTCTGGCATTTCTCAGCTGCAGCACACCGTTGTCGTCGGGCAGCACGTCACCCTTCATCGACACGCCAAACGTGCCCAG
Organism: uncultured Bacteroidales bacterium; assembly: GCA_902788275.1. Taxonomy (GTDB): domain Bacteria; phylum Bacteroidota; class Bacteroidia; order Bacteroidales; family Bacteroidaceae; genus UBA6382. The sequence continues at coordinate 23,854 of CADAJV010000003.1, read as the reverse complement.
GTCTTGAATGGTCACCGTGTGGCCGTTGCCGATCTCCGTGGTCAGCACATCGGCCACGCTTGACAGCACGTTGAGAACCTGGCCGCGCGGCACATGGCACAGCTGCGAAACCTTCTCCACGAATTCGTCGGCCCTGGTACGGTCGTAATTTGCCACCTTGGGGAAAATCTTAGTGCCCCTGCCACCGTTGAGCGTCTTACTGCGCATCAAGATACAATTGAGTTCCATACAATTTTATTTTAAGTTAATGATTATTTTCTCGTTCTCGCGGGGAATTATCCCAAGCGCGCGGATTTTAATCGCGTGAAGCCGCAATCAAACTTCGTGGTAACGCAACCTTAGCGCGCACTCGCATAATCTAAGACTGTACAAATTTAATAATTTCTTAGGAATTTTCAAAGATTACTTAGAGATTTTTGAAAGTTTCTTAGAGATTTTTGAAAACTCCTTAAGAATTTTGAAAAATTCCTTAGAAATAATTTAAAATTACTTAAGAATTTTTGAAAATTCCTTAGGAATTATTACGGCTCGACGCGTTTAGGTTATGTCGCAGCGTTATTTTATTGCGTAAGCACGCGATTATATTGCGTAAGCACGCGATTATATTGCGTAAGCACGCGATTAGATTGTGTAAGCACGCGATTAGATTGTGTCAGCACGCGATTATATTGTGTAAGCACGCGATAAAAACGCACAAGCTCGCATTAACGTTTGTTTTTCGGAGGGGAAAAAGCAATTTCTTTACCATTTCTGCTCGTTACCCAAGGCGAAATGCTTAACTTCGCATTATGAAAATTCTGCTGGTAGGAGAATATAGCAATGTTCACTGGACCCTGGCCGAGGGGCTGCGCGCCCTGGGGCATGACGTCACGGTGGTGTCTGACGGCGACCGCTGGAAGGATTACCCGCGCGACATATCCATTGTGCGCCGTGGCCGCAGCTTAATCAGCGGAGTGAAATATCTGGTGAGGCTCGCCCAGGTGTGGCCCCGTCTGAAGGGCTACGATGTGGTGCAGCTCATCAATCCCGTGTTTCTCGACCTGAAGGCTGAGCGCATCATGCCCTTCTATCGCCGACTGCGCCGCAACAACGGCAAGGTCTTCATGGGGGCCTTTGGCATTGACAAATACTGGGTCAAGGCCGGCTTGAACTGCCGCACTTTCCGCTACAGCGATTTCAATATCGGCTCTGAGCTGCGCCATAATGCCGACAACGACCTGATGATTGCCGACTGGCTGCGCGGCGCCAAGGGTGTGCTCAACGACCAGGTGGCCAACGACTGTGACGGTATTATTGCAGGACTCTACGAGTATTACGCGAGCTATAATCACTATTTTTCTGAAAAACTGAGGTTTATACCATTCCCTATTGTTGTTGACGAGAGCAGGCAAAAGCTACGCAAAGCTGACGACGGCATAGTGAAATTCTTTGTCGGGGTGCAAAAGGCCCGCTCCGCATACAAGGGCACCGATATAATGCTCAAGGCGCTGCGCCGCGTGGAGGCCGACTATCCCGGGCGCTGCCAGGTCAGCGTGGCTGAGTCGGTGCCGTTTGCCGAGTATGTCAAGATGCTCAACGACAGCCATGTGATGCTCGACCAACTTTATTCTTACACCCCCGCCATGAATGCCTTGCAGGCCATGGCTCAGGGTATGGTGGTGGTCAGCGGCGGCGAACCGGAGAATTACGAGATTCTCGGCGAGAAGGAGCTGCGCCCCATTGTCAATGTGCAGCCCAACGAAGAGTCGGTCTATCAGGAACTGGTGCGCCTGGTGGAGCACCCCACCCTAATTGAGGACCTCTCCCGCCAAAGCATGGAGTATATCCGCCGCCACCACAGCCATATTGCCGTGGCCCGGCAATATTTAGAATTCTATAAAAGTTAACGGGTTGATGAGTTGGCAAGTTGACAGGTACTTGCTAAATTGAAAATGGAAACTCTTGTCAACTTGTTATCGTCTTGGCGAGTTTGTCAACATTGAGGCTGCGGGCCGAGGCATCCACGATGTCCTTGTAGATACCGCCCTTGCGGTAGAGGCTGTCAGGGTCGCCGCTCTGTTCCACCCGGCCGTCGCGCAGGGCATATATCATGTCGCTGTCGATAATCTGGGAAATGGAGTGAGAGATGATGATGACCGTGCGGCCCTGCTTGATGGCGTCAAGGCTGTTCTTAATTTGCTCGGTAGCCACGGCGTCGAGCGATGCTGTCGGTTCGTCAAGGAAAATAATCGGAGGATTCTTCAGAAACATTCGGGCAATGGCTATGCGCTGCTGCTGACCTCCGCTGAGTTGCTGTGCCTGCGACTGAAATCCGTTTGGCAACTTGATTATCTGGTCGTAGATGTACGCCTTGCGGGCAGCGTCCTCAACCTCCTGCTCAGTGGCTTGCGGATTGCCATAGCGGATATTCTCCATAATGGTTCCCTCGAAGATGTGGTTCTTCTGAAGCACCAGTCCGATATTGTCGCGAAGGTACTGAGTGTCGTATTCGCGCAGGTCAACACCGTCAAGCAATATCTGTCCCTGCTGCGGCTCATAAAATTTGTCAAGCAGATTGATGATAGTTGACTTGCCGGCGCCTGAGAGGCCCACGAAGGCTGTAATCTGATTAGGGCTGATCTCCATGTTGATATCGTGGAGAGCCTTGGTGCCGTTAGGATATGTGAAATCGACATGGCAAATCTCAAACCGGCCCTCAATCTTCTCAGGACGATAGCAGCCCCTGGGCTCCACGTCGGGCTCGGCCTCCACTACCGAGAAATAGCCCTCGGCATAGATGAGAGCATCGTTGAGGGTGTCGAAGATTCGTTGCAGCTGAGTGATGGGCGCCGTGACGTTGGCAAAGAGCATGACGTGGTACATAATCTTGCCTATTGTCATGCCGGGATAGTTGATGAGCACCAGATAGGCCGTAAGAATGATGATGAGTACGGTGCCAATCTGCTGCACAAAGCGTTTCCATCCGTCGTAATAGAGCATTACCTTGCGTGTGCGCAACTGATTATCCGTGAGGTTGGTCTGGATGGCCAGCTGCTTGTCGCTCTCAATCTTTTCACGGTTGAACGACTTGATGACGTTGATGCTCTCAATGATATTGACAATGCCGTTGCTTTTCAGCTCGCGGGAATGACGCATCTCTTGTCGCCATCCACGCAGGCGGTGGGCCTGATGGACGGTTATCCAGATGTAAATCGGCACAATGAAGCATGCCGTGAGACCCACGTAGAAATTGGCAAGAAACATCAGCACCAGCGCCAGCAGTGCCGAGGTGAACAAGGGCAGCAGGTCAATAAAAGTGTTCTGCACTGTGGTGGAGAGACTGCCTACGCCCTGGTCGATGCGGGTCTGCAGCTTGCCTGGCTCATTGCCTCCTCGTGAGAAGAAGGCCATGCGATAGCTGAGTATTCGATCTACAGCTTTTTGTGCCAGGTCGCGCGACACAAGTGTGCGCATCTTCTCGCCAAAGAAATTCTGAGCATAGGAGATAACTACCGCCAGGAGCTCTTTGCCTAACAATATGGCCGTGATGACAATCAGAATCTTGGATGCCTCTCGCCAACTGATACCCCCGGCGCCAATGAGTGAGTTGATGGCGTCCACCGTGCGGTCAAGCACAATAGCGTTGACCTGCGCAATGGTGGAGCCGATGAGCGTCAGCACAAGTGTACATATCACCAGCCATCTGTAAGGCTTGACAAACGGCCACAGCTTGCGAAAGAGTTTGAAAAGCGACATTCGCTACTTCTTTTCGCGCTTGAGCAGATAGTCGCTAAAGATGTTGAGGCGAACAAAGAATGCGCCATTGCCCTTGTACAGGCCAAGCGAGAAGGCATCGCCGCTGTCACCGTCGGCATAGGCATAGAGCTTGAGGCATCCCTCGGTTCGGCTCATGGTCTGAATATTGGGATACTGCTCGCGTAACTTGGCCAGGGCTTCATTGAGATTGTCCGTAGCCTCCTGCTTTGACCCAAACTTATTGTAGCCGAAGATATTATAGAAGGCATCCTCAGAGGTAAACTTGAGGCCGATGGTCTGGAACGCAATACCATAGACACTGTTGTCTTTTAGGAAGATTCCGTCCTCGGTAAGAATGGGCTGCAGGTTGTTGTCAATGAGATTATTGTACACCTGTTCGCTGCTGACCCCAAAGGTACTGTTCCAGAATGTACGCTCAATCTTCTGAGCCTTTACGGCAAAAGCAATGCATATCGCCACGAAAAGGAATATTGTCTTTTTCATATTGCTGTTTATTTAAGACAACTAATAGAATACTCTTGAAATCTCCTTAAAACTTATACCCCAAGGTAAGTAGAACCTGTGATTTGTTGAGGCTCAGGCGATTGTCAGGGCAGGCATTGACAAAGACCGGCGCATCGGGGTCTTCAGCAGCATTAAAGGCATAGAGAGTGCCGCGCTGGTGCTGGTAAAGCCATGCTGCATCGGCATAGAATTTGCCAAATTTTACACCTAAGCCTGCTGTGAAGCGGTTTATACCCGAAAGGTTAAGGTAGTCTGTGTTGGTTGCTACATCCACCGACGCACTGTTGATGAAGTGGTTGAGCCATGCGTCCTTGTCAAAGGCTGAGGACACGTGGTTGTAACCGCCGCGCACAAAGAGGTTAGGGGTAATCATCAGCTCGGCACCAACCTTAAGAGTGTGTGTGCCCTTCATGTATTTATCCAGCTGACTGTTGAGCTCGCGGTCCTTGGTCTGATGATTCCAGTTAAAATTCCAGTCATAGTCGTCGTCAAAGTCGTCGTAAGAAACAGAGCATGAGCTGTAGTCAGCAAACTCATACTCGGCACCGACAGCCAGGCGGTTAAAGAACGTGTTGCCCAGGCTAACACCTACTTTCCACGGAGTGCGTACGTTATAGTCGTAGTCAAAGTAATAGGGGCGCGGCACCACGTCGCCATTGCTTTCTGTATAGGAACCGAGGCGCAGGTCATTACGGTAGCTGAGTTCATACCATGTAGGTGTGGTCAATGTCACTCCAACCTTGAAATTGCTTTCTTTAACAGGGCGCACAATAAAACCAATTTTCATGTCAAAGCCGTTGCCCTTAAGCTTGCTCTCATTATCGATGGCATAGTCGCCATCCTCGTTAAGGTCAACGTCAAGCAGTCCCTCGCCATAAAGCATATAGCTCTTTTGCTTCACATTGTAAGCCGATGCAGTGAAGCCCAAGTAAAATTGGTCGTTGAAATTGGCCGACATGCAGAAGTCAAACGTCTGATTGCTGCCCCAGCGTGCCTTGCCATAGCTGTTACCCCAAGCATTGTAAGCGGTGTAATTGCCACCGTCTTCGCCCAGCAAGTAGCCTTCGTAGGCCAGGTTTGCCAGCGGAGTGGCCTTATCTGCCCCACCCCAATAGTTGCAAAGATCAGCCAGCTGCCATGTCTGCGAGGCATAACCTGCAGCAGCCAGATTGTCGTTGTTGGCATTTAGTAGCTGATTGAAATCGTGGTTTTTGTGATAGTTGACGCCCACGTTAAGAAACCTCAACGACGGGCGGTCAACATTCCATGAATAAACAAAGCCCAACTGATCGAAGGATACATAGGTGTTGCCTTTGTCATCAAACTTCTTGCTTCCAGGCATACTGACCAGACTGGCCGTAACAGCCAGGTCGTTGCGACGGTAGAGTCCAATAGCTGCAGGGCTGGACGACATAACCGAAAGATCGCCTCCCAGTGCACCCATAGCACCGCCCATGCCCACATAGCGGGCCGTTCCGTTGAGGTCTGTTGTGCTAAGCTCACCTACCTGATAGATGTCCTGTGCCATGGCAAAGGCGGAAGCCAAACTCGTTACTAATATAAATAATGTTTTCTTCATAATAATTTATGGTTAATATCAAGTATGAAAACTCGAAAGTTGTAAAGTCTTGTTTCAGGATTGTCACATTAAGAACGTTTTCGATAACTGAGGCGAGAAAACGTCTGTTGATGAAATCTAACGAACTCTACAACTTTCGAGCTATTGATTATCTGATTATCTTCTTCCTCCACGGCTTACTCCGCCTCGGCTAACGCCGCCGCCACCGCCGCTGCGACCGGCTCCTCCACCTCCGAATGAGGGTGAACTGCCACGGCTACCACTGCTGCGTCCTACGGATGACGGCATTGAACTGCGTGGGCTGCTGGTAGAAGGAGTATATGAAGGAGTGCTGCGACGGGTTTCTCCACGGTTGTATGTGGAGGGAGCAGAATTGCGGGTGTCATTACTGCGCTGCTGCACCTGACGCTGCTGTCCAATATTCTGTGGATTGCGTCCGCCACGAATAACTCCACCGCCGCCATTGCGAACGACTGGCCCATCGGCACGCATCACAGAGTTGGGACCCGTCTGACGAGTGCCGCGACTCATCTGTCCGTTGCTACGTGAATTCAAACCTCCGTTGCGGGCCATGGCTGGCTGACGGTTAGAACGGAACACTCCCGACAGAGGTCTGCTGCCGGTACGCGGAGCGCCGACCCCCATGCGTCCTCCAGACCTACTGCCAAAGCGGTCAACACGCGGGGCATCAAATCCACGACCGGAGTATGCCCGGCCACCATAGCGTCCAAAACCAGGCGCGTAGCGGTGATAGCCACCATGCGACCACATGGGGCGTCCATAACGGTAGCGCGAGTGATGATAATATACAGGACGGCTCCATCCCCAGTAGATAGGACGTCCCCATCCCCAGTACAAGTAGCTGTACCATGGGCTATGCCAGCCCCATGTGAAATCCCAGCAAGTGCGGAAATGCCAGCGGTTGTAGTACCAGGGATCATAGGCATAGCTCCAGTAAGTGTAGCTTGGCACATAGGCGGCCCAGCCGTCATAATAAACGTCCCATACATCACTGTAGCAGATGTCCCAGTAGTATGGGCTGCTCACGATGAAGCCAGGATGCGGGCTGTGGAAACGCATCACCAGTTTGGTGTACGGATAGGCCACCTCGCTGTTGGATTCGTCATCAAACTTACTCTCAACAGTCTTAGTGGCTTCATCTTCTGTGTAATACTCCGTGGTATCAGCAATCACAGAGCCACGGCGGTTATAGTCATCCACGTCACGGCTTTCTTCATAATACTTAGCCTTGTCATAGTCGTCCTGCGTCGGAACAATCGTTCCGTCGGTTGTCGTCACCTTGCGTATATCCTTTGATGGGATGTAATACACATCGTCCTGTGCGCCCACAGTAGCAGGCAGAAGAAACGTCAGCCCAAGAAGCAGTACAGATGTTTTCATAGCTGTATAGTTTTTAGATTCACGGTACAAAATTAGTTTATTATTGTCAAAGAGAGTGTTAAAATACTCAATAATCGTTCTCTTTTATTTTTTTTTAATTTTTAAGCCACCTTAGTTTTCCATTTGTTAATTATCTTTTCATTTCTGAGTCGGTTGTCGGGACGTCTTTCGCCTTCTTTAAAGTTTTAATGTCTTCTGATGGTATAAAAATAAATTTTAATCTTTCTGTTTTTCAAGTTTTTTCAAAAATATTAGTAATTTTGCATCAGAAGGATAATGACTTAGGTTTAACCTTGGCTTCTTCGCAGCCACCTTTTCTCGCCTCAGCATAGTTCATGCAAGCATGACTCTGCTTTCGGCTTATCGAAAACGTTCTTCATAAAACTATAATTCCATTCAACACTACTGACCATGCTGTTCTGCGAAATATCCCCATTGGCTTATCGTCTTTCTACTGAAAAGGAAATTCTGAAACGACACCTGAAAGATTTCTTTGGCAAGACACAATTTGCAAGCAACAAGACAGATGACTCGCTGCCGGTGTTGGTATATCAGCACAACTCTCTTATACGCCGCAGACTTGGCAATGTCAATATGCAGCTGCAAGAGAACAAGGCTGTCAACCTTGCCCTGGCCGTAGGCCATATCAATGGATTGCTTATTCGCCCCGGTGAAACATTCTCAGTATGGAAAATGGTGGGACGCACTACTAAGCAGAAAGGCTATAAAGAAGGATTGACTATCGCAAAAGGACAGCCCTCGCAGGGGATAGGAGGTGGTATGTGCCAGTTGTCAAACCTTATTCATTGGATGGTGCTGCATAGCGACTTGACTATAGTGGAACACCATCATCATGATGCGCTTGATCTCTTTCCTGACTATGGCCGTCAGATACCGTTTGGTACCGGCACAAGTATTTCTTACAATTACATAGATTATCGCGTCCGTAATGATTCGGCCCTTACTTATCAGCTCAAGTTATGGGTGGATGAAGAATATCTGCATGGTGAACTCCGTGCTACAGAGCCCCTGCCTCATACTTTCCATATTCATGCCGAAAACGAATACTTTTCCCGCGAGTCAGGGGTCATTTATCGTAACGGACAGGTATATCGTGACACTATCGATCGTGTCTCAGGTAATTGCCTGGAGAGTCAACTCATTCGCACTAATCATGCCAGGGTAATGTATGAATGTCCTCCGTCAATGGAAATCAGGGAAGAAAGTTAAATCTGTTGCCTATCAATTGTTGGCGTAAATTGTCCAATCGTAAAATAGCCGCTCGCGGCACGCAGATTACGCAGATGAGGGCAGATTACGCAGGTTTTTCGTAAAATTCGTAGTCTTCTTATCTCACACAGATTTCACAGATTATTCGTATAATTCGTGAGATTCGTAGTTTCTTGAACACTACTTTCTTGAAAGCAATAGACATAAGCAGAGCCCAGCCGGGGGGGTCTGGGCTCTGCGATTGCATGCTACAGTTGTTTGTCAACCGTCAAAAGATTGAAAAATGGAAGAAGAACTTCAATTCTTCAGTTCTTGCATTTATTGTCTTTCTTTAGTTTTGTAGAGTTTTATGGTATCTTTAGCTTCTTGTGCGAATTGCATATATCGTTCCCATAAGAATTCTTTCAATCCTGTAGGAAGTTTTTGCGTTATGAGGTCGTTCCACAACTCGGAATATGATACCAATTTGGGAGTTACTTTCAAACCCTTATTACTTATTTCTTTTCTAAAGTTTTCGACTAGTTGTTTGTAATTATCGAAGTCTTCGTGTTCTTTTTCAAAATCTTTTGTGTCTGGCTCAAAAATTAGAGAAAGAAATTCAATCTTAGCAGGATCAATGTCGATGTCTTTTAATGCTTCACATCGTGCTTTAGAATCTTCTGCAAATAAGGAATGTATTCCAAATAGGTGAGTGATTAATTGCTTAATGCCTTCTTTATATTTAGCTTTTTCCTCAGGTGTATAATTAACAATATCTGTCCATTTTGCTTCTTTGTAGTACCATTTTTCAAGGTCTTTGTAGCTTTTAGAAAGTTCAAATTTTCTCGCATTCGTATATTCTGTGAATTTTGATTCAATAAATAAGATGTGATTTTTATCTTTTCCAATTAACACAACATCCATATTGGCGGGCGCAGGACTGCCTTTAATGGTTTTCATTTTAACTTCAAAAAGAACCTGGTTGTATTCAATTCTTTCTCGAGAAGAGGGATGGCTTTCGTCTATTTTATCCCAGAAAAAAGGATGGTTTTCGTCTATCCAATGGAAAAAGTTGTACGAAAGCATGGATGAAGAGTGGACAGCGCGAGCCTTTATTCCTAACTCGTCACCCGAACCCTCTATAAACATTTTTTGAAAGAGGGGATTCATTTCTCTTCCAAAGATGTTGTCTGTATATAAATTAAAATACCCCTTTTTGTTAACGGGTTGGCCTTTTTTTAGGGCTTCTAATAAACTTTCCAATGTGTCCTTTCTTTTTGTTATTATTTATATGTTTTTCTCTTTATACTTATTGTCGATATTTCGAAGAATCTCGTCGAGTCCTTCATTTATGGGGTCATACAGATTACCCTCTTGGTCTATTACAGCTTGATATTGGTAGTAGAGGTCTGTGAAATCATCAAACATGTTGCAGGCATCATTGACAATGTAGTCTTCATAGACACCAAAGGTTGTCCAGGAGTTATAATCATTGTCACCCATCTCCAAAACGCGGAAATCACCATACAAGGGATAGCCGTAGTCTTCATCTGTGCCAGGCTCAAATTCGGCTCCGTCTTCTATTTCTCTCTTATGTTCATAAAACCGGGTATTATAGCGCTTGTAATTGCATCTCAAAAGTCTTAAGCAGAACGAGCGCGGGGTGAAAGCATCCATTTTGAGCCATTCGTCACCAAATCTTTTTGCTGCCGCCAGTCTCACTTCGCGCACAAGTTGCTTATCCTGCACGAGGACCAAGACGTGCCCGAGAAGAACGAAACCGCCATCTTTGAAATAGTCCTTAATCTTGTCCAAAATCCTACCTGTGATAATGGATATCTCTTCTTTTGTTCTCATAACATTGTTTTTTATTTCCGTTTTTTCCTCTGCAAAAATACAAATAATTCTTTTAGTTTCTGTAATTCGTGGTTGTTTTTTTCTCAAGGTTTAATTGGCAATTGTTTTTAGTTGTGAGGAGTGTTAAATCCTCACAACTTTCAGGGACTTGTTCATGCGTTTTGCCTCTGCGATGCTGTGCAGGGTGCCGCGCGAGTCGGCAGAGGGGAAGGCGATGACGAGTGAGGCTTCTTTGACAATCTGGGTGTTCCGGCGGAGGGGAGCATGTTTCCCGTAGCGAGCGTAATCAGGAGCGAACTCCATCAGGGGGATGTGGTGGCGACCGGCGAAAAGTTTCGCGTAGGTGTCAATGCCCTGGGCGCCACCCGAAACGATGAGGGAAATTTCTTCGGGCGAGATTTCTGCGAGTAGCAGCTTTTCCCATTGTGAATAACTCATTTTCGGTGCTCTCGTGCCAACAACGGCAACTTTTTTCTTCATCTTTTCCATATTAGTTTGTTTTGGTTCATACTTGTTAATACGATGAAGAATTTTTACAAAGAGCAAAAACACCCCCTTTTTGCCCGTTTTTAAACATTCGTTAACAATTATTACGAATTATTAGCGCTTGGCGGTCGTTTTCGCCTCCGTTTTTCTTGTCTTGTGGAAAAGAAGAAGCAAAAAACGGAAGAAAGACTTTGAGGTATCATCTGTGCCAACATCTATATCATTGCCTAAAAAGAGACGCAGCCGCACTCCCTTGTGGGAATACGGCTGCGTTGATTTTTGTGTAAGGGTAATCTCCTAGTAGTTTTGTGCCAGGAGCTGGAAATAGCTCTGCGGATGAGCACATGCGGGGCAAACCTCAGGAGCCTGCTTGCCTACGCAAATATGACCGCAGTTAGCACACTGCCAGATGCAATCGCCATCCTTGGTAAAGACTACTTTCTTTTGCAGATTGTCAAGCAACTTGCGATAGCGCTCCTCATGGTGCTTCTCTATAGCGCCAACAAGCTCAAACTTAGTGGCTATCTCTTCGAAACCTTCCTCACGAGCTTCTTTAGCAAACTGAGCATACATGTCAGTCCACTCATAATTCTCGCCGTCAGCGGCATCTTTGAGATTTTCTTCAGTGGAAGGTACTGCACCTCCGTGGAGGTACTTAAACCACAACTTGGCGTGCTCTTTCTCGTTAGCAGCGGTCTCCTCAAAGATATTGGCTATCTGTACGTAGCCATCCTTCTTTGCCTTGGAGGCGTAGTAGCTATACTTGTTGCGGGCCTGTGACTCGCCGGCGAAAGCTGCCATCAAGTTCTGTTCGGTCTTTGTGCCTTTCAGATTCATAATGTAATTGACTATTAGAGGTTAATTACTACTTCTCGCACTGGTCCTTGCAGCAGCAGGTTCCGATGATGCACCAAACAATGGCAGCAACGATTGCGCCAACGATGGGAGCTACGATGAACACCCAGAGATCGGTCATTGCCTGGCCACCCTCAAAGATTGCGGGACCGATGGAGCGAGCAGGGTTAACAGAAGTGCCGGTGTAGTGGATGCCCACAAGGTGGATCAACACGAGGCTGAGACCGATGGCAAGGCCGGCAAACTGGCCAGCGCCCTTCTTTGCATCAGTGGTGCCAAGTACTACGAGCACGAAGATGAAGGTTAGCACAGCCTCAACGATGAAGCCTGCCAGTTGACTGCCTGCACCTGCGCAGCTGTTGGCTCCTGTGAGGGTGCCGCCAAACTCGGTGGTAGTGACGCTGGTGATGGCATAGAGTACGGCAGCGGCGATGATGGCACCGATTACCTGGAACACGATGTAGCCTGCAGCATCCTTGGCACTGATGCGCTTGGAGAGAAGGCAACCAATGGTAATGGCGGGATTGATGTGGCAACCGCTTACGCCACCAATAGTATAAGCCATTGCAACTACAGCAAGACCAAATGCCATGGCCGTACCAACAACAGATGCAGTGTCAACACCGCAGTTTAGGCTTACGGCAGCACCGCAGCCAAGGAGGGTCAGAACAAATGTGCCCACCATTTCAGCTAAATACTTTTTCATAGTAAAGTTAAAGTTTATAGGGTTAGAGATTATTGCTTAACAGTTTTTGTTTATCAATGCTATGGCGTAGGCAGAGATTCCTTCTTCGCGACCAGTAAAGCCAAGACGTTCTGTTGTCGTTGCCTTAATGGACACGCAGTTAACAGGCACTTGCATTACCTCGGCAAGGCAGGCCTGCATCTCTGGGATACGTGGATTAATTTTAGGACGCTCGCAGCAAACCGTAACGTCAATATTACCTATGACATAACCGTTATGGCTGAGTAGGCTGACCACCTCGGCAAGAAGATGCTTGCTGTCAATACCTTTGTAACGTGGGTCGGTGTCGGGGAAATGATAGCCTATGTCACGCAGACAGGCTGCCCCAAGCAAGGCATCACAGATGGCATGGATTAGTACGTCGGCATCACTATGGCCCAGCAGACCGAAGTCTGAGTCAAACTTAACGCCGCCGAGCCAAAGCTCTCGGTCGGCCACAATGCGATGAACATCATATCCTAATCCTACGCGCATTTATTTTTTAGTTTCTGGGTTGATTAATAGCTACCGTCTGCGTCCGCGATTGAAAAGGTCTTTAAGGCCGTCCATATCGAAACCTAGGGAAACGCGTAGAGTCTGGTCAAGAGGATTGGCTGCGGCGGTCGATATTACATAGCCGGCATCGATAGAAAATACATTCATCTTGAAACCCGCACCGACGGTGAAATACTTACGACCACCTTTGGTGTCAGCCTCGTGATGATAACCGGCACGAAGGGCAAACTTGTCGTTATATACATACTCGGCACCTACTGACCACTGTATCTCTTCCAATTCCTCAGAGAATCCGTTAGGAGCATCGTTAAAACTCTTGAATATACCTGATATAGAGGAAATGTTATAGTAATGCTCCTCACGATACTGCTGGTACTCCGCGGTATGGTCCATGCCGTCTGTTGTGTCATAGCCAAGTTTCTTGGCGCACTGAGCATCGGTAGGATAAGTGGGTACTAGCAATTTATTAGCGTCTGCAGCTATGGAGAAACGGTTATACTCGTTGATGGGAATGGTGTAGTTGAAACCGATACGCAGGGTTGTAGGAATGAAGTAGGAATAGTCATCACCATAGTTTATCTTACTGCCGAGGTTGTAGATGCCGCCACCAATACTTAGCTGGCACTCGCGGCTGCCCATATTTAAATATGTATTATAGTAGGCAGCAAGGTCAGCGGCAAAAGCAGAACCGGGCTTAGAGCTGTCATCACTCTTGCCGGAAAGGTCGGAGTAGATATAACGGAAGGTTACGGCAGCAGAGAACTTTTCGCTCAGCATGCGGCTATAGGCGGCATCAACAGCGAACTCATATGGCTTGATAGTAGTATTTTCCATACCGTTAACCATCACGTCGCCAAGAGAGAAATAACGCAACGAAGCAGATACAGCTTGATAGTCACCCAGACGATAGTAGCCTGCCAAATAGGCGAGGTCAATATCATTGACAATCTGGCGCAACCATGGAGTATAGTTAAGAGAGATGCCACCCTTGGATATCGCAAAGGGATATTTTGCAGCATTCCATGCCTGAGAGTTAATGTCGGCCTCGGTGGCAGCACCCACATCACCCATACCGCCGGCACGGGCATCTGGAGCAATGCTCTGCGACACAACAGCAGTCTGCACAGGATTAAACTTTTCCTTGATATCTTCGGCCAGTGATGTAGTGGCTGATAGGATTAGCGCAATGAGCGCACTCGTTATTTTCTTCATATTCTTTAGAGTTCAAGAAGTCTTGTGTGTTATTCCAAAATAGTGCTCAATGAATATAAACTCAAAATGTCGTGGATTATTGTCTGTGGATTATTAATTTCTGTTTTTTTGTGCTTTGTTTGCTGTCGTTGCAACTGATGGCAACCTTATAGATGTAAAGTCCGCCCTGCAAAGCCACACCATTGTTTGAGGTAAGGTCCCAAGGAATGGTATGATATCCGCCCGATGTGATGGCCTTCTCTGTGTGGCTCCATACGTGCTGACCATAGAGATTGTAAACATCAATGGTAAAGGTTGTTTCGCTATTGGGCCTGTCATAGTAGATGATGAACGTAGTGCTGGTGGAGGCAGGATTGTCACTAAGATAGACTGTATTAAGCTGTGGCCTAATGCTAGCATCCACCACAAAGTCAAGAACTGCGGAAGAAGAGTTGTTCTTGACATCCCATGCTCGGAACATCAGTCTATGCTCGCCATCTTCAAGCGTGGGAATCATAAAGGAGACCTTGCCGGAAGTATAACTGCCAAAGTCATTCTCGTAGTAGGGGTTAAGAACATAAGACGTACTCTCCTTACCGTCAATAATGAGTTCCAGGTCATGCCCTACCCCATTACCAGTAATATTGATTCCATCGGAATCAGATAGGTTGGCATAGAAATAGGGCGTGTCATTGACTGTCTGTCCATTCTGAAACTCGGGATTATTGAGATAGACATATATCTTAGGCCCTTGTGTGCTGGCGGTATAATTGGGACTGGTGCCGCCTATCGTGAAACGCTTGTCTGTGCCATTAGCTTCCAGAGTATGGTCGGTGGTGGCAGCATAAAGTTTTACCATGCCTTCGCCGTTACTGTATTTGATGTCAAGAGGAATGGGCATCACCACACTAAATTGACCATCACTTACAGAATCATTGCTCTCAAAAAGGAGATGATCGTAGGAGTAATAGGTAAGTGGATCCACGTCCTCGTTAGTATTGTTCTTACAGGTAACTGTATCCTGGCTGTCATACAGGGTGATAGACACTTGGCCATTGAACGAGGGAAGTCGGTTGCCATCCTCGTCCTCAATATGACCTGAAAAACGCGCTTTACTGCCCGCGGAAAGGTTGGGCATCCGGCCACTGCTGAGAGCAACGCCATTGATACTGTCAAGCACTGCCGTCTGGGTAGGTATAGACAAGGTAATAGCCGGGTCACCCATGAGGGCATATTTGAGCTTGTTCTCGCTGTAATCACGGGCGCTGATAACCTCGCCGTCTATAGAACTGACAAGGTTTACCTTAGTTAGGCGCATGGCATCACCAATGGTGTTGCGCTTACCATTGGTACGGCTAAAGACATAGTCAACATAATAATTGTTGATATAACTGTTCTGTGTGCTATACACAGCGCGGGCCGAACTCATGAAAGCTATGGCGGCACCATTAGGATTGACCATACTCTCCACACCGATATTTTCCTCCTCACGGTCATAAGGAGTAATCTCACACGAAGCTACAACCCACATGGGCACTTTGGCACTGGAGAATGCTTTGAAATTGGCAGTCTTGAGTACCAACTCCTTTGAGATGCAGTAAGGCGCACCATGACCAGTGTAGTCCATGAGAATAGCTCCTTTGCTGACGGCCTTGTTGATATCAGCGGTTACTTGCGGATAAGTAAAGCCAGTAGCGGTTGCCACACGGGTATAAGTGTCCCAGTAAATACGGTCAACCTTGAGGTTGGGATGACGTGACTCTACATTTTGAGCCACACTTTCAGCGCCAATCATGTGTTTCTGTCTGTCACCGTCGTCGGCCAGGAAGCATACAGTATTTTTCCAGCTACCTATAGTCTTATTCTCTACATATTTAATAATCTTGTCAACTAAGATCTTTGCTTTATCAGCAGTCTTGACCGGTAGGCGACCAATACCGATATCCATCTTGTCGTAGCGGATATTGCCACCCTCACCATCATCCAGCATTCCAAAAAAATCGTCGCAGACATAGCAGGTAACCTCACTGGCAGAAGCCTCACTTTCATAGCAGAGCAGATAGTCGCGTGGATCAAGGCGACGACATGCTTCAGTTAGGCAGCGGTTATCCCATAGCGACCTACCGAAGAGAAGCAGATATTTAGGCAGGTCATTACCCGTGTTGCGGTCATAGAGCATTTTAAGATATCGACGGTATGCTCCACCGTCAGGTGTGCCTGAGGAAAACTCATTATACAACACATCGGCCCTTACCACCTTGACACGTAGCGAGTCGTGATTGCGATGGAAGTCTGCCAGGCGTTCTGCCTGTTCCCTGAGCTTGCCACTTTCAGGAATAATGATAACCATATCGGCCACAGAGTCGGCATGTAAGTCCTGGTTGGCTATGGTGCCCACATGTTCCGGTGTGGGATAAGTCGCATTTACATTAACCGCAATATAGCGCAAAGTGGGATTCTCTACGTCAAACTGCAGCGTGTTGCCGTCCAGCGTAGCATCAACATGGGCTATGGGGTTGCCAGGGTAGCCTATGCGCCAAACCTGCGTATTGGCAGTTGCACCCTCAAGGCGCATGGCAGAGGGCTTGGTGCTATAGTGACTGAACACCAAGAAATTGTTAATCATCTTTAGTTTGCGTCGATAGCATATTTTGACATAATCAAGGCGTGCAGGCTGTCCGGCAGTGGTAGTAATCCTCAGCGAGTTTGCGTCAGTCAGGTTGTTGAGGGTAAAGTCGCGGTGACCGTTAGTGGCCTTGTCAAATTCGTTAGTCAATGCCCCCATCACTATGCTGCCGATGCTCTTGGAGTTAAAGAAATGCTGGGCAGTCGTTATCTTGGTAGATGATGCCGAGATGGCCACTGTCATTGCCGATGTGTAGTCGTTGTCAGCGTCAGGAGTGTTGATGAGCAGCGTACGGTCATTGCCGTTAGCGAAATTATAGTCTTCATAGAAAGTACGACCACCTGTGTACCATGAGAATTCATCCTTGTCGATTATGACATGCTCAGGATAAGTGGTTATAGTCTGGCTAGTGGATGCCGGAGCACTGAGTGTAGGCATGGTCAGAGGGTTGTCGCCCTCGGTAAGAAAGTAGTAGGAATATTTGGAGTAAGTGTTATTTGAATGAGCGGCGGTGCATGCGCTTGTCTCGTCTAATGAGTTGGCAAGCGTCCAGTTGCCCCACCTCACCGTTCCTTCGGCAAAGAAAAGCAACGCGTCACTGCGACGATAAAGAGGCACCTCTTCCAAATCGTCATAGTCGCTGGAAATATAGGAACCGTAACTTATCACCTCGTTCTGCACCCTGCCGCCATATCCATATAGCTTCACACGGTTAACATCGCTGAATCCCAGGCTGGAAAGAAAAGCGGGAGTAAGCTGATAGATACCCTCTTCACTGACGCGAATCTTTACCCATTTGCCGGAAGCTAGCACAGAGTGGGCTCTATATCGGCCATTATCCTCGGCGGCGTCATCGTCAGATGCAGGATAGAATGCCCCCGACTTGGCGGCATCCGTCTTAGCCGTAATGGTAAGCTTGCAGCTAAGCAACTTAAGAAATTTGCCTTCACGCCTTACAATAGGCACAAACTTCACATCCAGCAAACCATCCTTGCGACTCACTCCGAGAAATGTTTCAACCTTGATTTCATCCCCTATCTCAGCCTTGCTCTCACACAGCAGTTTACTCTCAGCCTTGCTCAGCTCGGCAAACTCGGGGTAATCTATACATACATCGTATCCCTGACGCGAATAGTCGGCGCCCATCTCAATGGTTTTGCAAAACTCGGGCAGGTCGCCACTCAATGACACGTTGCTCCAGTCAATGTGGGTAAATACATTATCATTAGCATCGTCATGACTGCTGCCCTGAGCACTGGCAACACTTGCACATGCCATCATAACAATAGCGGAGCAAAAAAACTTGGCTTTATTGTATATCATTTGACCATACATATCTTTTGTAGTTCGATAGTCCGAAAGTCATTTTACGTTAAACTCAGTTAGTTTGTATCTGCAAAGTACACCCTCAATGTGGTTGTCAACATCTATCAAAGGTTTCTTGTCGGGATGTCCCATCAGCAGAATGTCGCCTTGGCGTAAGGTAAAGAAGCGGCTTACCCGCTCAATTACCACTCCGGCCTCAACCTTAAGGTTAGCAACAGAGACATGACTTTTCTCCCTGCCGTCAACAAGCATAAAGACTGAAACATCAGACAATAGGGAATCAGACATCTTGTCCAAATCCAGCCAATCACCAATGCATATCGAGCCGTCAAAACTTTTGGCCGCGTCCCATGGCCCACCCTCTTGGCTAAGCCGGCGCAGCACATCCTCGGCCGTAAAGTCAATAGCCACACCCACGGCATCATAGTAGCGGAAGGCAAAGCGTGCAGGGATGCTCTTGCCCATCCTGCTGATACGTAGAGCCACATAGGGCGCAGCACTCATCTCGTGAGTGAAATCAGGCTTAAACATCGGTTTGCCGTGGGTCAGCAGCGCCGAATCAGCCTTCATCCATATACGCGGACATGCCTGCATTATATTTAACGTATCGAGCCCGCTTTTATTGTACCCGTCAACACTTTCCGTAACAATAATCTTCATAGGAAAACAATTCTCTTAACGCAAAATTACAGACAAATCTCCAAACAGCAACAATTTTAGCCCCAAAAACTTCACATCTGGAGCATCATATAATATATAAAGAGTCAGCAGATGCTATATGTTGGATTTTTTTCGTAACTTCGCGGCCTGAACATAGACAGCACAAACAATGATTACTGTTAATGACCTGGCCATCCAGTTTGGCCACCAGATTCTGTACAAGGATGTAAACCTGAAGTTTACCAACGGAAACATCTACGGTATCATAGGAGCCAACGGAGCAGGCAAGAGTACCCTCCTTCGCGCCATCAGCGGTGAGCTTGAGGCCAGCAAGGGCACCATCGAGATTGGTGCTGGCGAACGTATGTCAGTGCTCTGCCAAGACCACTTCAAGTATGACGAATATTCAGTGCTCGACACAGTACTGATGGGGTACCGCGAGCTTTGGGACCTCAACAACCAGCGCAACGCCCTCTATGCCAAGGAGGATTTCACCGACGAAGACGGCATCCGTGCCGCCGAGTTGGAGGAGAAATTTGCCAACATGGGCGGCTATGACTCCGAGAGCAATGCCGGTGCTCTGCTGGAACAACTCGGTATACCCGTCAAGAAACACTCCACCAAGATGTCCGAGCTAGAGGGAAAGGAGAAGGTGCGCGTCCTGTTGGCTCAGGCACTATTTGGCGAGCCCGACAACCTATTGCTCGATGAGCCCACCAATGACCTTGACCTTGAGACTGTAGAGTGGCTGGAGAACTATCTCGGCAACTATGAGCACACCGTACTCGTGGTAAGCCACGACCGTCACTTCCTTGATGCTGTATCCACCCACACCGTAGATGTTGACTATGGCAAGATAACCCTCTTTGCCGGCAACTACAGTTTCTGGTATCAAAGTTCCCAGCTGGCTCTGCGCCTGATGCAGAACCAACGTCAACGCCTTGAGGAAAAACGCAAGGAACTGGAGGAGTTCATACGTCGTTTCTCAGCCAACGTGGCCAAGTCCAAGCAGACCACCAGTCGCAAGAAGATGCTGGAAAAACTCAGCATCGAGGAGATACGTCCCTCCACGCGCAAATACCCAGGCATCATTTTTCAGATGGACCGTGACCCAGGCAATCAGATACTGGAGGTCAAGAACCTTAAGGCCGTTGCCGATGACGGCACCGTGCTCTTCCGCGACCTCAACTTCACCGTAGAGAAGGGACAAAAAGTAGTCTTCATCAGCCACGACTCCAGGGCCATGACAGCCCTCTTTGAGATAATCAACGGCAATACCCAGCCCGCTGAAGGCGAATACAAGTGGGGAGTAACCATCACCACCGCATACCTACCGCTCGACAACACCAACTTCTTCAACTCCTCCATGAACATGCTGGAGTGGCTCAGTCAGTTTGGCGAAGGCAACGACGTCTATTTCAAAGCATTCCTTGGCCGCATGCTGTTCAGCGGCGAGGATATTCTGAAGAAAGTCAATGTGCTTAGCGGCGGTGAGCGTATGCGACTGATGATAGTGCGCATGCAGCTCAAGAATGCCAATTGTCTTATCCTCGATACCCCGACCAACCACCTGGACCTGGAATCCATTCAGGCCTTCAACAACAACCTCAAGCTATACAAGGGCAACCTGCTCTTCGCCAGCCACGACCACGAATTCATCAACTCGCTGGCCGACCGCGTAATAGAGCTCACTCCCAACGGCATCATCGACAAGCTGTCCAACTATGAGGACTACATGGCCGATGCACGCATCCAAGAGCAGAGACAGAAACTATATAGCGAATAGCAGAAAAAGGAGCATAGCCTTTTTGGCTACCACAGACGAAACCTACGACTTTCGCACCCCACAACCCACAAAACCCACAAACATGAAATTGATAGCAGGTCCCTGTGTAATAGAAAACCCAGAGTTGCTCGACACCGTAGCAACCGAGCTCGTTCGACTCAACAAATTGTATGGGCTCGACATTATCTTCAAGGCTTCTTTCGACAAAGCCAACCGCACCTCATTAAAATCCTATCGCGGCCCTGGACTCGAAAAAGGCCTGCAGATGCTGGCCGATGTCAAAGCCAGGCACGGCCTCAAAATACTCACCGACATCCATGAGACCTACCAGGCAGCACCAGTCAGTCAGGTGGCCGATGTGTTGCAGATACCCGCCTTCCTTTGTCGTCAGACCGATCTGCTGGTGGCAGCCGCCAAGACGGGCAAAGTCATCAATATCAAGAAAGCCCAGTTCCTCAGTGGGCAGGACATGCGCTACCCGGTAGAGAAAGCGCTCCAGAGTGGAGCCACCGAGGTATGGCTTACCGAGCGCGGCAACTGTTTTGGCTACAACAACCTAGTTGTGGACTTCCGTAACATTCCCGAGATGCTTCGCTTCACCCCCACCGTCATCATGGACTGCACTCACTCCGTGCAGCGTCCCGGCGCCGGTAACGGCTTCACCGGTGGCGACCGCCAGTTCATTCCTGCCATGGCATTGGCAGCCAAGGCTTTTGGAGCCACCGGCTACTTCTTCGAGATTCACCCCAATCCCTCCGTTGCACTCAGCGATGGCACTAACATGCTGCCACTCGCTCAGTTCGAGAGCGTTGTTAAGAGCTTATTGTCATAAATTCCTATATGTTGTGCCCCCAGACTTGGCAGTAACTTTCAAACCTCAAACCTTAAACAATAATGTGGAACTCAACCGCAATACAATGTTTCAAGGATGAGGCTCAAGCCTTGCTTGATCTCATCCCCAAGCTCAACGAAGATTTCGACAAGGCTATCAATCTCATCCTCTCCTGCAAAGGTAAGGTCATAATTACCGGCGTAGGCAAAAGCGGTCATATCGGTGCCAAAATAGCAGCTACCCTCAGCAGCACCGGCACCCCCAGTTTCTATGTCAACCCCCTAGACCTCTACCATGGCGACCTCGGTGTAATCATGGAGGGTGACGTAGTCATAGCCATCAGCAATTCAGGCTATACCGATGAGCTCCTACGACTTGTTCCTTCGCTTAACGAGCGCAACATTTCCATAATTGGCATGAGCGGCAATCCCGACTCATTGCTTGCCAAAAATTCCTATGCTCACCTCAATATAGCCGTAGAACATGAGGCCGACCCCCTAAACCTCGCCCCCACCTCATCCACTACAGCCACCCTGGCCATGGGCGACGCCATAGCCTGTTGTTTGGTCAAGGCCCGCGGTTTCCGCGAGATGGACTTCGCACAGTTCCACCCCGGAGGCATGCTCGGCAAGCGC
The DNA here is from genome assembly GCA_902788275.1 of uncultured Bacteroidales bacterium. Lineage (GTDB taxonomy): Bacteria > Bacteroidota > Bacteroidia > Bacteroidales > Bacteroidaceae > UBA6382. Next base: position 1,911 of record CADAJV010000003.1, on the reverse strand, counting down.
CTCCTCACCAAGGCCAGCGACGTCATGCACACCCAGGACCTCCCCATCGTCACCCCCGCCACGCCATTGCCCGAGGCCGTCACCATCGTCAGCCAGGGACGCCTGGGCATATGCATAGCCATTGAAAACAAACAGATATGCGGCATCATCACCGACGGCGATATACGCCGCGCCATGCAGCATTCCCAGTCCAATTTCTTCACCCTTAAGGTCAGCGACGTCATGACCCCTGATCCCAAGACCGTGCCGCCAACCATGAAGATAGCCGAGATAGACAGCATCCTCAACCGCAACAAGATTCACTGTGTACTAGTAGCCGATGAACAAAAGCACCTCCTTGGCGTCGTCGATTCATTCAGCACCGTAATATAATTCCCCATATGCGCTCCTTCCTCCTTTTCATAGTCCTCTGTGCTCAATACGCCATACTTTATGGCCAACAGCCTGCATCCAGCGCCACCCAGTCGCTGCGCACCGCTGTAGAGCAGGAAGGAGCCGTCTTCACCTCCAACAATAGTGTAGTATTCTTCAGCAGTGGCAAGGATAAGTTTCGCGACCTTTTTCAGGCTGTTCACGAGGCCCGACAGACCATTCACATGGAATACTTCAATTTCCGCGACGACTCCATAGCCAACACTCTCTTCGACAGCCTTGCCGTCAAGGTTAGGCAGGGCGTTAAGGTACGCCTGCTCTACGACGCCTTCGGCAACAGCAGCAACAACCAGCCCATACGCCCTAAAAGACTTCAGGAGATACGGCAGACAGGCATAGAGATCTATGAGTTTGATCCTATCAAGTTCCCGTGGGTCAATCATATCATCCCCCGCGACCACCGCAAGATAGTAGTCATCGATGGCAAGACAGCATACAGCGGCGGCATGAACGTGGCCGACTACTATCTCAACGGCAAGCCCGAGTTTGGCGGATGGCACGACCTCCACTATCGCATCGAGGGAGATGCCGTAGGTGAATACCAGAAGATTTTCCTCCGTGCCTGGCGCTTGACCACCGGTCAAGACATCAGCGGTCCCCACCTGTATCCCGGGCTCTCCCTTCCAGAGAACAAACTGCCGCATCTCGCTCAGGACCAAACACCTACAGCAGGCAAAAAACACATAGCCGTCATCAATCGGGAGCCCCGCACATCACCCAAAATCATTCGTCGCACCTTCATCCATTGCTTCGACCATGCACAGCAGCGCATACTGCTCATCAACCCCTATTTCACACTCAACCACTCCATCGTGCGGGCCATCAAGCGAGCCGTCATGCGCGGCGTGGACGTACAAATCATGGTCAGCGACAAGAGCGACATCCCCATCACACCACGCATAGTTGACTATCAGGCTCACCGCCTCATGAAGGCAGGCGCCAAGGTCTATTATTATACCGGCGGTTTCCACCACTCTAAAATCATGATGGTTGACGGCCAGTGGTGCTATGCCGGCAGCGCTAACCTCGACCAGCGCTCCCTGCGCTGCGACTATGAAGTCAACGCACTAATCCTTGACCCCCACTCCACCGCCCAGCTTGAGCAGATTTTCATTCGCGACCGCAACAATCACAGCTTCCTCCTCACACCTGAAAAATGGAAGGCCTTTCCACGCTCGCGACGTCGCGCAGCCTGGTTCTGGCACCTGCTACTCACACCGTGGGTATGATTTACGGGCAACATAAAAACTTCCCGTGGTATTTTTTCCAGAGATTATGCCGTTTTATCGCAGCATAATCGACATATTTTTTTATTGGTGTCCGGGGAAAAATCTATAAACCTCATAGAAGCCTTTATATATGTGACCTTCCGAATGTTAAAGTATATTAGAGCTTACTTTCTTGCAATTAAAAAAGCATACGTTGTTATCATACGCCCCCGGCCCTATGGGCCACCCCCTCTATCTTAGAGGGGGAGTC
>CADAJV010000002.1 GCA_902788275.1 uncultured Bacteroidales bacterium | reverse complement strand
TTTCCACGGAGTTAGTTTATTTTTCCACGGAGTTAAAACTTTTTTCAAGGGGATTAGATTAAACTTAGGCAATGATCACGCAAAAGACTCGGAATAAAATTCTTATGTCTATTCTAATCAACGCTGCTATGCAATAAACATACAACTAACGCAGTCAGAATTGGTTGCATTATGAGTAATCTGTACCAACATCTATATTAGGAGTTAGGAGTTAGGAGTTAGGAGTGAGGAGTTAGGAGTTAGTCATGAGTTAGGAGTTAGGAATTAGGAGTTAGGAGTTAAGCCGTTACTCATGACTATTGAATATTACCCAAAAAAAATGCCCCGGCGGAGAACACTCCGCCGGGGCTTGGCTATAAGACCCCACTTATAGAATAGCTTGCAGACATAATTCTCAGAAAAGAACCACCTTTCCTCCCCTGATATAGATTTGGCCTTTCTGCGGAGAAGCTATGTTACGGCCGAAAAGGTCGTAATATGTCAGGGTCTCTGCCTGATTATCAGCGTCTCTGCCAAGCCCAGATACTCCGTCGGGGTCTTCGGGATGCAGTTGTTGTGCGCGAGATGCTATGAGTTCTTGGCTGAGCACAACATAATTGATGGCATAGCAGTCCATCTTGTCCTGATTGCCGAGAGAGCCATCCTCATATATGATAGCAAGGTCGCCGTTGGCAAGCCGCTGCATGGAGCTGTAGGCAGCGAAGCCTGGCTGTAGCTGGAAAGCCTCCTCCCATGTCTTGCCCTCGTCAAAGCTCATGTAGAGACGCAAGTCGCGGCGATAGGTCTGGAAGTTCTTCACAACGGTATGGAGCAGCAGATCGCGTTCGCCCTGAGTGGAGCGGCTGTAGTATAAGATATCGGCATTGCAGCCGTTAGCATTGAGGTCGGTCCAATAGCCCTTGGCTCCCCAGCTGAGGATGCCATTGCCGAGGGCCGATCCGGTGGTGCGGGCATAGGCCCGGTTGGCTATACCGTTCCAACCGCCTTGGCGCACAGAGAGCAGTAAGCTGCTATCGTTCATTATCTCAAGTTTTGACTCGTCTGCAGAAGCACATGCCTTGTTGGGGCCAATAGTCCATGTGGCTCCTTCGTCATCGGAATAGATTATGTATTCATTGGTGGTGCCGCTGACGGTAGCATTCATTGCAAATGCCACCCGCCCATCTGCAAAGGTCACACCCTTACCCGCCGAGGTAAAGGCCGAGGTGATGGCAAGGCCACTCTTGTTGACTGAGGGATAGATGTCTCTTGGTGCCGACCATGTGGCACCGTTGTCAAGACTCTCGGAATAGCCCATGTGGAGCATGCCGGATGGAAAGGACTTGGAGCCTGCTGCCATTAGGCAGATGAGCTTACCGCCCGGTGTGCGCACTACGGCTGGGTCGCCATAGCCGCAGGCTGCCTCTGAGGTGCCGTCACCGGCAGCTACTACTATAGGCTCATCCCATGTTGCGCCGTCATCAAGGCTCTTCCGCATCACAACGTCAACCTTGTGTGGGCCTGCGGCTCCGCTGGCCACCTTGCCGAGGTCCTGGGTATTGTCGTAGCGATCGTCGGCAAAGGCCACTAGTCCTCCGTCGAGAGTACTGAGTATAGTGGGAATGCGATAATACTTAGCCTGGCTCTGCGAGGCTGTCCAAAGAAACTGCTGTCGCTTGAAGAGTCGCATCTGGCCATCGGGGTTGCCTTTGGCCGAGAGGTCGCAGCTGTTAAGGTCTGCTCCCGCCTTATAATCTATGGAAGTAACAGCTGCATCCACCGCAGCCCATTCCTGAGCATCACCCTTGATATCTGCAGTAACCCAATAGTAGAGAGTCTGATTGGCGGAATGGGCTGAGGGTGAGAGGGTTATTGTCAGCGGACCATCGGCTAGCTCGGTGAGTGTAGCCAGCTTATTGGAACTAGCTCCAGGCGCGTGTAGCTGGTCGATGGTTGTGGTATAGACGCTAAGCCCGCTTATCTGGTCTGCCCCGCTGAGACTGATATTGATTGCCGTGGGAGTGAACTTGGCAAAAGGGGTGAGTTTGATACGCAGTAGAGCCTGCCTGGCATTACCGATACCTGTTGTTTGGTGAGCCTGACAGACTGTCACTTCGTCGGCTGTGAATGAGAGACCTGCCATGTCATCAAGGCTGACTGGATAAAAGGCCCAGTCGTTATTGCCTCCTGTGGCGGTAGGTGGCGTATTGGCCCACCCCACCACGGTGGCACGGGAGTCGCCGAGGGTAAGGTCGTTGGCGTCAAGCACGATACCCGAGGCACCTTGCACATAGTAGTGGCCGGCAGTATTGTTTATCTTGGCAATGGTTAGGGGCTCCTTGGCGGTGGCCGTGACTGGCACGTTGACCGACTTCTCTATCTTGCCAAAGTAGTTGCCGAATCCTGTTTGGAGATAGTATTTGCCATCGGCAGCACTCTGCAGGCGTACCAAATATTTGGCATTCTTTACTGCCAAACCTGAGGGAGCAGCGGCAGTATTGTAGAGAGTGTGTGAGGTAGCGTTCTCATAGAGGTAGCCATGATTGGCACCACGGTCAAACATCACATACCACTGGCCAACAGCAAGATTAGCCGCCGGCTCAGCCGCCACATTGACTATCATATCAGACAGTTCATCGAGCGCCGTAGAAGACAAAACCTCGGGAATATCATCTGCCGATACCTCCTCTATACGATATTTACAACCTGTGTCGGTTGTGTTGGTACCCCCGCCCCAGTTGTAAATCTTGTAACCGCCAGAAGGGGCAGAGCTACCCATGTTGGTCTGGTTAATCTGGCAGTTGTTTAGGGTAGAAGTAATAATAAGGTAACCCAAAGCATCGGCAGCCTTGAGGGTCCATCCCGCAGAGGGTGAGGCAGCCTGAGTATGGAGCACGGTATTGTTGGAGGATGCCGGAGAGAGGTAGGAGCCATCAGAAACATTAACGATGTCGTATGTACCATCGGCACGCTCAATGAATTTCCAGTAAGATGCAGCTGAAGGTGTGGTGATACCGGCCACCTCGGCAGCAGCGCCGTTAGATGTAGCATAGCGTGTACCTCGCAGAGGAGTACATAATGAGTAGTAATGGACGCTGGTTGCCGTGCTGACCTTGGGCATGGTGAGAGTCTGGCTGCTCAATCCGGATTTAAATGCGTCAAAGGCCGTCTGCAATTCTTGCACCTGCTGCTCCCGCTCAGCTGCACTAAGTTCAGTTTGTAAGGAAGCCTCTACTTCGTCAACGAGGGCCATGAGGGAGGCTGCTGCAGAGAGAGGGTAATAGCCGGGACTATCAGAGCATACCTCGCTCACATACTGGCGTATGGTGCCGGTCAGCTCCACTATGGCATCAGCATTAGGATCAGCGCTCTGTATGGGCGAATAGACAAGACCGGGGAGGGCACTGCGCCCCTCGGTGTCGGTAAGCACAAAGGTGAAGAGCCACTTGTTGAGTCTCACGCCATTAGCGCTGACATAGGGCAGTTTGAGAAACACCTTGTTCCATCCTTCTTTAAGCTGCACACTGACAGGAGTACGGGCTGCGAAGTTCTCATTGGTCAGATTGACCTCGCTGTTAATAGATTTGCCGGTGTTGGTCCATGCAGGCGGTAGCACCTCCTGCCCATTGAGCCAGACACGCGAGCCCTTGCGGTCCCATTTGCCTGCATCGGGAGCCTTATCATTTTCTGAGCGGCCGTAGTTTTGGAACTCTATAAGCGCTCCGGCTGATTGGGCCGTAGGCGAATAGACATAGGTCCAGGCATAGGCAGTGGTGTTGAGTTGCGGGTCACTGAAGAAGGACGGCACTGTGGAGCCCCATGTATGGCGCAGATATATGCCTGCACCTGTAGCCGTGGAAGCAGAGTAGGTCTTGTTATTATATATAAAGGTAGAGGGCAGTATATCTGCCGTGCTCTCCTCGGGTGGGAAGCTGGCCGTAGCATCGCCGCCATTAGGGAAAGGCTGAGTGATGCGCCACTTCACGTTGGTCTGCCTGACATAAGGAATGGGTTCAGAGCTGAGCCATAAATTCTTGAAAAAAAGGAAGCGCCGTTCCCAGTCGGCAAACTCATCAAATTCAGAACCGCTGTTAGGCAGCGTAGTACCACCGGTTTCTATATACTGATTACCACCGCCCATCCAGCCGCGCTCAGCAGTGGCCAGGGCGTTGGCATAGAGGTTATTCTGACTTATTATATCGGTCTCTGTAGGAGTCTTGCGGTCATTCCATAGGGCGGTAATGGCTCCGGCTATCTCACTGCTGCCCTGTTGAGCGTAGTATATGTTACTCTTGTATATGCCTACAAGGTCAGCAAACACGTCGAAGTGATTGACATAGTTGTAGCGGCAGTCAATATTAGGTACGCCGCTTATCTTGCGTCCACTGGTTGACCACATCTCAGTCATATCAATGTAGGGTAGGTTGGCAGTGCTGATGGTCACACCGCTGATGGGGTTCCACACTATGCAACGGCGACCCAGGGTCTCCTTGATATACTTCGACATCTCGTTAACAAACTCTGCCGTAGTGCCAGCCTCGTCAGCTCCCATGTGGATATAGGGGGCTTTGGGGAAGGCAGCAACCAGCTCACTGAGCAATGTCTTGAGAGCTGCCCTCCCCTGGGTGCTGCTCATATTATAACCCATGGCATTGGTGAATGCTGTGGAGTGGCCAGGCATGTCTATCTCCGGAATAACAATGATACCACGCTCCGCAGCGTAAGCCTCAAGCTCAGTGCACTGCGCCTGAGTGTAATATTTGCCGGCAAAGCGGCTCATGTTGGCGGCAGTGTTGAGCTGTGGGTAGGCTTTCGACTCAAAGCGGAAGCCTTGGTTGTCGGTAAGGTGCCAGTGAAAGGTGTTAACCTTGAAGCGGGCCAAGAGATCAATCTCTTTCTTCAACTCGTCGAAACTGATAAAGGAACGCCCTACGTCATGCATGAAACCGCGCAACTTGAAGGCCGCCCAGTCTGTTATCTCCACACCCTGAATGTAGGCCCCGTCGGCAGCAGCTGCCAGCTGGTGCAGGGTCTGGGCGGCGCGTATCACACCCGTCTTAGAGGCTGCTGTGACAGTGATGGCGTCGGCTTCTACTTTCAACTTGTAGCCTTCATTGGGAAACCCCGCCAAGGTGTAGTCAAAGGTACCAAGGTCAGAATCACTTACAATATTGACTGTCACCGTTGCCGAAGCCGCGTCGTTTACGGTAAAGAGTGAGGCCAGCAAGGCAGACTCCGTAGGGTCGGTTAGCCGCACTGCCCTACTGAGGCTGAAGGATGCTGATGTCTCTACCAAGCTATGGGGCTTGGGTAACAAAAGGCTGGCTGGTGTTTCGGCAACATTGTCAGCACTTCCGCTGAGAAAGAACAAGCCTGACAACAAGAGAAAAAGGATGCTTCTTTTCATATTATTATTGATTTATCTGATTTCTATTTCATAACTAATGATGGGCAGCCCTTTGTCATTCTTACCTGCCCTGTGGGGCAGGCGGCTGTGGACAAGGGGCTGGTTCATAACAAGCAGGTACCAGCAGGTGGACTCCTCAATCAGTGCCCAGCGCAGTTTATGACGCTTAGGTGTCTTGATATGCGAGATTTTTACTTGCGGCCTGACGGGATGGCTGCTCTTGTCCAGCTTTATTGCGTTAAATCCATAGGGCTCTGGTCTCAGTTCTGGCGGTATGCGATAGCGGGTGGCCGAGAGGGTGTCCAGCCTGGTGTTGAATGTGCAGGCATGGGGGCGTGTCTCCTGGTAGGCATGGGCGAAGTCGAAGTTGAGCAGGCGGGTGTAGCAGTCAAAAAGCTCGTCGCAAAACTGCTGCTGCTTTAGGCCGTTTACCCGCATATAGGTCATGGCGGGGTCTTCACCACGCCTTCCCTCGCGATAGAGCTGGGCTATGTGGCCCAGTCCGTGCTTCTCTGCCCAGTATTCTATCACATAGGGTGAACGATATATATTTTCCGGCGAGAGAAATGCCTTGTGGGTAGCCTGACGGAATGCCCTGAGGTGATAGTTCTCCTCTGTCGGCCAATTGGGGTTGACGCGCCACAGCATCCACTGCGATGTCATCTCAAAGAAGCCGCTGCCGCCCCACGCCTCGCCAGCCCCGTCGGCCACAATCTGCGACTGGAAGGAGTGGCCCAGCTCATGGGCAAGGCAGTTGAGGTGGCGGTCTTGTATGCGATTGGGCGATACCCATAGGGCACCAATGTAGTTGTCGTAGGTGCCGCCATAGGCAGTGCCCTCCAACGAGTAGTTAATCATCACCATCATCTTGAGGGTGTCGGCATGGGAAGGACTGCTTATGAAGTGCAAGCTGTCACGGTAATAATCATAGAAATACTGCACTCTGTTCTTTAAGTTGTTGATATCAAACTTCATATTATGGAAACTCCTTCCCTTGGTGTTTGGTTTCCGCGGGGGTACAGACAGGTCGGGAGCCTTGGCAGGGTCTGCGCCGAAGGGTTTTTCCCAGAAGAAAACCAGGTCTTCGGTCTGGACAGAGTTACACCAGCTCCATCGAGAGGTGCTGTCGTTCAGGTCTATACCGCGCAGATCTTTGGGGATATAGACGCGCTTGTCTGCCGTAGCCGTGACTGCCGCCAGGAGCAGCAGGAAGGGTATGAGGATGTATGTCTTTTTCATGGCTTTATTTCAATCAAAGAGGTCTAACTGTTGAGGGGCCTTAGGGTTGGAGGTTGGAGACTGGAGGTTGGAAGCCTCCCCTTCTGACTCCCCTGGAGGGGAAGAAACCGGTGAGCTGCTTGCTATGCCTGCGGCGTCGCCTATCAGGCTGAGAAACTCGCTCTCGGTCATGAGTGGTATGCCGAGCTGCAGGGCTTTCTCCTGCTTTGACGGACCCATGTTTTCTCCGGCTAGCACAAAACTTGTCTTTGCCGATATGCTGCTCACGTTCTTGCCGCCACAATCCTCGATAAGCGCCTTATACTCCTCACGGCTATGGTGCTCAAAGGTGCCGCTAATTACTATGGACTGCCCGGCCAGCACGGCGTTCTGGCCGTTGACGGCGGCGCTCGGCTTATCGCTCACCTCAAACTGCACTCCATAGCTGCGCAGACGGTTGACTATCTCCATGTTCTTAGGCTCACTGAAGTAGTGCTTCACCGAGGCAGCGACTACCCCACCCACTCCGTCAACTGCCAGCAGGTCGTCAAGGGTGCAGTCAATGATTTTGTCCAGCCTACGGAAATGGCGGGCAATGAGTCTGGCCGTAACCTTGCCCACAAAGCGGATGCCCAAGGCGTAGAGGGTACGCTCAAAAGGCACCTGTTTGCTAGCCTCTATGCCCTGCACCACACGCTGGGCGGAGCGCTCACGGCTTGTGTTGCCGCCGGTGATGTCCGCCACGGTGAGCTCATAGAGGTCGGCCACATTGTGGATAAGGCCGCGCTCAAAATAGTCGGCCACGGTCTCAGGGCCTAGCGAGTCAATATTCATTGCATCGCGCGATATGAAATGCTCAATCTTTCCCTTTATCTGCGGCGGACAGGTGGCGTCGTTGGGGCAGTAGTGAGCCGCCTCCCCCTCATAGCGCACAAGCGGAGTACCGCACTCGGGGCATGTCTTTGGAAAGGTAACGGCCGTGGATTGAGTGTCCGGGTGCTCGAGTGTCCGGGTGTCCGGACTTGGCGTCGCTAACCCATTACCACTAACCTCTGACCTTTCATCTCTCTCCACTCCCACCACCTGGGGTATTATCTCGCCAGCTTTCTCCACATAGACCATGTCGCCAATGTGGAGATCCAAGGCACGTATATAGTCCTCGTTGTGCAGCGAGGCACGGCGCACAATGGTGCCGCTCAGATGAACGGGCTCCATGTTGGCCACGGGGGTAACTGCACCGGTGCGCCCCACCTGAAATGTCACTTCATTAAGTCGCGTCAACGCCCTCTCAGCCTGAAACTTATAGGCAATAGCCCAGCGCGGTGTCTTGGCGGTATAGCCCAGCTCCTGCTGCTGGGCTATCGAGTTAACCTTGAGCACTATGCCGTCGGTGGCTACCGGCAGGTTGCTGCGCTCCTTGTCCCAATAGTCTATATAGTCCATCACCTCCTGTAGCGTCCTGACGGTACGCATGGCATCAGAGATTTTGAACCCCCATCTGCCCACCGTCTGCAGGTTGTCATAATGGCTGTCGGTGGGCAACTCAGTTCCGAGCAGATAGTAGAAATAGGCATCCAGCCTGCGCTCGGCCACCACCTTGGAATTCTTGCTCTTCAGCGTACCGCTGGCAGCATTGCGCGGGTTGGCAAAGAGGGGCTCACCCTGCATCTCGCGTTGCCGGTTGAGGGTCTCAAAGCTGACCCACGGCATCAGCACCTCGCCGCGGATTTCAAAGCTGTCAGGATAGTTGCCGCCGTTGAGTATCAGCGGTATGGAGCGTATGGTCTTCACGTTGGCGGTCACGTCGTCGCCCTGCTCACCGTCGCCACGGGTGACAGCCCTCACCAGGCGCCCCTGCTCATATATCAGCGATATGCTGAGGCCGTCAAACTTCAGTTCACAGCAAATATCAAACGCCTGGCCGCCCAGTCCCTGACTCACGCGGTCGTAAAAGGCCTGCACGTCGGCACGGTTATACGTGTTGGCTAGCGACAGCATCGGGTAGCGGTGGCGCACCTGAACAAACTCATGGCTCAAGTCGCTGCCCACTCGCTGCGAGGGCGAGTTGGGGTCGTAGAGCTCGGGATGCCTTTCCTCCAGCTGCATCAGCAGGTGCATCTTCTCGTCAAATTCGCGGTCGCTGATGGTGGGCGCGCTCTTCACGTAGTAGTTATAGTTGTGCCGGTGCAGCTCGCTGCGCAGGCTGAGTATCTGTTCCTTGTCTGTCATATCTTATTAAAGGAGTAAGCACTGCAAAATTACTATTTATTTATAATAAATAATGCTTTTTCGCGTTATAAATTACAGCTATGCGCATAGATATCATCACAGTGCTCCCCGAAATGCTGGAGCCGTTCACCACCCAGTCCATACTCGGCAGGGCCCAGAAGAAAGGCCTCGCCGAGATTCACGTACACAACCTTCGCGACTATACCAAGGACAAGCACCGCCGCGTTGACGACTATCCCTTTGGCGGATTTGCCGGCATGGTGATGCAGTGCCAGCCCATCGACGACTGCATCACCGCCCTCAAGGCCGAGCGCCACTACGACGAGATAATCTACACCTCACCCGACGGCGAGCAGTTTTCCCAACCCATGGCCAATGAGCTCTCCCTGAAGGAGAACATAATCATACTATGCGGCCACTATAAAGGCATCGACCATCGCATACGCGAGCACCTCATCACCCGCGAGGTCAGCATCGGCGACTATGTGCTCACCGGCGGCGAGCTGGCCGCAGCAGTAATGGCCGACGCCATTGTCAGAGTCCTGCCCGGTGCTATCGGCGACGAACAGAGCGCACTGTCCGACTGCTTCCAGGACAACATGCTCTCCGCCCCCGTCTATACCCGCCCCGCCGACTACAAGGGATGGCTCGTGCCCGACGTCCTGCTCTCCGGCCACGAGGCCAAGATTAAGGAGTGGGAACTCAACCAGATGATAGAGCGCACACGCAAACTAAGACCCGACCTGCTCAATGAATAAGAAACTACCCATACTGCTCCTGGCGCTGCTCACCATCCTCAGCGCCATGGCACAGGACAAGATACGCCTCTACGGCAAGGTGGTGGACGAATACGACAACCCCGTGGAGTTTGCCTCCGTCATAGTGGAGCGCCAGGGCGCCTTTGCCGTCAGCGGCACCGAGGGCCGCTACAGCCTCCGCTGCACCCGCACCGACTCCCTGTTTATCACCTGCATGGCCGTAGGCTACCGCACCAAGAAATTCTTCATCGCGCCCCCGCAGTCCGACTCACTGCGCTACGACATGAAGATCTCCACCGTCTCCTACACCCTGGGCGAAGCCGGCATCACAGCCATGCGCCGCCAAACCGACCTCGTGCAGCGCATCAAAAACAAATACACCCGCCAGATGCCATCCACCACGGGTAATGGCGTGGAGGAGATAATAGCCACCCAGATGGGCGTCAGCACCCACAATGAGCTCTCCTCACAATACAATGTACGCGGCGGCAGCTTCGATGAAAACTGCGTCTATCTCAACGGCGTCGAGATATTCCGCCCCATGCTGGTGCGCTCAGGCCAGCAGGAAGGCCTCTCCGTCATCAACAGCAACATGGTGGCCGACATCGACTTCTCGGCCGGAGGCTTCCCCGCCCGCTACGGTGACAAGATGTCGTCAGTGCTCGATATCACCTATAAGCGTCCCGAGCACTTCGAAGGCTCCGTAGGCCTCAGCCTCATGGGCGCCGACGCCTACGTGGGCTTCGGCAATCAGAAATTCTCCATGATGAACGGCCTGCGCTACAAGACCACCAAGTTTCTCCTCGGTCACGGCGACACCAAGGGCGAGTACAGCCCCAACTTCATCGACTACCAGAACTACACCTCCTGGTCGCCATCCAAGCACTGGACCCTCGACTTCATCGGCAACCTGTCCTACAACCGCTACTCCTTCAAGCCCTCCGACCGCGAGACATCCTTCGGAACCATGCAGGACGTCAAGAAGTTCAAAGTCTATTTCGACGGCAAGGAGAAAGATCTCTTCAACACCTACTTCGCATCCTTCGGCATCACCCACAAGTTTAACGCCAAGACCTCCCTGCAGTGGCTCAGCTCCACCTACTCCACCAAGGAAGAGGAGACCTACGACATACAGGGCCAGTACTGGCTTGACGACGTCACCGCCCAGCAGCAGCTCGGCGTAGGCACCTACCTGGAGCACGCACGCAACTTCCTCACAGCCCGCGTAGCCTCCACAGCCCTCCTGCTGCGCACCGGCATCGGCAGGCACACCATAGCAGCCGGCGTAACCCTCAAGTCGGAGCGCATCAAGGAAAACTCTGCCGAATGGGAGATGCGCGACTCCTCCGGCTACTCCATGCCCCACTCCTTGGAGGCACTGCAGCTCATCTACAACCTCCGCGCCAAGACTAAGGTCAGCACCACCCGCATAGAGTCCTACCTGCAGGATAACTTCCGTTTCAACAACAATGCCGGAGTCTTCAACCTTAACTACGGCCTGCGCCTCACCCACAACAGCTGGAACAAGGAGACCCTCCTGTCGCCACGCCTCTCCCTCGGCTTCATACCCGCCAAAAACGACAATTTCACCTTCCGCATAGCCGCCGGCTACTACTACCAGTCACCCTTCTACAAGGAACTGCGCGACACCGTCACCACCGCCGGCAACACCCGTGTCCTGCTCAACAAGAACATCAAGTCGCAGCGCTCCATCCACCTCCTCATCGGCATGGACTATCAGTTCCGCATGGCCGACCGCCCCTTCCGCTTCTCTGCCGAGGCCTACTACAAGGTGCTCGACAACCTCATTCCCTATAATGTCAACAACCTACGCGTAGTCTATTACGGCCAGAACCTCGCCAAGGGCCATGCCGTAGGCATCGACTTCAAGCTCTTCGGAGAGTTTGTGCCCGGCACCGACTCATGGATTACCCTCTCACTGATGAGCGCCAAGCAGAAGTACAACGGCCTCTCACTGCCCCTGCCCACCGACCAGCGCTACAACATCAACCTCTTCTTCACCGACTACTTCCCCGGCTCCACACGCTGGAAACTCACCCTCAAGGGAGCCCTTGCCGGAGGCCTGCCCTTCGGACCGCCCCACGCAGGCATCGAGAAGAGCAATTTCCGCGCACCAGCCTACCGCCGCGCCGACATAGGCCTCAGCTATCGCCTGCTCAACCCCCGGCGCCATGCCAGCCGCCGTTCGCTCAAGGACATATGGCTCGGCGCAGACTTCCTCAACGTCTTCGACATCAACAATGTCAGCTCCTACTACTGGGTTACCGACATCACAAACCAGCAGTACGCCGTGCCCAACTACCTCACACGCCGCACATACAATTTCAAAGTACTCTTTGAGTTCTAGCCCATGAGGCTCACCCACAAAGATCGTAAAGCAATCATAATCATAGCAGGGGCACTGCTTCTGCTCAATGTCGGCGTGTGGATATGCCGGCCACGCTCCCCTCTGCCACTGAAAGGAGAGAACGTTCGGCAAGACACAACACCTACTCCCAGCTCTACAAGGGAGAAAACCGGCACAGAGTTAGCAGAGCCTTTTCCTTTCGACCCCAACACGGCGGACTCCGCAACATTTGCAAAGCTCGGACTTAAACCTAAAGTGATTCAAAATATCCTTCACTACCGCGAGGCAAACCTACGTTTCTATAAACCGCAGGACTTCGCCCGCATCTATACCCTAAGCGACAAGGATTTTCGCAGACTCCTACCTTATATATATATTAAGGGACAGCAAACCACTAAGCCCCTACACCAATCCACTTACCATTATGAAGGAGGAGCACTCTCCGAAGAAGGAGTGCAAAAGAACGCCCCCTTTCCTTCCAAACTTCATCCAGGCCAGACGTTGGACATCAACGCCGCCGACACCACCGAGCTTCGCAAGATTCCCGGCGTGGGCCAGTACTACGCCGCCAAGATAGTGAAATACCGAAGCCGCCTCGGCGGATTCACCAGCACCGCGCAGCTCAGGGAGATTAAGGGTCTGCCCGACGACATAGGCCGCTGGGTGACCATCGGCAAGGAGCCCGTGAGCAAGCTGGCTGTCAATCAGCTGACATTCGGCCAGCTGCTGCGCCACCCCTACCTCAACTTTGAACAGGTGCGCGCCATCATGGACCACCGCAAGCACACCGGGCCCATACACAGCCTCGGCGACCTGCGCACCTACCCCGCCTTCAGCGACTCCGACTTCAGGCGACTGCAGCCATACATTGCCTTTGAGTAGCGCAAGGAAAAGAAAGATTTTTTCGGTTCCCGGAAAAAAGTGCCGTTTCCCATGTCACAAAACGGCACTTTGTGTGTTATATAGATGAAAGCCCCCAAAAGATGACAGCAGAGACATTCATCACCTTTGTGCAACAACAGCGCAGCGACATGCTCCGCACGGCCAGCCAGCTGCTGACCTCGGCAGACGATGCCGAGGACACAGTGCAGGAAGTGCTGATGAAGCTCTGGGCCGCCAGGGAACGCTTTGCCGACGCCGGAGAGATGGGCAAGGTAGCCCATGCCGCCATACGCAACACAGCCCTCAACACCCTGCGCAACCAAAAGGTGAGGCAAGCCCTGCCACTGGAGCAGCAAGACGTGGCCACCGCCGACAACAGCCCCGACACACTGATGGAGGTCCGCGAGAGGAGCACCCAGATGCACCGCCTCATCACTCGTCTGCCAGCCGCCGATCGCGTCCTGCTGAAGATGCGCAACATCGACCAGCTCTCCTACTCACAGATTGCACTGATGCTCGGCACCACCGAAGGGGCAGTAAGACAGCGAATCAGCCGCCTGCGCCAAATGCTCATCACCCAAATGAAAACCCTCTGAACCATGACACACCAAGAAATAGACACCCTGCTCAACCGCTTCCTCAACGCCCAGACCACCGAGGCCGAGGAGCAGATGCTGGCCGACTACTTCCAGAGCGCCGAGAACGTGCCCGAAGAGTGGCAGCCCTACCGCGAGCTCTTCCTCAGCTTCCAGACTGATGCCTACGAACTTACGGACAACGAGCTGGCAGCGCTCACCGCCGAGCCCCAGCCCGCCAAGCGCAAGGTCAGGCCCCTCTACTGGCTGGGCGCAGCGGCAGCCGTGGCAGCCATACTGCTTGTCATCGGCAGCACGATGCTCCGCAATGAGCCAACGCATCAGGCTGTTGCAAAGACAGACGCTCAGGAGCAAAGCACAGACACCATCACCACCGAAAACGGCGACACTCCCACCGACTCAGAGGGAAAATCAGTTGTCAAGACTCATGCAAATCAAATAGCAGAGGCAAAACCCGTGAGCAAACCAACGGACACCTACGCCCCGCCCGCAGAGACAGACATTTCTCCCGCCATAGGCACAGAGGTGGCTACCGAGCAGGCAGTGGCGCATGACGAGCCCCTCATTGCTAAAGCCGAGACAGAAACCGCTGTCCCCGAAATAGAAACAAAGGATGACAACCTCCACTTCGCGGCATACAGCGAGACCGACCTGCCCATCAACAACCCGCAGAACCTTATCTACACTGAGGAGGACATACAGAAGCTGCAGGAAATATACCGCCAGCGCATCATAGCGCAGTATCAGAACGACATAGAAGTATCGCGCCACAATCTCCGACGACTGGAACAGTTCCTCGCAAACAATTAACACTTAAAACATAAAATTATGAAAACAAGAATCCTGACAATCGCACTCCTCGCAGCTACACTGGGCTGCTACGCAACACCTGTTGATGAAGCACCGTCCACTCCGCCCACCAACGTGATTGCTGTGTTTGATGACATCATCGGATGGTACCAAGTTCCTTCAGAAACACTCCTTGAAGAGAAACGGAATGCCACAGACAATTCAATAGAACACTCCGTTAAAGTCTATACCTTTCAAGTAGAGGAATACAAACATGTCATAAGAGATGCCAGACAAGCATTTGAAAAAGATGCACCCCTAAGCTATCAATACGGACTCTATGAGCCCGGCCACAAAGACACATTCAGAATTTGTACAGGCGACACTCCCGACAAGTACATCATAACCCGCACACAAGACAATCAGGGCTACTACTACATCAACGTCAAGAACAACAACAATCCACGGCTGCGCGACAATTACACCCTGCTGTGGGAGAAAGATGGCGATGTAATAAAAGGCAAAATCTACATGATCACATCCCTGCGCCCCGACCTCATGGAGAAAGAAAACAAGAGTTTTTCTTTTTCCTTCAGTTCGAACAACGGAATGCCGGAGATAACCACAATTGGTGTTGACACGTGTCTTGCGGAGCTTGATATGAGCAAATACCTGCAGGGTATGGAGAAATATAAGCAAGGCATGGAGAAATATAAGCAAGGCATGGAGATATACAAAATCGATATGGAGAAATTCCGCAAAGACATGGACAAACTTCCTGACGGGCTCCGCATTTCAAAGGACGTGGCCGGATGGTCGCCTGCCGTCATAACGAAGCAAAGCATTATCGCAAAGAAGCTCAATGCCTATAAACAACTGCTGGAAATGCAACAAGACCAGATCAATACCCTGGAGCAGCAGTACAAAGACAACGTCCACAATCCCGGTGAGCGCCGCCATATCAACCAGCGCCTGCGCAAGCTGCACAAGCAGGCGCAGAAGACAACCGACAAAATGGAAAAACTGATAAAAAAAATACGCTACTAAAAGAATAAATCACACATACACAAAATTTAAGTTTGAACATGCATGGCTAAATCCCCTCCGGCCCTCGCTGAGAAGCACAGGCCGGATTTTTTTTTGTCTCCTTACAGTAAGAAATCTTTCTCCTGCGCCTCCGGCCAATCCACCAGCACCGCAAAACCCAAGAGCACAACGCAAAATCGTGTAGAGAAAATCCGAAATCAAGTGAAGAAAATCCGCAAACATATAAAGAAAATCCGCAATCGCGTGGAGCCGAATCCTAATAGCGAGAATAAATTTTTTAATAGCGAGAAAAAAAAAATTAATAGCCTGGAAACGAAGCCTAATCGCGTGAAAACGAAGCCTTAACGCGTGGAACTATAATCTAAAGCCAAGCTCCTGCGAAAATTCCTTAAGAATTTTGAATAATTCCTTAAGAATTTTAAATAATTCCTAAGGAATTTTTGAAAATTCCTTAGAAGTTTTTGAAGATTCCTTAGAAATTTTTAAAAATTCATTAAGAGCTTTTGAAAATTACTTAGTAATTATTACAGGAGCACGCGATTAGATTGCAGGAGCTCGCGTTTAGGTTGCGGCTCGACGGAGATAAAGTTGACGAGCTCGGCTTTATTTTCCTCGAGCTCGGCTTTATTTTCCTCGCGCACGCGACCATATATTATACACGCGCGCATAATTTCGGGCTTCGCGGGGGCAATATCCGCAGGATTGTTGTAACTTTGCCTCGCTTTGCGAGCCAAGTTAGGCAGCACACCCTATGATTTAGAAAACAGAGAATAGAAAACAAAGAACAGAGAATAGAGGAAAATCTCAAAGCTCAAATTTCAAATTTCAAATAGGTAGTGACTCATGCACCGCACAATCACATATATACTGTTTATTCTGCTAACAACCTGCTGCGCGACGGCGCAATGGGCGGAGCCCGCCAAGTTTACCGTCACCAATAAGGCGGTGGGCGACAAGGAGATAGTCATTACCTTCAAAGGGACAATTGAACAGGGATGGCACGTCTATTCCACCGATGTGGGTGAGGGCGGTCCCACGCCTGCTACGTTTAACATCGACGAGGCCAAAGGACTCAGGCCAATAGGCAAGCTGCGCGCCCTGACAAAGGCCAAAAGGAGCTACGACGAGATATTCGGCCGCGAGCTGAGTTTTCACGAGGGCTCCTGCATCTTTGAACAGCACATGGCCGTCACAGCGCCGGAGTACAGCCTGAAGGGCTACCTGGAGTATGGCGCCTGCAACGACCACAGCTGTACTCCCCCCACTGCCGTGGAGGTGGCCTTCAAGGGAGCTCTCCAGCCTAAAGGGGAGGAAGCCCCCAGCCCCCCTAAAGAGGAGGAGGCCCCCCAGCCCCCTAAAGGGGAGGAGGCCCCCCAGCCCCCTAAAGGGGAGGAAACTCTCAATTCTCAATTTTCAAACAACTACGACTCCATCCTCTGGGCAAGCCGCGTGGACAAGATTAAGGCCCTCAACAGGGCGGCTGACAATGAACTGCCATCTACGGTCAACGGCCAATGGGCAGGAGCCGGTTGGCTATGGCTCTTCCTCATGGGCTTCGTGGGCGGACTTATTGCCGTGCTCACTCCCTGCGTGTGGCCGATTATCCCGATGACGGTGAGCTTCTTCCTCAAACGAAACAGTAAGAATGAAAAGTCGGAGGTTAGTGGTTATAGGTTAGATAAGCCTAGTCCGGAACCTAAATCTCATTTTTCAATTTTTAGTTTTCAATTTTCAAAGAACAAAGGTATCCGCGATGCCCTGCTCTACGGCCTGAGCATTATCGTAATATATATGCTGCTGGCTGTGGTGGTCACCCTGCTGATGGGTGCCGACGCGCTTAACTCGCTGTCCACCAACGCCGTGGCCAATATTTTCTTCTTTGTGATGCTGGTGGCCTTCGGACTGAGTTTCATGGGATTTTTTGAACTGCAGCTGCCCTCGTCGTGGAGCAACAAGGCCGACAGCAAGGCCGACAGTACCACGGGGGTGCTGAGCATCTTCATCATGGCGTTCACCCTGGCGCTGGTCAGTTTCTCGTGCACAGGTCCCATAGTAGGCTTCATGCTGGTGGAGGTGGCCACGATGGGCAACCTGATGGGTCCACTGGTGTGCATGCTGGGCTTCGCTGTGGCCCTGGCGCTGCCCTTCACGCTGTTTGCCATGTTTCCTGCCATGCTGAAAAAGGCTCCCAAGAGCGGGCGGTGGATGAACACGCTGAAGGTGGTGCTGGGTTTTGTGGAGGTGGCTTTTGCCTTCAAGTTTCTCAGCGTGGCCGACATGGCCTATGGCTGGCACCTGCTCAGCCGCGATGTGTTTATCGTGATATGGATTGTGCTGGCCGTGGTGCTGGCCCTCTGGCTGCTGGGTGTTGTCAGGCTGCCCATTGACGGCGGTGCCAAGCCCAGGCGCACACCGGTAAGGATATGCCTGGCCATGGTATGCCTGGCCTTCGCGGCCTACATGGTGCCGGGAGTGCTGGGCAAGCCGCTCAAGGCCATCAGCGCCTTCGCTCCACCCATGAGCACGCAGCATCTGCGCTACTACGGCGAGGTGGTGGAGGCCCAGTTTACAGACTACGACGAGGGCATGGCCTATGCACGCAAGCATAACAAGAATGTGCTGCTCGACTTCACAGGCTATGGCTGCGTCAACTGCCGCGAGATGGAGATGAACGTATGGAACGACCCCGAGGTGGCCAAGCTACTGAGGGAGGACCTTGTGCTTATCTCTCTCTTTGTGGACGACAAGACTGCCCTGCCGCAGCGCATAGAGGTGGACGACAACGGGCGCACCACCACCCTGCGCACCGTGGGCAGCAAATGGAGCTACCTGCAGCGACGCCGGTTTGGCGCCAACGTGCAACCCTTCTACGTGCTGGTCAGCCCCAACGGCGAGCCGCTGAAAGCACCCTACAGCTACGACACTGACGTGGAAAAGTTCATCAGATTTCTCAATGTCGCAGAAAATGACTAATTTTGCCTTCTCTAACCTGTAACCCATAACCTATAACCCATTTTATATATGGCACAAGAAGATGTTTTCAAGAAAATCGTATCCCACTGCAAGGAGTACGGATTTGTTTTTCCCTCAAGTGATATCTACGACGGCCTCGGCGCTGTCTATGACTATGGCCAGAACGGCGTAGAGCTGAAAAACAACATTAAACAATACTGGTGGAAGTCGATGGTGCTGCTCCACGACAATATCGTGGGCATAGATGCCGCCGTGTTTATGCACCCCACCGTGTGGAAGGCCAGCGGACACGTTGACGCCTTCAATGACCCCCTTATCGACAACCGCGACTCCAAGAAGCGCTACCGCGCTGATGTGCTGATTGAGGATCAGATTGGCAAGTACGAGGAGAAAATTGACAAGGAGGTGGTCAAGGGGCGCAAGCGCTTCAAGGAAGCCTTCGACGAGGCCCAGTTCCTCGCCACCAACGGCCGCGTGCTTGAGCTGAAGGAAAAACGCGATGCCCTCCACGCCCGCTACGCCAAGGCCATGAAGGCCATGGACCTCAACGAGCTGCGCCAGATCATACTGGACGAGGAGATAGTATGCCCCATCAGCGGCACACGCAACTGGACCGAGGTGCGCCAGTTTAACCTTATGTTTAAGACCGAGGTGGGCTCCACCGCCGATGGCGCCTCAACCATCTACCTGCGCCCCGAGACAGCTCAGGGCATCTTCGTCAACTACCTCAACGTGCAGAAGACGGGCCGCATGAAGTTGCCCTTCGGCATTGCACAGATAGGCAAGGCCTTCCGCAACGAGATTGTTGCCCGCCAGTTTATCTTCCGCATGAGGGAGTTTGAGCAGATGGAGATGCAGTTCTTCGTTAAGCCAGGCACCGAGATGGAGTGGTTCCGCCAGTGGAAGCAGACCCGCATGGCCTGGCACCTGGCCCTGGGCTTCGGCGCAGAGAACTACCGGTTCCACGACCATGAGAAACTGGCCCACTATGCCAACGCAGCCACCGACATTGAGTTCCACATGCCGTTCGGATTCAAGGAGGTGGAGGGCATCCACAGCCGCACCGACTTCGACCTCAAGCAGCATGCCAAGTACTCCGGCAAGAAGATTGAATACTTCGACCCCGAGAACAACCAGAGCTACACCCCCTACGTAATCGAGACATCCATCGGCGTTGACCGCATGTTCCTAAGCATCATGTGCCACTCCTACGAGGAGGAGCAGCTGGAGGGCGGCGACGTACGCACCGTGCTCCACCTGCCCGCAGCCCTGGCACCCGTCAAACTGGCCGTGCTGCCCCTGGTCAAGAAGGACGGCCTGCCCGAGAAGGCACAGGAGATTATGCAAGACCTGAAGTTCCACTTCAACTGCAAGTATGAGGAAAAGGACACCATCGGCAAGCGCTACCGCCGCCAGGACGCCATCGGCACCCCCTACTGCATTACCGTGGACCACGACACACTGCAGGACAACACCGTGACACTGCGCGACCGCGACACCATGGAGCAGCACCGCGTCAACATCAGCGACCTCCGCTCAATCATTGAGGACAAGGTGAGCCTCACCTCACTGCTCAAGAAGATTTGACTTTTTTAGAAAACAGAGAAGAGATGAAGAAAGCCCTTTTCCTACTGACAATAATTGCGATGGCAGTGACACCGCTACTCACCGCGTGCAGCGAGAACGACGAAGACACCACCACCGATGAGTTTGCCAACTGGCGCAATCGCAATGAGGCATACTTTGCTGACGTGCGCTCCAATGCGCTGCACCAGATAGCGCAGGCCAAGAATGCCTACGGCGACAGCTGGGAGGAGAACTGCGACTGGCGCACCTTCCTGAGCTACAGCCTCAGCGCAGCCGCACTGACCAACACCGCAGAAGACTCCATCTGCGTGCAGATAATGCAGCGCGGCACAGGCAGCGGATGTCCCCTGGGCTCTGACAAGGTGAGGGTATTCTACTGCGGCAGACTAATGCCCACGTCGCAGCACCCCGACGGCAAGATGTTTGACCACAGCGGCCAGTCGGGACTGACAGACAAGATATTCGACCGCACCACCGCCGTGCCCGTCGTGTTTAATGTTACCGACATAACCCGTGGCTTCGCCACCGCCATACAGCACATGCATATTGGCGACCGCTGGCGCATCTTCGTGCCGGCCAAACTGGCCTATGGCAAGGAGGAGCGCACAGGAGTGCCCGCCTACTCCACCCTCATCTTCGACGTGGAGCTGGTGCAGTATGCCCGCAACGGCGCTACCCTGCCCGCCTGGAACTGATAACAACGCAAGCACGATTGTCGCAAAATTGTAATGCAATGCCTGACATCAATGTCAAAGGACGGCTGATGGATCTGAGCGTGCCGAGGGTGATGGGCATCCTCAACCTTACGCCCGACTCCTTCTATGCCGACAGCCGTAAAGAGGCAGAGACCGACATAGCCCTGCGCACCCGCCAGATACTGGACGAGGGAGGCGACATCATTGACGTGGGAGCCTACTCCTCGCGGCCCGGAGCCGACCACATCAGCACCGACGAGGAGATGAGCCGACTGCGCCGCGGCCTCAGCATCATCCGTCGCGAAGCCCCCGAGGCCGTCATCTCCGTTGACACCTTCCGCGCCGACGTGGCCCGCATGTGTGTAGAGGAGTATGGAGCGGCCATCATCAACGACATTGCCGGCGGCGAACTTGACCCGCAGATGTTTCCCACCATTGCCGCATTACACGTACCTTATATATTAATGCACGGCGGCAAGGAAATGATAAAGGCCACACCCCAGGCACCGGTGGAAGACCTGATGGAGGAGCTCACCCTCTTCTTCAGCCAGCGCATCAACCGCCTGCACCATTTAGGTGTATGCGACATCATCGTTGACCCCGGCTTCGGCTTCGCCAAGACACTGCAGCAAAACTACCAACTGATGGCACACATGGAGGAACTGCACGAGTTGGGCAAGCCCTTGCTCGTCGGCATCTCGCGCAAAAGCATGATCTACCGGCTGCTGGGCACCACGCCAGCCGAGGCCCTGAACGGCACCACCGTCCTCAACACCCTGGCTCTGCAGAAAGGCGCCGCCATCCTCCGCGTCCACGATGTGAAGGCCTGCACCGAGCTTGTTACCATTTACAACGAATACAAGAAACACTGACACTCCATTCCTAATAATTTTGAAGATAGAAGGAGTTAAAAGAAGAAATAAGGAGATAGAAGGAGTTAGAAGACAATAGTCATGAGTAACGGCTTAACTTCTTAACGGCTTAACTTCTTAACTTCTTAACTTCTTAACTTCTTAACTACTAAAATTTTCTAATTTCAAACCGTAAGCTAAAATGATAACCATAGGCATTAAGGACATAATAGACATAATCCTTGTTGCGCTGCTGCTCTTCTATATCTACAAACTGATGAAGCGCTCCTATGCCGCCAACATATTCACCGGCATCATAATCTTCATCATCGCGTGGATACTGGTGTCGCAGGTGTTCAATATGCGGTTGCTCGGCACCATCTTCGACAAGCTCGTCAGCATGGGAGTCATAGCCCTGGTCATCGTCTTTCAGGAGGAGATACGCCGCTTCTTCTCCACCATCGGCACACGTCGTTCCAATATCTTCCGCTTCTTAGGCCGTAAGCATCGCCAGCAGGCCAGCCACGAAGACATCATGCCCATAGTACTGGCATGCAAGAAGATGAGCGACGACCGCGTGGGCGCGCTAATAGTGATAGAGCGCGCCGTGGGCCTGCGCGACTTCATCAGCTCGGGTGAGGAGATTGACGCAAAGATAAACAACAGTCTCATTCAGAACATCTTCTTCAAAAACTCCCCCCTCCACGACGGAGCCATGATAATCCGCGGCCAGCGCATCGTGGCCGCCGGCTGCATACTGCCCGTGAGCCACGACAGCGAAATACCCAAGTCGCTCGGACTGCGCCACCGCTCCGCCCTCGGCATCTCAGAGAAAAGCGATGCCCTGGCCATCATCGTCTCCGAGGAGACAGGCAACATATCACTGGCTCAAGACGGCAAATTCAAGCTAAAAGTCACCCCCGATGAACTGGAGACCGCCCTCGCCGAGGAGTAAGCATACGCAAAGAGATAAGACAGATAAGACATTACAAAATTTATCGACTCCAAAATTATGAAAAGAAAATTGCAGAACCTGATGCTCATCGCCCTCATGCTGGTACCCGTAGGCACCATGGCAAAGGATTTGTATTGCTACTACACCAACAGCAACAAGACCCTCACCTTCTACTACGACGATGAGCTTGCCAACCGCAAGCGCCAGCTTAGCACCTATCCCAATGATAGGATTTATGACATCGCCGGCACCAACGGCTGGAACGCTGTGAGAAGCAAAGTAGAACAAATCAAGTTTGACAACTCCTTCTGGGATGCCCGCATAGCCGGCCTCGGAGGCTTCTTTAGGGACTGCACCAATTTGCAGAAGGTCATCAACTTCGGCAACTTCAACGGCGACAAGTGCACTGACTGGTCCTACCTCTTCTACAACTGCTTAAGCCTCAAAAGCATCGACCTCAGCGATTTCCGTTCCGGCCCCGCCGCCAACTGGAGCCATATGTTTGACGGCTGCATGGCTCTCACCGCCGTAACCGGACTGCAGAACGTGGCCACCTCCTCCGCCACCGACATGAGCTATATGTTCAACAACTGCATCAACCTCGCCAGCCTCGACCTGAGCAACTTCAACACGGCCAAGGTCACCAACATGAGCCACATGTTCGCCAACTGCCAGAGCCTCACCAGCCTTGACTTGAGCAGTTTCAATACTGCCAATGTCACCGATATGAGCTACATGCTCAACTCCTGCGAGCAGCTCAGACGGCTCGACCTGAGCAACTTCAACACGGCCAAGGTCACCGGCATGACAGCCATGTTCAGCGGCTGCAGCAAGGTGACAGAGATCAACGTTACCTCCTTCGACATGAGCCGCGTCAAAAACATTACCTTCATGTTCTCCAGTTGTCCGCAGCTCGTCACCATATACTGCAACTGCGACTGGAAAGACTATCTTCCCAGCGACGCTAGCTGCAACTATATCTTCGATAATGACACTAAGCTGATGGGCGGACATTCCAGCACATACAAGGACTCTTGGGGTATTGACGAAGCTCATCCCGATATAGTTGCACGCCCCGGAGCCTTCACACCTATCGATGGCCTGATATTCAACGGCCACCTGCTGACCGCCGCTAATGCCCAGTCATTTGCAAAAAACGGTTCCGTTGACTATGACCCCGAGGATTTCACTCTTACGATGAACAATGCTACCTTTGTGGGTGAGGGCGGATTCTGGTTTCCCCCCGCTGCCACGCTCAACCTTTACCTTATCGGTCAAAACAGCATTACCACTTCTAGTACAGCCATAGAAGGCGGCGACGTATTCCCTGCCGCCACCACCGACGGAGCCTCGCTCAGCATCAAGAGCACCGATGGCTTTGGCTTACTCATGTGGGGCAACAGCGTATTGTCGGGAGATGAAATAACGAGCGGCAAAATCCTCGAGCTGAATATCGAAGGTCGTCTGGGAGCTATTTGTGGCAACGAGATGTGGAACAGCTATTCCAACAGATACCAAAGGCCACGCCTTATTCCGGGCGATATGGTTTTGACAGTAAGCAGCAGCAACAATTCCGAAGTAATCAGTGGATTGGAAAAGATTGACGAAACCAACATAAGGTACAGCTACGACAACTACTACTACAACTATGAGAAGCGCGCCGTCTATGACTGCGGCGTGCGCCCCAACGGAGATGGCGAAGGAGTGGTTGTAACCAAGCCCTTCAAGATTGTGCCCAAGGACAAGCTGGTGCAATACGATGTCAATCTGGGCGGCAACTGGCTCAACAACTATAATGCTGACGACTTCAATCCCATGTCGCTCTCATCGGGCAAGGTAACCTATTCAAACAACGTGATGAAACTCAAGGACGCCAAGTTCAACACAGCATACATCCCCTATGACGAATTGTATGCACTGTATGTGGAAGGAAACGGTTTCCTCTTAAGCCTGGAGGGCGACAACAACCTCGTTGGCACTGATAACGACTACCCATACGGTCTTCGCTTCGAAGAAGACGAAAAGGTGGATGGCTTACGGCAGTGGATAATAAACGGTATTGACGATAAAGCCTCCCTCTCCCTGATGGGTGATATGTATTGCCAGAGCCTGGGTGACGAAAACCAGGCACTGCTGACCATTGTCGATTCCAAAATCACCGTGCCAGACGGGGCATATTTCTGGCAGGAAGACAATGTGGACCTGTTTATTAGGAACAGCGAACTCGACCTGAGTTGCGCAAAGTGGCCTGACCAGACTATCATGGAGTCTTTCTGCAGCGTCACCCTGCAGGACTGTCAGTTCGCTGATGGCTGCTACTGGGAAGCCCAGAAGGGCGTAGTAGTGGACAACAGCGGAGAGCCCGCCACTGGTAGAGTGCACATCACGCGTAGTGGCTCCACATGGAAGAAGGGCGACGTAACCGGTGAGGGAGACGTCAACTCCGCTGACGTGGTGGCCATCTACCGCTACATCATTGAAGGCGAGGCATCCGGCTTCACCAAGACCAAGGCCGATGTTGACGGCAACGGCGAAGTCAACTCCGCCGATGTGGTGGCCGTCTATAAGATTATAATCAGCGGCAACTGAGATACCGAAGCAATACTCTATTACCCCCACAATGGGACGCAACAATAAGTGGCGCCGCGCTTTGTAAAAGTGCGGCGCCATCTATTATTGTAAAGCCTGACTATCCGGCAATGCTGGCAGCAGCGGCAAGGGCCGTGATAAGCGAAACCCCTGTACCGTCAGCTTGGGCCAGTGCGTTGTGGCCACTGAGCACGGAGCCCACGGCGTAGAGATTGCGCACGGCGGTGGCACCCCTGAGAGGATGAAGATGGCTGTCGGTGCTCACGCCGAAGCTCATATAGGGCTGAGACTCA
This sequence comes from uncultured Bacteroidales bacterium, assembly GCA_902788275.1. Lineage (GTDB taxonomy): Bacteria > Bacteroidota > Bacteroidia > Bacteroidales > Bacteroidaceae > UBA6382. The sequence continues at coordinate 57,503 of CADAJV010000002.1, read as the reverse complement.
AAGATGGCCGGACAGGTCCACCCCGTGCGGCTGGAGGCGGCATCAATGTCGAGATTAAACAGCGGCTCGCTGACCTTACGGTAGTCGGCCACAAGGCCGTGGCTCTGGAAGGAGCCGGTAGCCAGGATATAGTTGTCGGCAGTAACTGTCTCGGAATAGCCACTGGCTATGCTGGTGACCTCGCCGCCGCTGATGATGCCTGAAGTGACTTTCGACTCATGAAAGATGTTGCCGCCAAGCTCCACGAAGTGCTTGCGCAGCACATTCTGCACACGCATGCCGAGCAGTGACGGAGGCAGAGTGGCTATCACATAGACGGGCACTCCCATCATCGAGCGCAGCTTCTGCAGCGGCTCGCTGCCGCTTAGGCCGAACACGGCTGGCAAGACAATGGCAATTTGAGATTGGGGATTGGGGATTTGGGATTCTACCTCGGCTGCAAAGTCGCGGAGTATCTCGTCGTTGTCCATCAGGCGGGCTATGCTGGTGGCGCGTGTCTCATAGGGGCTCTTGCGGTTGGCCTGCAAAATATTTAGAGCAACGGTATGGGTAGTGGCCTGTGCGCCCATCTGCCGCAAGCCATAAGCTACAAACTCTACGGGGAAGTCAAGGAAGCCCTCGATATTTAGTATTTGAAAATTGAAAGGGGACTTTTCATCCCCTTTAGAGGGCTGGGGGGCTTCCCATGTAAGGCAGTCATCAAGGCTGAGCCACGCCGGACGAGCAACGCCCATCGGGGTGATGCGGAAGTGATTGTTGATGCCATCGCCCTTGAGACTGAGGCCTGCCTCCGCAAGCAGGCTATGAGCCTTGGCAGCAAGCTGCGCTACATTGCCAGCGCCTAACTTGGCGTAGGGATGGCTGGCGGGCAGATTCTTTATCTCGTCAAGGGGACGGCTGACGGCCTTGCCCTCGGCATTGTAGCCCAACAGGTCGAAGGAACCAGAGAAATAGCTGAGCGTGCTCGGTCCCGCAGCGGCAAGGGCTACGTGCTGCCCAGCCTTGGCAAGAGCGATGCCTGCCGTCAGTCCGCTGAGACCGCCACCTATTATAATAGTATCGAAAGACATTCTTTTACAGAAGTAAGATAATAAAATAGTGAGGTGCTATAAGATTTATCAAGCGTCGCCGGAGAATTGATCAAGACCGCAGAGTCCCTGATAGACACTGGTCATATACTGACCGTCGGCAAGAGTGGTACCCCACCCCACCGGATAGATACCCTTCCAGCGCTCGCCAATGAAGTCGGCAAGGTCGCGCCCACTCTGCGCAGCATCTTTCTTCCCAACCGAGCACATCAGGCGAGCCGAGCGCAGCGCACAGAAACGACCGGCACACTTGCCCATACCCATGCGGGTACGGCGGCGAAGCTGGGTTAGCGTCTCGGCCTGACCGCTGGCAATAGTGTCGCGAATCTCGCCAAGTGTTACCTTATGACACTCGCAGACATACATCTTCTCATCGCGCAAGGCAACAGTACGGCTACCTCTGCGCAGGGGAGCAGGAGCATCGTCTGCCTTGCTGTCAATGTCGGGCAGGATTATCATGGCTGTCTCACATTTGCGGGCCACATGGAGCTTGGCGCAGACAAGGTCGGTGGCCATTTCGGCCATCAAGCGATAGGTCATGAGCTTGCCGCCGGTGATGGTGATGAATCCCTGCAGCCCGTCACGCTCCTCATGGTCTATGCAGACGATGCCGCGACTGATGCCGCGCCCCGACGCATCATCGTCGGCTGCAACCAGCGGACGCACGCCGGCATAGGCACGCAGCATGCGGGTGCTGGCTAGCAGAGGCACCAACTTGGTACCCTCGCGCATCAGTGTCTCAATCTCCTTGGGGGTGACGTGCATGTCATCGCACTCGCCAATGGACACGCGGTCAGAAGTAGAACCGAGGATGGTCACATTACCGTCGGGCACCAGGATATCACCATTGGAGGCCTTATGACAGCGGTTGATAACCATCTTGTTGACACGGTTGGCAAAGATGAGCAGTGCCCCCTTGCTGGGAAACATCTTGACCTCCACCCCGGCCATCTGGGCAAGAAGCATTCCCCAGATACCTGCGGCATTGACAACGATGCTGCCGCGAACCGCAAACTCTTCGCCGCTCTGAGTGTTGCGCACCTTAACGCCCTCCACCCTACTACCGCGGCGCACAATGTCGGTCACCTCATGGTAGGTAAGTATGTCGGCACCGTGCAGGCGCGCGTCCAGCTCGTTGGCCCTCACGAGGCGAAACGGGTCAACCGAGCCGTCGGGCACCCTCACCGCTCCGGTGAGCGCCGGGTTGACGGCTGGCTCAATGCGCTTAGCCTCCTCGGGGTCGATGATGTCGGCGGGTATGCCGGCGCGATGGCAGGCCTCGTAGAGCTGCGTCTGATAGCCGAGGTCATCCTCGGGCAGGGAAATAAAAAGACCGTCGTGCTCCTCCACACAATGGCTGGCGATGCGACGCAGAATCATATTCTCACGGATGCACTCCGCCGCTGAGGCTGAGTCGTTGACAGCATAGCGCGCACCCGAGTGGAGCAGACCGTGGTTGCGGCCGGTGGCACCGGTGGCAAAGTCGCTGCGCTCCAGCAGCAGCGTCTTGAGGCCGCGCATGGCGCAGTCGCGGGCAGTACCCACGCCGGTGATGCCGCCGCCCACAATGATTACGTCGTATTCTTTCTTGGCAATATTGTTACTCATCAAGACCTGTGATTATTTAGAGGTGCCGAAGTGCTTGGTGGCAAAGGGCAGACTGGTGTAGAGTGCCGACTTCCAGTAGCTCCAATTATGGATGCCGTCGCGTATGCGGAGCTCAGCCTTGACACGCTTGTTGCGCATCAGCATGTGCAGGCGCTCGCTCTGCTCCAGAAGGAAGTCGTCGTCGCCAATGTCGAAGAACCACTTGACGGTGCGCAGCTTCTCAAGGGTCTCCTCGTCGGCCTGCTCCACAAAGCGGATGGCTGAGTTTTCCTGCACAGCCTTGACGACATAATAGAGCTTGTTGATTTCAGCCTCCTGCAGGTTGTCGCTATTGTCAAGCCAGGCGCTCATGGCATAGCAGGAGGAAAACATCTCGGGGTGCTTCTGGCTATAGACAGTGCTGCCGCCACCGCCCATGGAAAGGCCGCTGATGGCACGGTGGGCCTTGTCGCCCTGTATGTGGTAGCGCGCCTCTACCCAGGGCACCAACTCCTGGAAGAAGAAGTCCTCATAGCTGTGGCCGGGCATATTGAAGTAGCCGTTCCAAGTGTTGCGGGTGTCGGGGCCGCCGGCGTTGGGCATGATGATGACCATCGGACAAATCTTGCCTGCGGCCAACAGCTCATCAGCCACCTCGCCCAGCTGTGCATTGTTGTTCCAGGCGCCGTAATAGTCGCTCAGCCCATGCAGCAGATAGAGCACTGGATAGGCGGTGAGGCCGCTGTCGTCGAAGGAGGCAGGGGTATAGACATTATACTTCACCCACTCGTCCATGACGGTGCTGTAGAGACTGTCGGTCCTGACCACAGCCTGACTGTGCAAGCCCCAGAGCAAAGCCGGCAGCATAAGGAGGTTGCGAAAAATTGTCTTCATATTCTTATCTGTTATAATGTACGTGCGTACCTTTATTTAATAATCCAGCACCACGGCCTTGCCCTCGGCCAGGCTGCGCGGCACGTCAATGATGCGCTGGTTGCTGCTGCCACGAAAGCGGAGCGAGATGTCGCGCCTGGCCGCAATGAACGGCCCATCGACCAGCACGTCGATATTCTGCAGCACCGGCTGGTAGGCCTCCTCGTTGCATATCAGCTCCCAGAGGAAACCGGTGTAGAGCCAGACGGTCTTGTGCAGCTCCTGCCTGATGCGATGACAGAGGCTGCCCACCTCATGTACGCTGTAGAGGGGGTCGCCGCCTGAGAAGGTCACATTGAATCTGTTGCGTCGGATGACCTCCAGGATTTCGTCGTCGGTCATCTCGCGCCCGGCGCCGAAATCCCACGACTGGGGATTGTGGCAACCCTCACACTGGTGCCTGCAACCCGCCACGTAGATTGACGTGCGCAGGCCGGGGCCGTCAACGGTGGTGCCTTCTACGATGTCAAGGATTCTCATCTTATTATTTGTGAACTACACGGTCGTGCAACTCAGCCAGCTTGCCGGAGTTCCAGCGGTCAGTGGTACCCACCAGGTAGCCGGTGATGCGCTGCAAGGTGTCGATATGCTTGCTGCCGCAGCGGGGACAGGTGGTCAGGCCCTCGGTGGCATCCTCGTAGCCGCAGTCCATGCAGCGGTTGCGGTTGTGATTGACCGAGCCGTAGCCGATGTTGTACTCATCCATGAGGTCCACTATGTCCATAATGGCCTCGGGGTTGTGGGTGGCGTCACCATCAATCTCCACATAGAAGATGTGGCCGCCGCGCGTCAGCTCATGATAGGGAGCCTCCACCTCGGCCTTATGGCGCGGGCTGCAGTGATAATAGACGGGCACGTGGTTGGAGTTGGTATAGTAGTCCTTATCGGTTACGCCCGGTATGATGCCGTATTTCTTGCGGTCGCCCTTGGTGAAGCGACCTGCCAGGCCCTCGGCGGGGGTGGCAAGCACGCTGAAGTTGTGCTGGTAGCGCTCGCTGAAGTCGTTGACACGGTCACGCATGTAGGTAACAATCTTAAGACCCAGCTCCTGGGCCTCCTCACTTTCGCCGTGGTGCTTGCCGATAAGGGCGATAAGGCACTCGGCCAGGCCGATAAAGCCGATGCCGAGGGTCCCCTGATTGATTACAGCCTCCACTGTGTCATTGGGCCCAAGGTCCTCGGAGCCCACCCACAGGCGGCTCATCACCATCGGGAACTGCTTGGCCAGAGCCGAGCGCTGGAAGTCGAAACGCTCGTTGAGCTGCTTGGCGGTAACCTCCAGCAGATTGTCGAGCTTGGCAAAGAAGGCATTGATGCGGGCCTCCTTATCCTTGATGCCCATGCACTCGATGGCCAGCGCCACGATGTTCATGGTAGAGAAGGACAGGTTACCGCGGCCGATGCTGGTCTTGGATCCGAAGCGGTTCTCAAACACTCGCGTGCGGCAGCCCATGGTGGCCAGCTCATACATATAGCGGTTAGGGTCATTGATGTCCCACTTCTCATGCTGATTGTATGTAGCGTCGAGGTTGACGAAATTGGGGAAGAAGCGGCGCGCCGTAACTGTGCAGGCATACTTGTAGAGATCGTAGTTGGGGTCGGTGGGCAGATAGCTCACGCCCTTTTTCTTCTTCCATATCTGGATGGGGAAGATGGCGGTGGCACCGCTGCCCACACCCTCATAGGTGGATTTCAGTATCTCGCGGATAACGCAGCGGCCCTCGGCGGAGGTGTCGGTGCCGTAGTTGATGGAGGAGAAGACCACCTGGTTGCCGCCGCGGGAGTGGATGGTGTTCATGTTGTGGATAAAGGCCTCCATAGCCTGATGCACACGCCCCACAGTGCGGTTGATGGCGTGGTGCAGCACACGCTCCTTGCCCGTCATGCCGGTCAGCTCACAGGTCAGGTAGTCAGGAAACTTGGCATCGTAGAGGTCACTGTAGTCCTCGCCGCTAAGCTGCTCAATATACTTCACCTCCTCAATAAACGAGCTGCGCACAAAGGGGGCAAGGTAGAAGTCGAAGGCAGGAATGGCCTGGCCCCCGTGCATCTCATTCTGGGCGGTCTCCAGCGATATACAGGCAATCACGCTGGCCGTCTCGATGCGTTTGGCGGGGCGGCTCTCGCCATGACCCGCGGTGAAGCCGTGCTGCAAAATCTTGTCCAGCGGATGCTGCACGCAGGTGAGGCTCTTGGTGGGATAATAGTCCTTGTCGTGGATGTGGAGCAGGTTGTTTTTCACAGCCTCGCGCGACTCCTCGCTCAGCAGGTAGTCGTCAACGAAGGGCTTGGTGCTCTCCGACGCAAACTTCATCATCATGCCTGCGGGCGAGTCGGCATTCATATTGGCATTCTCGCGCGTCACATCGTTGTTCTTGGCATTGATGATGTCAAAGAAGTTTGACGTCATCTTGGCATTGCGCGCAATGCGGCGCTTGTTGCGGTAGGCAATGTAGAGCTTGGCCACCTCCTTGCGGGGACTCTTCATAAGCTCCATCTCCACCAGGTCCTGAATCTCCTCAACCTCCATCTGCTCCCTGCCGGTAAAGCCAATCCTGTCGGCTATTCTCTGTATCAGGCTCTCGTCCTCACCCTTCTCGGTCTGAAGCATCGCCTTGCGGATCGCAGCCTTGATTTTCTCCTCATTGTAGCCCACGATACGCCCGTCGCGTTTTTTAACTGTCTGTATCATTGTTGGTTATTTCGTTATATTAATTGCTATTGTTAATCAGCGCATTTCTCGACTTTACAAAGTTACTCATTATTCTCAATACGCGCAAATGTTTTTCAAGAATTTTCCAAAATTTTACAACAAAAATTTCTTTTTGGAAAACTTCACAGCACCCAAATTTGTGCTAACCGCTGCAAATCAGCACTATAACTTTACATTTTGGGAAACTTCGTCCTCCAAACGCCGTTCACAAATATTTTTATCTGCAACCACGGACACATACCCGCGCACCGCAAACAACAGGGGACCAGCATATAATAAATATGTACACGCGAACATTATTATATTATATCTTCCCAGCAAAAAATCCGCATCTCGCGCCCGCTCACCCCGGCCAGAAACAGACATAACTCGCAGAAACAAAATATTGCCGCGAGGAGCTGGACCCTAATCGAGTAGAAACGAAACCACAACACGTGGAGATGAAACCATAACACATGAAGATAAAACCATAACACATGAAGATGAAACCATAACACATGAAGATGAAACCATAACTCGCCGAAACGAAATCTAAAGCCGAGCTCCCGCAATCTAACTCAGTGCTCCCGCAATCTAATCGCGACCTCCCGCAATCTAATCGCGACCTCCCGTGAAAATTCCTAAGGAACTTTCAAAAATTTTTAAGGAACTTTCAAAAACTCTTAAGTAATTTTCAAAAACTCTTAAGGAATTTTTAATTATTTCTAAGTAATTTTCTAAAATTCCTAAGTAATTTTCTAAAATTCCTAAGTAATTTTTCACGATTCCTAAGGAGTTTTTGCGGGAGCCCTGAGTTAGATTGCGGGAGTACTGAGTTAGATTGCGGGAGCACTGAGTTAGATTGCGGGAGCACTGAGTTAGATTGCAGGAGAACGCTATTATTTTACGGGAGAAGGTGGTTAGACTGCTGTGGTTCACAGTTAGCTGACGGAAGGATGGTAACTGCGAGGGACAAAAGGCTTGGCCGTAACGGAAAAAACACGTAACTTTGCAAGGGAAAATAACCAGCAATCTAAAACAGATGAATATCATCGTCAACAACTCACCCCACGAGACTGCCGCCACCACCCTGGCACAGCTGGCCGCAGGGCAGAACCTGCCTCACAGCGGAGTGGCCGTGGCAGTCAACAATCAGATGGTGCCGCGCACCGAGTGGGACTCCTTCGCCCTTCAGGACGGACAGAAAATCACTATCCTCAAGGCTTTCAGCGGAGGATAGCATCAGGCCGATTAGTGTCAGGAGACGGACATAAGTAATTGGCGACACCTAATGACTTTACATAATGAGTGAGGTTGTCAAATATTGCGGGCAACTGCAGTTTATCACCCACCAGACCGAGCGCTACTCCACCCTGGAGGGCGCGGAGATGGCTCTGGAAGGCGGCTGCCGCTGGGTGCAGCTCAGGATGAAAGATGCCGACGTGCAGCAAATCCGCCAGGTGGGTCACGAGCTGCGCCGCATGTGCGACCGCTATGGGGCTACCTTCATAGTGGATGACCATGTGGAACTCGTCAAGGAACTGAAGGCCGACGGCGTACACCTCGGCCTCACCGACATGCCCATACGCGAGGCGCGCCATATGCTGGGCGAAGAGGTGCTCATCGGCGGCACCGCCAACACGGCGGAGCAGGCCCTCAGCCACTGCCGGCAGAGTGCCGACTACATCGGGTGCGGCCCATTCCGCTTTACCCATACCAAGAAGAACCTCGCCCCCACCCTGGGCATCAACGGCTACGTACATATTGTGGACCAAATGGACCAGGCCCTGGTGCGAGTGCCCATAGTGGCCATCGGCGGCATCACGGCCTCCGACATCAGCGACATCATGGCCACCGGAGTGAGCGGCATAGCCATCTCGGGCACCGTACTGCAAGCCCCCGACCCCGTGAGCGAGATGCAGAACATAGTAAGACTGATTAACCGGATAAACAACTGATAAAAGATGGATATACTGAAAATTGCGAACAAGGAATTCACCTCGCGCCTCTTTCTGGGCACAGGCAAATTCGGTTCAAACGAAATGATGAACAAAGCCATACAAGCCTCTGGCACGCAAATGGTTACCCTGGCCATGAAGCGTGTGGAGCTGGGTGATGCAAGCGACGATTTCCTCGCCCATATCACTAATCCCGACGTCCAGCTGCTGCCCAACACCAGCGGCGTGCGCGACGCCGAGGAGGCCGTGTTTGCTGCACAGATGGCCAGGGAGGCCTTCCAGACACCGTGGCTCAAGCTTGAGATTCACCCCGACCCTCGCTACCTGCTGCCCGACTCGGTGGAGACCCTCAAGGCCACCGAGCAGCTGGTCAAGATGGGGTTCACCGTGCTGCCTTACTGCCAGGCCGACCCCACGCTGTGCAAGCAGTTGGCCGAGGCCGGTGCCGCCGCCGTCATGCCGCTGGCCGCCCCCATCGGCTCCAACCGCGGACTGCAGACGCGTGACTTCCTGCAGATTATCATTGAGGAGGCCAGCGTGCCGGTGGTGGTTGACGCAGGCCTTGGCGCGCCCAGCCATGCCGCCGAGGCAATGGAGATGGGCGCCAGCGCATGTCTGGTCAACACTGCCATCTCGGTGGCCGCCAATCCCGTGGAGATGGCCGTGGCATTCAAGGAGGCCGTCATTGCCGGACGCCGCGCCTACGAGGCCGGCCTCGCTGTGCAGGCCCGCAGCCTTGAGGCCAGCGCCAGCTCACCGCTCACACAGTTTTTGGCATAAAAAAGTCAGGTACCAAAGAAACAAAAACCAAAAAATGTTCTCTGAATATTTAGAAAATATAAGCTGGGAGGCAACTACCGAGCGCATAGCCGCAAAGACTGAGGCCGACGTGCGCCGTGCCCTGGGCAAGGGCCGCTGCGATGTGGAGGACTTCATGGCCCTCATCTCGCCCGCCGCCGAACCCTACATCGAGCAGATGGCTCAGCTCTCAAAGCACTATACCGAGGAGCGCTTCGGGCGCACCATGTCGATGTTCATACCCCTATACATCACTAACAGTTGCACCAACGGCTGCATCTACTGCGCCTTCCACCGACAGAACCCCATGGCACGTGTCATACTCACTCCTGCGCAGATAGAGGACGAGTTTAAGGCCATCAAGCGCCTGGCCCCGTTTGAGAATATCCTAATAGTGACAGGCGAGAATCCCGCCAAGGCCGGCACGCCCTACCTCTGCGAGGCAGTCAGCATTGCCAAGCGATACTTCAGCAACGTGAAAATTGAGGTACAGCCCCTCAGCGCCGAGGACTACCGCCTTCTCACCCACCACGGCATGAACGGCGTAATATGCTTCCAGGAAACTTACCATAAGGCGAACTACAATATCTATCATCCCAGCGGCATGAAATCGAAGTTTGAGTGGCGCGTCAACGGCTTCGACCGCATGGGCCAGGCCGGCGTACACTCCATCGGCATGGGCGTGCTCATCGGGCTAGAGAAGGAGTGGCGCACCGACATCACCATGATGGCTCACCACCTGCGCTATCTGCAGCGCAACTACTGGCGCACCAAATACAGCATCAACTTCCCGCGCATGAGGCCAGCCGAGAATCAGGGATTTCAGCCCAACTGCGTGATGAGTGACCGCCAGCTGGCACAGGCCACCTTCGCCATGCGCATCTTCGACCACGATGTTGACATATCCTACTCCACCCGCGAGCCAGCCTTCATCCGCGACAACATGGCCGGACTCGGCGTGACAACCATGAGCGCCGACAGCCGCACCCAGCCCGGGGGCTACCATACCTATCCCGAAGCTCTCGACCAGTTCTCCGTCAACGACAACCGCACTGCCGACGAGATACGCCAGGCATTGCTGAGCCGCGGCATCACACCAGTGTGGAAAGACTGGGACGCCAGCTTCGACCACAAGACCGCCAACTGATATCTTTTTCTATAGTTACTATAGGTATCTGTGGTTTCCGTAGTTTATAAAACGCCCCTGCGATATGAAGTTGATACTGCTCACTAAGCCCGAGTTTTTCTGCGGCGAAGCTGAAATCATCAACCGCCTCTTCCGCCACGGCCTCCCCACGCTGCACCTGCGCAAGCCGCAGGCCACGGCTGAGGAGAAGAACGCCCTCATTGCTCAGATAGAACCATGCTTTCGCAACAGGATAGTGATGCACAACCACGCCCTGCACTCCTGCCACACGCTGGAGGAAGTGAGCCGCAACAAGCAGCACAGCGACTACGTATTCCTCAGCCCTATCTTCGACAGCATATCCAAGCAGGGATACCGCGCAGCGTTCACCGAGCAGACCCTGCGCCAGGCTCATACCGCCGGCATCATCGACGGGCATGTCATAGCCCTCGGCGGCATAACCCCCGCCAATGCGCGTAAAGCCCTCAGCCTCGGCTTTGGCGGAGTGGCAGTGCTGGGCGACATCTGGCAGAGCAACGACCCTGTAGCACGCCTTGGTGAATACTTAGTCTAAAACAATAAACTCAGAGGCAGACTTGATGCCCACAACCTTAAAATAGCGCTGCAGCACGCCACCAATCACGACTTTGGCACCAAGCATGCCGGGATTGCTGACAAGATTGAGGCTGTCTCGAATGGCCGTACCCTTGCGCAACTCTACGGGCATACACTCATCATTGCCCGCCGGCTCCTTGCTATCAGCCAGCAGCAGATTGGTCTCCACACTAAAGGGCGCAGCAAAATTGCATCCTGTGGCAAAAGAGCTCTTCACTGTGCCTACAATATAGCCGCAAACAACGACAGGCACTGCATCCCCCTCCACATAGAGGCTCTGCGCCTCGGCCACACTGACGGCCGCCACGCTGTCATCACCCGCTGCCATGGTATCCGTGGCAGCGGTGTCGTTTTCTGTAACAGTATCGTCAATGATTATTTCCGCAGTGTCGGGCTCATCGTCGTCCAGCACCCCCGGGCTGCTGCATGCCACACCAATCACGGCAAGCATGCCAACAAAGAAAAATAAGACTAGCCTGTGCATACATCAGCCCTTTAGTGCGCTCTCGATGGCAGCAGGAAAATAGGCGTACTCCAGCTTATGGATGCGCTGCGCAAGGCTCTCCACGGTGTCATTGGCTAACACAGGACAGAAAGCCTGCATGATGGTACGCCCACGGTCAAAGTGCTCGTCAATATAGTGGACGGTGATGCCACTAACCTCGTCGCCGCAAGCCAGCACGTCAGCATGCACACGATCGCCGTACATTCCCTTACCGCCGTGCTTGGGCAACAGCGCAGGATGGATGTTGACCACGTCGCCATTAAAAAACTTAATGATATACTGCGGCACAAGCAGCAGATAGCCGGCAAGCACACAGAAATCTACGCCATAGTCACCAAGCAGCGCCTTGACGCGAGCCTCGTCATTCATATCCTTGCCCGTGACAACCACGCTGTCAACACCCAAGCGCTCAGCACGCTGGCGCACATAGGCATCCTCCTTGTTTGTGACCACCAGCGCAACTTGCGCCAAGTCGCTACCCTCAAAATACTTGATAATCCTCTCGGCATTGGTGCCGTTGCCAGAGGCAAAAATCACAATCTTGCGCATGACCTGTAATGTTTATGGCGAAGCCCCTTCCGTCTCTTCCCCTTGGGGGAGCCGGAGGGGGCTTCCTTTGGTGGGTGCTGATGGATTCGAACCACCGAAGTCGAAAGACAGCAGATTTACAGTCTGCCCCATTTGGCCACTCTGGAAAACACCCTTGCTATTATTTTGTGAGGCAAAGGTAATAATAAATTAGGAATTAGGAATTAGAAATTATGGATTAATTTGGAATTACACGGCATTTTCTCTGCAATCAGGCTAACTCAGATGAATATTGGCAATAACGAAGGCACCTACAAAAGCATTGAGCCGACGAGCCAAGTCGGTGCGCTGCATGTGGAGCTCCTGCCTCACCGCCGGGCTGCTGATGCGGACATAGAGAGTCTGATTGTAAATCTTTATCTCCTCGGTACAGCTGGCAGCATACTCTCCCACCACTTCGGGCCACGCCTGATGGATAAGGCGGTGCTCCAGCAGGGGAGTCTCAAACCCCTCGGTACGCAGAAACTCATTGAGGAGGTCGCTGATGGGTCTTACCTTAACGTACTTCATTGTCTTCCAATTCATAACGGCCGTCGCTAACGTGAAAGAACTTATGGTCCTTACCCGTCTGAGCGATTACTTTGCGAAGTGTGTCACTGCTGGTGGAGGTAATAAATATCTGGCCAAAATCCTCGGTACTCACAAGGTTGATGATTCGCGAGACACGCTCGTCGTCGAGCTTATCAAAGATATCGTCCAACAATAGCAGCGGCGTGCGGTCGCTGACCATCTTACGCAGATAACTATACTGCGCAAACTTGAGGGCTGTAAGAAATGTCTTGCTCTGTCCCTGCGAGCCCTCGTATCTGAGTGGATAGCCGTCAAGCTGCATCTCCAGGTCGTCACGGTGGATGCCCTTGAGGGTATAACCCACGATATGGTCTTTCTCGTGGTGCGACTGCAGCATCTGCAGCAGGTCGCCATCGTGGCAATGGGAGCGATAGGTAAGACTGACCGCCTCGTTGCTATTGCCGAGGGCGGCATAGACTTCGTTGAATATCGGCACGAAATCAGCGGTGAACTGCTTGCGATAGCCGTATATCACATGTCCGGCGGTAGCCATCTGCTCATCATAAACCGAAAGCAGGGCGTCGTCGATGGGCCCTTCGGTTTTGAGCAGAGTATTGCGCTGCTGCAGGGCCTGATTGTAGCGAATGAGGCCATACAGATAGTCGGGTGCGTACTGCGAGATGACAACGTCCATAAACCGACGCCTCACATCGCCGCCGCCCAAAATCAACTCGCTGTCCTGCGGTGAGAGCATTACCAGAGGGATGGAGCCGATGTGCTCGGAGAGTTTCTGATATTCCTTGCCGTTTTTCTTAAACGACTTGCGTCGTCCCGCCCTGAGGCCACAATAGATTTTCATCTCCTCGCCTTGGGTGGTGATGTACAGCCCCTGCAACACCATCCAATCCTCACCGTGGCGCAGCACCTGCTGATTAGTCTGGCTGAAGGCACTACGGCAAAAGGACAGGTAGTAAACGGCATCCAGCAGGTTGGTCTTCCCCACCCCGTTGCTGCCCACAAAGCAATTGAGCTTGGGCGAGAGTTGGAGATCAGCCTGTCCGATGTTGCGATAATTATTTACTGACAGCGATTGGAGTATCATGCTGCAAAGATACTAAAAAGTTAGGAGTTAGGAGTTTTTTACACAACAAAAAAGCTCGCGCTACCAATAGCGCGAGCTTTTGTTTTGGGGAAATATGCTGTTACCAAGCATTCTCCCAGCTGTCGGTGCTGGTGATGCTGCCGTTCTCGCCGTTGCCGGTGAGGCTCTCGCCTTCGTCGAGTCCTGTTGCGGAAGCCTTGGCATAAGAGGTGGTCAGTAAATGTTGGGCATTCAGGAGAACATTCTCCATCGCGGGTTTGATATATTCTTTCTTCATAGTTGTGTCCTCCTTACTTTACGATTACCTTTTTGCCGTTGACAATGTAGATACCCTTTGGCAATTGACCACTCACTTTGCGGCCCTGCAAGTCATAATAGCTTGCGGACTCTTGAACGCCTGAACTTTCGAACTCTTGAACTCCAGTGATTTCATCATCTTCGTCATCTATCTTGATGCTGAAGCGGCGGGCATTGGCACCAGCGTCATGTACGTGGAAGTAGCCGCGGAAGCCCTTCATCTGCGCAGGCATGGCTGTAGGATTATAGAGTTTGTTACCCGCACCGAGGAATATGATTGAAGATGCGTCATCACCAGCACTGCCGATGGTCGTGCTACCGAGAGTGGGCACGAAATCAACATAGTCTGTTGTTCTTGAAAAACCGTAAGTGCTTATTCGCACATCTTCAAAAGTGGGGTTGGCAACATCTGTAGAGACCTTAAGAAGGTAAGCTACACCGGGAGTTATCCACGTATAGTCTTTGAACTCCATTGTCAGTTGGTCGCCATTCATGTAAGAACGATATAAACTCTTTGCTTTCCAGCCACTGCCAAAGACTGCGGTCATCTTCGTATCAGACAATTCAAATGGTACAGAAAACGTATTGTACGAGCCAGCCTTGAATGTACGACCGCTCAACGTGACATCAGCCACTTTGTCCTTGTTGCTACTGATGATTGTGCTGTTGTCTGCATTGTCTGTGAGGCTGATGGGATTCTTCACCACAATGTCAAAATCATTAGCCGTGCCTGCACTGCTCACGGCTGCCGTGGTCGCAGTGCGAAACGAGATAAGATTACCTGTTATATAGGCAGCCTCATTAGGCATCGTTACAGGAATACGAAGCAACGTGCCGTCACTGACGAGAGCCTTATCCATATTGTAAAGCACAAAGAGGCAGTCGCCGTTAGCAAGATTCCGCACTACCAGCGTGTGGTTTGCTGCTGACGAACCTTTGGTGATGTTTGCATCGTCGATGGTTACGCCTGTCGGCAACGAGAGGTTAAACTGCAAAGCCGTAATACCGCTGAACCCTGTGGCACTAACGACAAGTTCAGTCTGGGCATTCACATTTGCCTGTACGGATGCAATGCTCAGCGTCTGAGCTGATGCGCTGCTTGCTGCTGCAAATACTGCAGCACAGATTAATTTAATAATTGTATGTTTCATATCATGACATTTGTTACAACTAATTATTACTCCATGTTATATCTAATACGGCCCCAGCATTATTCATAGGATCAAATAAGAAAAATCCTGCATATCCAGAAGGATTAATAATATTTGCATCAGGTAATGTACCAAATCCTAGAACATCTGAAGTATTATGATCAATTAAAGTTGGAGTTCCCCAATCTGATGGGTATATAAATATATGTTCATATCCATTATTTGTAGGAGCACCTGATGGTAATGTTATTGAAGTTATTGGGGCATTTGTTGTTGTTGATGAATTATTAATTAAAGCATTAACATATTGTTGGTTTTGTAGATTAGATTCAGAAATTACTCCCAAATAATACTTATAAGTTACAGGAGCATTCTCGTTATTGCTCTGAATGATATCAATGATAGCAGTAATGTCGACGCCATCAACATTTCCGTCATTGTTTACGTCGCCTGTCGCCGCTCCGTTTATTACAGCTACAATGTCGCCGACATCAACGACACCATCACCATTCACATCACCAGGAATGGGGTCGCCCCCTCCGCTCTGTGCAAAACCGCACACACTCATAAGCAGCATAGCTGCTAGGAAAAAAAGTCTTTTTGTTTTCATGGCCTACTTTTTATATAAGATTTAACATTACTCAAATCAGAACTAATATCTGTCAATACACGTTTCCAGACACATACGTTACGTTTCCGCGTATTATTTTTGTCAAGCTCATAAACGCCAACATAGCGATAGTCGCTATTATCCTTTAGAAAAGTTATACGAACTTCATTTTCTTTCAACAATTTCTTTACATGTAAAAGATTCTTTGCAGCATCTTTGTGCTCCTCTATGATAGTATTTCTATGATAACAATTATTCCATGTTGTGTTTTGTACATTTGGGAACCAAAGAAGAACATCTTTTAATGCTTTGTTGGGTATTGGCGCGTTTTTGAAACGCGCTTCTGCTAAGATTTGCCAACCGCGCTTAGTTGGTGTTAAGCCAAAAGCAGCACTGCCCGAAGTGATTGTCCTAAAACTGTATCCCATAGTAATAATGCGAGGAATAGCAGAAACTGTAGTACATTTTTTTGCCATATTTTTGTTAATTAAGGGTTAATTGTTTTTGAAAAAACAGGCGTGAGTTCCTCATCCTTGGCTGGAAGGTTATAGAATACCTGTGTACTGCGGATTGGGAATCAGTTCACTGCTCACACCTATATGTTTTTATTGTTTGTTATCATTCTTACCATATTCGTTAGAGTTTATCATACGCCCTCCCCGCTTCGCGGGACTCCCTCTATCTTAGAGGGAGAGTCTTTTCGTTTCAAATAGACACAAAAAGAAAAACGTGGACAATTACTATCGTCTACGCTTTCAGAGGTATCGCCAAACACCTTTACACTCATATCCGAGTAAAAGCCCACGCTATCTAAGCGTGAGCATTAACTTTTACTCTTGAGTGCTTCATTATTTTGGCGAAATTTCTGAAAGCAAGAATAAAGCTAACGCTTCTTTTCTATATGTCTTTCGTCTGTTGTGTTACATAGGCAGAGAGTTTGTGTTTATGGTATATTATATTGTGTAGTCTTTAGAATAAATCTGAGTGTGTGCCTGTATCTACTAAAATGAGGCGCAGCTGGCAATCTTCTATTTTCCATATAAGTAACCAGTCAGACTGTATGTGGCATTCCCAGCAGCCTTTATATTTTCCGGTCAATTTGTGAGGCCGATATTCTGCCGGCAATTGTCCTTTCTCCTGGAGGATGTCAAGTACGGTAGTGAAAGCCTTAATATCAAGACCTCGGCGAACACACAGTTTAAATGACTTCTTGAATTGTCCAGTGTATATTAGCTCATACATAACATAGATTAACCTAGTATCTGTTTGATTAAATCCTGTGAGTTTTTGGCATGAAACACCTTGCCCTTACGAATATCATCAAGGCCTTTATCAATACCGCTTTTACGCTGTAATCTAAGCGACCATCCCATTTTCCTCGAGATAGTACGCAAGAAACTCAGGTCTGCATTTGGCAGGGTGAGTTGAACATTCTCTGTTGTTGCCATTGCCTGCATATTCAATTCGTTTGATTTGCTTTTGCTGCAAAAATAGTGATTATTTTTGATTTCCTCCCAATTTAGGAACTAAAAAAAGATTTTGCGACTAATCTGCACAAGGATATTTGGCAGAAATAACCATATTCATGCGCACATCGGTGGTCTCGGTGGGAACACGGGGCACAAGCTGGAAGGGATAGCACACTCCTACCTTATATATATTATAGGGCAGCAGGTTGGCGAACAGGCGGTCGTAGTAGCCGCGCCCACGGCCGAGGCGATTACCCAGACGATCAAAGGCTACGCCGGGAACGATTACCATATCAACAGTTGCATAGTCGGTAAACTCCGGCGTACAGGGCTCCATGATGCCAAAGGCACCCTCGCTCATGGACATGGCATTGGTGTAACGATGGAGCGTAAGGTCGTCGCCCACCACCTTGGGGAGGAGGATTGCCTTCTTGTCGGCCCAGCGCTGCACGAAGTCGTGGGTAAAGAGCTCGTCTCTCAGCGAATAGTAGGCCAGCACTACCCTAGCCTCGCGGAAGGCCTCGCTCTGCTCCACCCTGCCAAGGATCTCTTCAGCAAGGGAGTGCTGTTCCTGCAGCGTATGAGTGCTGAAGAACTCTCGCTTGGCGACGCGCATCTGGCGACGAAGCTCATGTTTTATCGGACATTGGGCGTTGAACATTGTAACATTGACTTTTGAACACTCTTACTTTTCTCTCTTCTGCTGACGGAAATGTTTTATCAGGCTGTAGGCTGTATAGAGCCCCAGCTCGCCGGCCTTGCTGAGGTCCTGCATGGCTGCCATCTTGTCATCGTTGAGAGCACGGTCAAGGCCGCGGTTGTAGTAGGCTTCGGCCAGCGAGGGATTGAGCTCTATGGCCTTAGTATAGGCGGCCTCGGCACTGGCAATGTCACCACTGAGCGAGTAGGCGCAACCCTGATTATACAGCTCGTGTGCCTCATCTATCTGCTCACCCTCAGGCGGCGTATAGGCGGGCTGATGAACAGCAGCCACCTCGCGGTTCTGCACCCGGCCGCGGTACTCCGAGGCATAGACCGGCACTATATTCTCCTCAGAGTCGTCAACCAGCTTGTCATAATCCTCAATGTCAGCCTCATCCTCATGGCGGGTCACTGAGTCGAGGGGACTGCTGTAGGCCTTGTTGCGATAGACCTCGTTGAGGCGAATCTGCATGGCCTTGCGCTCGTCGGCCTCGGCACGGCGGTTGTCGCCAATGCGGGCATAGCAGTAGGCGCGGTTGACATAGCCTCCCGAAAAATTGGGATAGTCCTTCAGTACGGTGGTATAGTCGCTGATGGCGCGGCGATAGCTGCCCGTCTGTTGCGAGAGGATGGCGCGATTATAGAGCGCCAGGCGGTCGGAAGGGCGTCGCGATAGCACGAAGTCGAAGTCCTCGATGGCCAGGTTGTTCTCCCCCACCTGCATGCGTAGCAGGGCGCGGTTGTAGTGGCCGAGGTAGTTGTCAGGCATCAGTTCGAGAGCCTCATTGTAGTCGTCCATCGCTCCTCGCAAGTTGTGCTGCTGATAGCGCGCCAGGGCGCGGTTGATGTAAAATCCGCCCTGTTTGGGGCTGAGCCTGATGGCACGGTCGTAGTAGGCCTCACTCTCGGCATAGAGCTGTCGCTGCAGGCAGAGGGTAGCCTTGGCGGAAAGGGCATCCACGCTTGCGGTGTCCTTGGCAATGGCAACAGTGAGCAGCGAGTCGCTCCTCAGTGTGTCGGTGCGGCTGAGGGCCGTCTGCGCCCTGAGCAGATAGCAGCGCGAATAGTCGGGCCAGCGCACGGTCATGGTGTCGAGCAGCGAGTCGGCGGCCTCATAGCGCTTGAGCTGGTTAAGGCACAGCGCTGCATTAAACCACACATCGCGGTCCCTGTCACCGCGCTCGGTAATCAGCGTGGTGTAGTCAGCCGAGGCTGCCTCATAGTTGTCAGTGCGGATATAGCTGATGGCGCGCAGGCGATAGACCTCACCGATATATGGGTCGCAGCTTATAGACTGCGAGCAGTCGCCGATGGTGCCGTAATAGTCGCCAAGATAATACTTGGCAACGGCGCGGAAATAATAAGGCTCATACAAGTAGGGCTTGGCGGCTATGGCCTGATTGAAATACTGGATGGAGAGGACATAGTCCTCGTAATAGAGAGCATTCTGCCCTATGCGGATTACGCCCTCCACATTGGTCTGCGCCCTCATGCCTAGCGCGGTGCACAGACACGCGAGCCATATAAGCAACGCCCTCATCCTGTCCTTTATTATTTTTCCCTTACTTCTTGACAGTCTTTACTTTATAGTGACAGCGCGCCTTACCCTTGAGGAAGGCAGTGAACTTGCTCTTCAGCATTGTGCGGCGGAAGGGACTGATGCGGTCGGTGAAGACATGGCCCTCCAGATGGTCGTGCTCATGTTGCAGCACACGGGCCAGAAATCCGTCAACCCATTCGTCGTGGGGCTGAAGCAGCTCGTCGTAATACTGTATGCGCACGCGGCTGGGCCGGGTGACTTCCTCAGTGATGCCGGGCAGGCTGAGACAGCCCTCGCTCATGGTGTCGGTTTCCTCCGAGGCCTCCACGATATGGCCGTTGATATAGGCATGGCGGAAGTCCTTATATTCAGGCATATCCTCGGCCAGCATGCTGAGGTCCACCACCACCACGCGGATGGCCTTGCCTATCTGAGGGGCAGCAAGCCCCACCCCTTCCGACACTTTAAGCGTGTCGTACATATCGGCAATCAGCGGGTCGAGCTCTTCCTTGTTAAGCTCAACGTCCTCGGCCACCTTGCGGAGCACCGGCTGGCCATATATATATATAGGTAGAATCATAAGAGTTAATCGCTTCGCGATGAAAGTTATAAAGTTCGAAAGTGCGAGAGTTCAAGATTTCTAATGTTGAATGCGCACAGAAGATTTTCTGTCCCCTCCCGGACCAGGCAAATATATTTCAAATTCTTTTACTCTCCATATACGACTGGAGTATGATGGTAGCGCTTATCTCGTCCACCAGGGCCTTGTTGCGGCGGGCCATCTTGCCTATGCCGGCGTCCAGCATGGTGCGCTGGGCCATCACGGAGGTAAAGCGCTCGTCCCACTCCACAATGGGAATCTGGGGAAAACTCTTGCGCCAGCGGTCGATAAAGGGAATTATGTTGCGCTGATTCTCCGACGGCTGCCCGTTGGTCTGCACCGGCATGCCAATCACGATACTGTCCACCGGCTCAGTGGCCACATAGCCGCACAGGTAGTCCCACAGGCGGTGAGTCTCCACCGTGCACAGACCGTTAGCAATAATCTGCGCGGGGTCGGTTGCAGCCAGCCCCGTGCGTTTCCTGCCATAGTCAATAGCCAGGATTCTGCCCATCAGCTACGGCCCTTCCTAAACAGCGACACCACAGAGGACGCCATCTTGTAGGCATACACAGCCCTCGAGGCGAACTTGAACGCAGTCTTGAAACTGTGCCACGGCATCAGCCTTGGCATCAGCGCCGAAGGGTCGGTCAGCTCGCCCACGGTACGCTGCATCACAGCCTGCTCGGCAGCTATCTGCCGCGCCACCTCGGCCTTGCGCCGACGGATGTCCTGCAAAGTATATCCAGTCTTACCCATAGAGCGTCAGTCCTTAACCTCATCGTCCACAAGCAGCGTAGCCAGGAATCCGGCAATCGGATTAGCAATCCAACGCTTGCGGTTGAGCCATACCACGATGCCAACCAGCAGATAGAAAAACGCCACGATGCCGTAGCCCAGAGCCAGGCTGCCAGTCCACTCGCCAAGCTGCGCACCCACTGCCAGCGAAGCAAAGATGAGCACCAGCGCTGCCAGCAGCAGCACAATGCCGCCAGCCAGCAGCACCGTCAGCAGCACCGTCAGCTTCTCGGCCAGAGTAAGCATCACAAAGTCGCGCTGCAAATGCAGGTAGCGCTTTACGCTGCCAATGAGCCTGTGTATGGAAGATGTAGTCTCCACCTCCTGACAAATTTACTCTGCGCTCTGCAGTTCGTCGGCAATATCGTCAACCAGGCTGTCCATCTCCTTCTTGTTAAGCTTGATACCGCGGTTGCGCACGGCCTCAGCAATCTTAGCACGGAGCTCAGAGCCCTTCTCGGGAGCAAACAGCAAACCGCAAGCTGCTCCAATCACAGCACCGCCCAAAACAGCGGCAAATACACCAATACCTTTCATGGTTCTATCAGTTTTAGAGTTATTAATGTTCGAAAGTTTGAAAGCAAAGTTAGACAACTTTTTCCTAAAAAACAGCAAGACAACCTAAAAAACTTTATAATAAAGCATAAAATACATTAATATCGCCACATCTGCCTTGTCAGATAAAAAGAAATCACTAAATTTGTAGTCGAAAACAACAAACAACTAAACCAAACACAGCAATGAACAAGACAAAAACATTTGCAGCCGTTGCGCTGGGCATGGTGCTCGCCATCAGCATGAGCTCATGCAAGTCAAAGGAAAGCCTTTACAAGAAAGCCTATGAGAAGGCTCAGGCCCAAAACGCCAGCAACACACAGGTAACCGAGGACCCCTCTACCATCAACGTTACCCCCGTGCAGCCTACAGCCCCCGTAACCACAGTGACCACCGAGACCAACGTGACCCCAGCCGCTGACGTCAACGTGCGCACCGAGGCCCTACAGGTTGTTGACGGCGCAGGACTCAAGGCCTACAGCGTAGTCTGCGGAGCATTCAGCCTCAAAGCAAACGCCGACGGACTGCAGCAGACACTCAAGAATAAAGGATACCAGGCACAGATTGCACTCAACACCGAGCGTAAGCTATACCGCGTAATCGCCGCCACATTCGACACCAAGGCAGAGGCCATCCCCGCACTTCAGACACTGCGCCAGACCTACCCTGACGCATGGCTGCTCTATAATAAATAAGGAGACAACGCTAAGAAACAACAACAGTTAGTTTTTTCATATCAGTGGCGCATTCACTCAACTGAGTGGGTGCGTTTTTTTTGTGACTGAAGCAAACCTTTTTGTGGTCACACCAAACTATTTTGTGGTAACACCAAACTATTTTGTGGTCGCGGCAAACTTTTTTATAGCCGCGACAAACTTTTATATAGCCACGGCAAACATCATCTCACACAAGGGAACAGCCGGAAGCAAGCTCAAAGCCCCTAATCCCGAAGAGCCAAAATCTAATCGCGTACTCACGAAATCTAATAGCGTACTCACGAAAACTAAACGCAACGGCCCGTAATCTAAACGCGAACTCGCTTGAAAATTCCTTAGAAATAATTAAAAATTCCTTAGGAATAATTAAAAATTCCTTAGAAATTTTCAAAAACTTCTTAGGAATAATCTAAAATTCCTTAAGAATTTTCAAAAACTTCTTAGGAATAATTTAAAACTTCTTAGGAATTTTAGAAGGAGCTCGCAGTTTGATTGCGAGAGTTCAGAGTTAAGATACACGAGCACGCAGTTTGATTGCGAGAGTTCGGAGTTAAGATACACGAGTACGCAGTTTGATTGCAGCAGTGCGCAGTTTAATTGCAGCAGTGCGCAACTATAAAAGTTACTCTCATACGCCCCCGGCCCTACGGGCCACCCCCTCTATCTTAGAGGAGGAGCCGGCAAGCCATTGGGCATGAGGCAAGTAAGTTTGACCAACCTGGCTCTCCCCCTAAGATAGGGGTAGTGACCCGTAGGGCCGAGGAAGTATGATACGAACTTTCCCCGGACACTAATAATAAATAATAAATGTACGCGCGACAGAGCATAGGCTGGTTAATCCATAGAAAAAAAGTTCCCGCAGACCATAACACGTAAGGCCTGCGGGAACAGAGTATAATTAAGAGTAAAAGCTGTTACTCAATCTCGAAGCGGATGGGGAACTGGAACCATACCTTTACGGGCTTACCCTGCTGGCGGCCCGGAGTAAAGCGCGGCAGACTCTGCACAACGCGCTTGGCCTCACGGTCGCAGTAGGTGTCGAGACTCTTCAGAATCTGCACGTCGCCCACGGAGCCGTTCTCGTTAACCACAAAGCGGAGCATTACGGTGCCCTGTGTGCCCTCCTCAAGGGAAACCTGCGGATACTTGAGGTGGTCATGGATGTACCTCTGCAGTGCAGCCTCGCCGCCGGGGAAGACAGGCATCTGCTCTACATAGGTGAACACTTTGGCTTCGCCCTCGCCGCCGCCGCCACTGGCAACGTCGCCGAGCTGCTTCTTGTCACTCTTGATATTGGTAGAGGTTTCGTCGTTACCCTGGAAGTTGAACTCACCCATCTTGGCGCGAGCCTCCTGAGCCTTCTGCTGAGCAATGAGCTCCTTGTCCTCAGCCACATTGTCGGTAATCTCCGGCACAGTGAACTGGATGGACGAAGCCATCTCCGTAACGGTCTCAGCGGGAGCCTCGTCGGGCTTGTTCTCCTCCACTACAATCTCCTCTTCTTCCTCAACTTCCTCAACATTGCTGAGCTCGTTGGCCTGCTGCTCGAGCTGATACTCCTGGATAAGCCTGGAGGCGGTGTTGACACCGAGCACGAGGGCAAACACACCTACGATGAGTATGCCAAGGATAATCAGGGACTTGATGTTGCGCTTGCCGGTAAGGGCACGCATCTCATAAGCACCATAGGCCTGGTTACGACCCTCAAAGAGGATGTCGTTCCAATTCTTGGATAAAATATCTACTTTTGCCATAGTCTATTGCGCTTTAGAGGGTTTTCTTGTAGTTGTCCAGGGTAGCCTGGTCTGCTTCATCGATAGGCACAATCACATACTTACCGATGTTACAGAGTGTCATCTCGTCGAGAGTCTCAATGAGGTTGTCGTAGGTAGAGGCATCGGTAGGCTTGATAATAACCTGCGGGGTGCCCTTCTCCGACTTAGCTTCATTGAACTTCTCCTCAAACTCAGCCTGGATGGCCTCGCGTGCGCCCTTGGCGCTACCCACAGCAGCATTGAGGCGAGCCTCATAGTCTGTGCGTATCTTCTCGGCCTTCTCGTAGGCGGGGTTGGCTTTCTTCAGTACCTCGTGTAGGCTCTTGAGGTCGCCGCTGGGCTTTCCGCTGAGGAAGTAAACCTCATGGATGTTGCTGGCCGCATCGGCGGGCTTGCCTTTGTAGTAGAAGACGCGATTGTTCTCATCGAGGAGAATCGTAACGGCCTCCTTAGTGTCTACCTGGCTTCGGTTTTTCTCCTCAGTCTTGTTGGTAGGCATGGCAATCTCCATGGTCTGCGGCTTAGCCAGCGTAGTACAGAGCATAAAGAAGGTAACGAGAAGCATCATCATGTCCACCATCGGCGTAAAGTCGACGCGGGCGTTCATTTTCTTTTGTTTTGTCTTCATAGTGTTTCCTCCTTATTATTCTGTTGGGCGGCTCTTGAGCTCGGTGAGCAGGTTATAGCGGTTTTCCTGTATATCCTGCAGCGAGTTCATAACGAGTTTGATAGTACTGTAGGGCGTATTCTTGTCCGACTTGATGGCTATACGGAGGTTGCGCTCCGTGGCGTCAGGATTGTCGCCTTTGGCCTTCTTGTTGATGTCGTTATATATGGTACGCACCTGCTTGATAATCTGCTTGAACTGGCTGTCGGTGGTGGCGTCGTCCTGCGAGCCACGGTCGGCAACCATCTCGCCTATTGATACCTTAATGGACTGGCTCTTCTTAAACTCGTCTATGTCCTCCTGCTTGATCTTGCCGCACAGGGGCAGTTTCTTGATGCCTCCTGCCAGCTGGTTGACGATGGGCGCGTTGTCGAGGGTGAGATAGATATCAGGCACTGCGGCAACATTGCCACCCTTGGGTGTGGAAACATAGATGGTAAGAATGTCAGTTGATGGAATCTTTATATCAGAAATAGAGCCTGGTGCTTGCACCTGAACAGGTTCGGGCTTGGTGAAAGTACCAGCCATCAAGAAGAAGGTAAGCAATAGGAGCATAACGTCGCTCATAGGCGTCATGTCTATGAACAAGTCTGCTTTTTTGATTTTAAATCGTCCCATATTACTTTAGGTTTACCTTATTCTTGAATTAGTGAGTCTTAGCGTAGTTCTGAACGATGATGAAGCCTACCTCGTCGAGGGTGTAGGTAAACTGGTCAATCTTGTTGGTGTAGTAGTTATAGAAAATCAGGGCGAGTGCTGAAGTACCGATACCGGAGGCAGTGTTGATAAGGGCCTCGGAAATACCGGTTGACAGAGCGGAAGAGTCGCCGCCACCTTCTCCGGAGATGCTGGAGAAGGACTTGATCATACCAAGCACCGTACCAAACAGACCGGTGAGCACACCGAGGGAGGTCAGCACACCAAGGATGGGCAAGTTCATCTGCAGGGTAGGCATCTCGATAGCGGTAGCATCGTCAAGGGCGCCCTTGATAGCCTCCAGCTTCTGAGCCTTGGTGCGGGTCTCATCGGCAGCCTCAGCCTTATAGCGGTCGAGGGCAGCGCGAACCACGTTAGCAACAGAACCCTTCTGGGCGTCGCAAGCCTTGTAGGCAGCATCGATATCGTCCTTGGCCATTGCCTGACGAACCTTATTGGTAAACTTCTCAAGGCTCTCCTTACCGAAAGCGGTCTTGAGGGCCATCCAGCGCTCGATAACGAAAGCAACTACGGTGAAGAACAAACCCCAGATGATAGGCACTACGAAACCGCCCTTATAAACGGTACCGAGGATATCCAGAGGATCGTTGTCGGAGCTGCCACCCTGGAAGTGACTGCCGTTACCAAACACGAAGTGGAAGATAATCTCTGCCACGATGATGCAAATCAAGATTACTACAAATGCATTCTTGACACCTTTGAAGCCCTCGCTCTTCTTCTGAGCGGGCTTCTGAGCCGGAGCTTTAGTTGTTGTTGTACTCATTTTGTTGTGAATTGATTAAAATGTTTATAAAATTAGTAATTAATAAATGGTATTAGCTTTCTTGGTACTCAATCGCACTATGCGACATTTGACAGACAAATTTAAGCTGTTTATTGCAAGTGGCAAAGTTTTTGCATGGAAATTCATAGATTTTTCACAAAAAAACACATTTCGTGAGCATAACTTTAGCTTTTTATGTAATTTTGCACATGATAACGCGCTGCAAAAACATCACATCTAACATATAATATCTCACATACATGGAATCATCCATTGATTGGGGCAAACTGCCCTTCAGCTACATCCGCACCGACTACAACGTGCGCTGCCGTTACGCCAACGGCAAGTGGGGAGAGATAGAAGTCAGCTCCTCCGAACTCATCAACATCCACATGGCAGCCACCTGCCTCCACTACGGACAGGAGTCCTTTGAGGGCCAGAAGGCCTTCCGCTGCCCCGACGGCAAGATACGCATCTTCCGCATCGACGAGAACGCTGCCCGTATGCAGAGCACCTCGCGTGGCATCATGATGCCCGAGATGCCCACCGACCTTTTTACCGAGATGGTCAAGAAGGTGGTCAAGCTCAACGAGCGTTTCATCCCACCCTACGAAAGCGGTGCAGCCCTCTACATCCGTCCGCTCATGCTCGGCATGAGCGCACAGGTAGGCGTACACCCTGCCAACGAGTACCTCTTCCTTATCTTCGTAACACCAGTGGGTCCCTACTTCAAGGGCGGCTTTGCCTGCACCGACTACTGTATCACCCACGACTACGACCGCTCAGCACCCCTCGGCACAGGTATATATAAGGTAGGCGGCAACTATGCAGCCAGCCTCAAGGCCAACGACATTGCCCACAAGGCAGGCTACTCCTGCGAGTTCTACCTCGACGCCAAGGAGCACAAGTACATCGATGAGTGCGGCGCAGCCAACTTCTTCGGCATCAAGGACAATACCTACATAACCCCCAAGTCCACCTCCATCCTCCCCTCCATCACCAACAAGAGCCTGCAACAGCTGGCCCTTGACCTAGGCATGAAGGTAGAATGCCGCCAGATTCCCGAGGAGGAACTCAGCACCTTCGAGGAGGCCGGAGCATGCGGCACAGCAGCCGTCATCAGCCCCATCGGCAAGATTGACGACCCCGCCACCGGCAAGAGCTACGTATTCAGCCGCGACGGCCAGCCCGGCCCCGTATGCACCAAGCTCTACCATAAGCTGCGCAACATACAGTACGGCATCGAGCCCGACATCCACAACTGGAACATCGTGATGGATTAGACGCTCACTGGTCGCATACAATAGAAAAGTCCGCTACCCATTACAGTAGCAGACTTTTCTGTATTACCAAGTTGTTTTTCGTTTACTTCTATATTGACCTCATAAAGTCAACATACTTTACAACATTGGATGCAAGAGGATTGTCCTCCTCGAATTTGTAGATTTATATTAAACATATAATCTAATCACAATACATTTTTTTACAATATTCGATCATTTTTATTACCATGTCATCCACCCTATCATAGAGTGTTCCATTTGAAAGGTCTTTAACTCTAACTTTGTCATCGTCTTCAATATATTTCCATCTTAGCCTAAGTCCGTTTTTAAACACAATTTCTCCTGCTTCTTCAGACTCACCAGGCTTGCTTAAGAAGAAAGAACTAAAGCCTTCTGACCACCCTTTAGGAAATGTTGTTTTGTCTCCGTCTATTTTGCAGTTATCGCACTTAACGCTTCTTTCTGCCCTCATTCTATCTGCTCTATCACTCTGAACCCCCCTCCAAAGAGGTTTCAAATCCTCTGTTACTTTTATTATAGTATCTAGACGTTCTTTAATAAATTTAGCAGCAGCTAAGTAGTATTCGGGATGGTCTTCTGTTTCGGCTTTTTTTTGTGCAATACCTATTGCTTTTCTCATAAATTCCCTATAGGAGTCTTCTTTACTAATTTGCTTTCGTTGAATATGGTCGTTCTCCTCAAAACCCCAATACAGGTTCTCTTCGGTCTGTAATATACTGAAGAGATTAGGGGTTATTTTTTCTGCCAGAGCAATGCCGCTTAACAATATGCGCATATCATTTTCGCTAACGTAACCTACATTTACAGGTGGTGTAGTTCCATG
This sequence comes from uncultured Bacteroidales bacterium, assembly GCA_902788275.1. Lineage (GTDB taxonomy): Bacteria > Bacteroidota > Bacteroidia > Bacteroidales > Bacteroidaceae > UBA6382. Next base: position 29,513 of record CADAJV010000002.1, on the reverse strand, counting down.
ATAGTAATAAGGCATTGCGTCTCCCCCCATCATCATCGCCAAGCTACTAGCCCATCCACCTCTTCGATGTACCCGCACCGCAGATATCTCAAGTGGAGGCACTTCGTGTTTTTTATACCAGTTTTCTAATTTGATAGGAAGTGACGCCATGTATGTCCTATATTGGGCTGTCTCCCAAAGCTCTTTAAAGTCCGAAAGTGTATACCATTTTTTAGGATGAAGGTCATCGAAAGGATAATTAGAACCTTCTCTACCAGCATTTTTAACAAAATCATACACATCGTGATAAATAGCCCATTGATCACGCACCGCGTATTTCTTATTTCTGTCAAACCCATATTTATCCATTAACTGTTCTGGCGTGTATTGTACAAGAAAAGCATATTCTTCTGCCTGCCTCTTTTCTCTTGCCTCTGTTTTTTGGCGTTCTATTTCGGCAATTTCTTTTTGCAAAGCTTCCTCGTCCACTCCTTCTTTGTCTTCGTAAATAAAAGCATAATCTCTTAATCTGCCAGCTTTAGAGCATAAATCTAATAGCGTTTTTTTTATGTCAACCGTCTCTTTCGTCTCATCATCAATTACCACGTTCCTTGCGTTAAGCACAGGGTCTACATATTTTTTCTCCCAATCTACCATTTTGTATTTCCGATTTTCATCTTGACGTAAATCTCTACCCTTGCGAATCTCTACAAGTTTTTTATCAAGTATGAAATCTAATTTCTTTTCGGGAGAGGATTTATCATACTTAAGATAAGTAGCAAATATCCGAGTCCTCCATTCATACAGGCCATCATCAATTTTATAATCAAGGCTAATTTCTTCTATAACACCACCAAAAAGCCCAATTCCTGCTAATTTATCTACAGCATTCTGAAACAAACCTGGATTTTTATCGTAAAAACCCTTGGCGATTCTTACACTTCTTGGGCCATAATAATTAATGTCATCAGTGGGGTCACCTTCATAAATATCACCATATTTTTTATGGTAAAAGTACTCAATGGGCAATCCGGATAGCAGCATACTATCCGGGCTAAAGTAAATTGGGTCTGAATTAACATTCTGCGAGAAAAAATATCTTCTATAACCTTCCGTAACCGAGCCCGGTACTGTGTACATAAGTTGCCGTTTCGATTCCTCTGAAAGGCCTCCTTCACCATTTTTGTTGAAGACAAATGTAAAGGGATTTTGGTTGAATCTTATTGTGGCATAATTATCCTTAAACTCAGAAATTACCGCATTTGATTCAACTATGAATCTCCCTATTTTTTGGTCATTGTCATAATTATACATTTGTATGTTGTATTTCCCTACTGGATAACCATGATCAAACTTCCCTTTGATAATGCATAATTCGCCCATGGTGGGTATCCCTTTGCGCACTATTCCACGTAGTCTATATATTCCAACGCCCTCTCCATGTAACTTCCCATCTACCACCTCACCACTCCAGTGAATATTTTCTATTTCTTTTAGAATTGTATTGGAAATTAAATCACGAACGACAAATGCCTTTCCTTTATTTTTTATATCGGAAAAAGGAGCCCCATTCAGGTTGAGACTATTATAGCAATAGCCAAGAAATTCGTCCGGTATTATGAAATCAACTTCCTGTTCCGACCATTTTACGACTTCTATTGCTAATCCAGAGGCCTTTTCATTATATATTTTTTTTATAGAGTCCATTTTTTCAGGATTAACTTTATATTGCATAGTATAGAATCCTGAATCATTGTGCGATTTGTTGATAGTTTTGTCTATGCGCTGCATGAATTTACTATACTCCTTCAACGCATCTACTTTCGCAAATGCTGCAACGTAGATAAAGTTAAGAACAAACAATAATAAGATAGTTTTTTTCATAGATAATAAAATTAATAGGTTATTAATTATTGTAAAAATGAATCCGCTCCTTATGACACGTTAATATATTATACTAATCTAGAAAAGACGGGGTAATTTGAATAAAATGCACGACTTCCGATGCTAACCAATGATGCCGATAGCTTAATAGAACTTAACTTCTCGCAGTTGTAGAGAGCCTGGTAGAAAACAGAATAATGGTTAAAAGAGAGAACTTCTTCAAAATGATTTCTTCTAATCCCTGCCAACTCCCCAATGCAGGATGTTAAGTGTTCTTTTTTACACATATACAAAAAAGCGTGGGAGTCCTGTCTGTTGCTCATCCCACACCTGAAAGCTCTAGCATTGCTTAGTAGTCAAGATAAGCAACGCCGAAGCCCACGCCGATATGCATATATACCCATTAATATCGGTATATGTGATTACATATCTAAATGGACGTCTTTGTCGCTATTGTCTCTTAACTACTGTTTTTGAACTGCTAGATTCTCAGGTGTCAAGAACAAAGCGCAAGTACGCCTTTCTATATATAGATTCTCTTCCCATTTATACCCACCCACTGGAGGGCTTCGGTCAAAGAACGTTGCAAAAGTAGTAATTATTTAAGACATGACAAATTTTCGAAGGAAAATTTCACTTCCTATATTTACAGAAAGCAACAACAGAAAAGTCCGCTACTGTTGGGTAGCGGACTTTTCCGTATTGTGATAAGTTGCAAGACTTACTTCTGTATTGACTTCATCAAGTCAACATACTTTATCACGTTGGAGGCAAGGGGATTGTCCTCCTCATACTTGAGGGCTTCTTTAGCATAAACCTCTGCCTGAGCCAGGTTCTCCTTCTCCATCTCAAACCATGCTACATAGGAGTAGGCCTGAGCGCGATGAGGATTGTAGTCCTCGCCCTTGAACTTCTCATCCTTGAGACGTTCAATGGTTTCTTTCATATAGTTGGTAGCCACTTCGTTGGGGTGCTTACGGTCTACGAGCTGATTGATGCGGGAGCGCCAGAAGATGCCGAGATAGCTAGGCTCACCCGACTTCTTCATATCCTCATCAACCTTAGCATAGACTGCGTCGCCCTCCTTGATGAAGGCTATGCGCTTGAGGGAGTCGGCCTGCGAAGCGTTGGCAGCGTTGAAATAAACGCGGCCGAGCTTGAAGAGTTCGTTGGTGTCGTCCTCCTTCTGAGCCAGCTTCATATACTCCTTGTAGGCAGGGATGGCCTTGTCATACTCCTTGGTTTTCTCGTAGGCCTTGGAGAGGTTGAACTGGGCAGCGGGATCCTCCGGAGCCAGCTCGGCAGCCTTGGCATAAGCCTTGGCAGCACCGGGGAAGTCCTTCTCCATGGTGAGGTACTGGCCGAGGTAGCGGTAGTCAATCTCCTGATAAACGGTATCGGGATATGCTCCGATAAACTTGTCATGGGCAGCCTTGGTAGCAGCCTGAGCGGCAGCATACTTGGCCTCTTCGTACTCGTCGGTCTTAGCCAGCAAGTTGACATTGCTTAGGAAGACGATACGGTTGAGCACGGGGTCCTTGGGGTTGGTCTGGAGGAACTTGGTAGCCTGAGCCAGAGCGCCCTCATAATCCTTGGCCATGAAGAGGATGATGACATACTCGCGCTGCACGGTGGCATCGCCCTGGCCATCGGGGAACTTCTCGAAGTACTTATTATAATATTCGCGTGCGTGGAGGGTGTCGTCAAGCTGATAGTAAAGGGTACCGAGCACCTGGTTGATCTTGGGGTCGTCGGTCTTCTTCTGTTTGATCTCCTCCATAAGCTCGATAGCGTACTCGGGATTGATATAGCGATACACGCCCACCAGCTTGAGGTAGGGGTCGAGGCTGTTGGGATCAACCTGCTTAGCCTCCTCATACTTAGTGGCAGCCATGCCATAGGCATTGTTGTTAGCCATCTTAAACCAAGAGTCGCCCTCCAGATAGATGGCGGGGAGGTAAGTGGCGTCCATCTCATATACCTTTTTGGCAAGACCTATGGCGTTGCCGAAGAGCTTGTTGTCAAGAAACTTATAGCCAATGGCCACGAGGGCAGACTTGTTCTTCTTAATCAGCTTGTTCTTTTCGATGGCTTTCATTACCGATTCATCGGCAGGGTTCTCCATGAGGGTCTGGACATAACCGTCCACCAACTCCTGTAGCTCTGCAGGTACCTGCGGCACCTCAATCTGTGCCTGAGCCTTGCTGCCGCCAAAAATCATGGCTGCTGCGGCTGCCAGCAAAATAACTGTTTTTTTCATCTGTTCTTAGGTATTATTTTTGGTTTTTTAATATCGCTTGATTACCACGTTGTGCGACTGCACGGCCATATAGGGCAGCAACTGCGAAAAGCGCAGTATCATCATCTGGCCCATATTATTGTGGTTGGGATTGTCGGTTAGGTAAAAGAAGAAGTTGCGTTGCATCGAGCGTGTGCGCGGGTCGGTGCTGGTGATGTAGAGCCCTCGGGTGAGCGGATAGCTGCCGCTGGCGATGTAGAACTGAAATGGCTTATAATAGTCATCGACATCATCCGAATGTCGTGCACCAACACTCATTATCCTGACATCTGATAGGAAGGACAGGCGTGTGGTGTCCTGCTTATTGCCTACCCAGTCAACGCCCAGCACACCGATGGCATTCTGTTTCTTCTTTATATAGTTGATGAGTTCCTCATTGGTGGTGGCAGCGCGAAGCCTGCCTTTCAGCTGGCGCCCGGCACAGAGCGAGTCTCTCATATAGCGCACGGTAGAGGAGCCGTTGTTGTCGAAGACTATCTCTATCTCACCCTTCTGTCCATTGGAGTGGCGAAGCTGGCTCCAGTCAGAGATTTTGCCGTTGACTATCTGCTGTATCTCGTCCTTGGAGATAAGGGTGTCGCGGCTGGCGTTGTTGGTAATAAGAGTTATAGCATCGTAGGCCACTACGGCCTCCTTGGCCAGCAGACCATGCTTAGCCTTCACATAGTCTTTCTCCTTGTCGGAGAGCATGCGAGTGACCACTATGCTACGCACAGAGTCATTAAGCAGCATGGCCACGGCGCTGTCCTCAGGCATATAAAATGGGTCAACGAATGCCTTGGCATTGCGGTCGCGGAAGTCGGAAAACAGCACCTCGAAGATGGGCTGAAAGGTCTCGTCAACGGCCACGCAGACGTAGTCGCTCACCGGCACGGTGTTGCCCTTGGAGTCCTGGCGGAAGGCAGGCTCCTTGTTGCCCTCACCGCAGGAGACCAGCATCATGGCAACCAACAGACCAAATATGTACTTCAATATCTTCATTTGCTATTATCAAACGATGCTCCTGACAGAGCCCATACGTTACTAATCTGCAAAAGTAATCATTTATTAAGAAATAGTCACCACAAACACACATTTATTTGGAAAATCAACGTAATTTTGCACTTAAAAGCAACAATAGATGTCAAAAAACAAACTATCTAAGTTCGCTGACATGGCAACATACCCCCATGTCTTTGAACCCGAAAGGGGTATGATGCCCCCCCTATCAACATCCAAGTCCGCCTCCATGATGGAGGAAGCTGTGTCCAAGTCTGGAAGAGAAGGCATGATGCCCCAGTTCTCTTTCAAGCTCAAGGGCAGATGGGATGCCGACTTTTTCGGCAACAACAATCCCATAGTGCTGGAGCTGGGTTGCGGCCGTGGCGAATATACCGTGGGGCTGGCCCAGCGTTATCCCGACAAGAACTTCATCGGTATCGACATCAAGGGCGCCCGCATGTGGACCGGTGCCACCGAGTCGCTTCAGCTGGGACTGAAGAATGTGGCCTTCGTACGCACCCGTATAGAATTTATTGAAAATTTCTTCGCCCCGGGCGAAGTGAGCGAGCTATGGCTCACCTTCAGCGACCCGCAGATGAAGAAGCCCACCAAGCGGCTTACCTCCACCTACTTTCTGGAGCGCTATCGCCGTTTCCTCGTTGACGAGGGACTCGTCCACGTGAAGACCGACAGCAACTTTCTCTTCACCTACACCAACTATGTCATGCAGCGCAATGCCATCGTGCCCTTAGTAAGCACCACCGATCTGTATGGAGCCAACCAAGTACAAGGACCGCTACCAGATGTGGCGCGCTCAATCCAGACCTACTATGAACAGCAGTGGCTCGACCGCGACATACCTATTAAATATATGTGTTTCCGGCTCCCCCACTCCACAGTGCTCACTGAGCCCGATGTAGAGATTGAGCTCGACTCATACCGCAGCTATGCCCGCAGCAAGCGCTCATCGCTGAGCAAGGCTAAATAACAACGTAAAACCCTTTAACCTTAAAAAATGTCTCTTTATCCCCAACTCATACTTGATGCCCTCCGACAGGTGAAATACCCAGGCAGCGGCAAAGACATAGTAGAGGCCGGCATGATTGACGACAACCTTCGCATCGATGGCCTCAAAGTATCATTCAGCATTATCTTCCCCAAGAACCCCGACCCCTTCCAGAAGTCGGTGGTCAAAGCCGCCGAGGCCGCCATCCACACCTTCGCCGCCAAGGAGGCAGAGGTAACGATAAACATTGATTATAAGCAGCCGGTCCACAATCCTCAGTCCTCAGCCCTCAAACCTCTGGCTGACGCCAAGGTCATTGCCGTTTCCTCCGGCAAAGGGGGCGTAGGCAAAAGCACCGTAGCCGCCAACCTAGCCGTGGCCCTGTCGAAACTGGGCTACCGCGTAGGACTGCTGGACGCCGACATATTCGGCCCTTCAGTGCCCACCATGTTTGGGCTGGAGGACTATAGGCCGATGGGCATGATGGTGGGCGACCGCCAGCTCATAGTGCCTGCCGAGAAGTGGGGTATCAAGATTCTGTCCATCGGATTCTTTGTCAAGCCCGAGCAGGCCACCGTATGGCGCGGCCCCATGGCAAGCAATGCCCTCAAGCAGCTTATCACCGAAGCCAACTGGGGCGAGCTGGACTATTTCATCATCGACACACCCCCCGGCACCAGCGACATCCACCTCACGCTGATGCAAACCCTTGACATTACGGGGGCCCTGATAGTCAGCACACCGCAGAAGGTAGCTCTTGCTGATGCACGCAAGGGCGTGGATATGTATCAAAACGACAAGGTCAACATTCCCATCCTGGGACTGGTGGAGAACATGGCTTGGTTCACCCCCGCCGAACTGCCCGACAATAAGTATTACATCTTCGGGCGTGACGGCGTCAAGCAGCTCGCCGACCAGCTCGACCTCCGCCTACTGGGCCAAATACCCTTAGTACAGTCAGTATGCGAGAGCGGCGACCAGGGCCAACCCATCACCCTCGACCCAGCCAACCCAGTGGCGCAAGCATTCCTCAGCCTCGCCTCTACGCTGACATACGTGGCAAAATAACACTTACTGAAAGAAATAGTCTATCCCTAACAGCAGGGACTGAAAGAAATTACCGGAAATTTTTCAGAAATTCATTGTCCAACGGCTTGCGGTCATTCCCCTAAGATTGGGAAAGAGACCTATAAGCAAACGACAATTTCTGAAAAATTTCCGGTAATTTATTTCAGTGTTCTCTGGGGAGAGGTCTTTTCTTTCAGTATTCTACTTCGCCATCGTGACTGACGTGGAGCCTATCATCTGGCCGTCGGCGAAGACAAACATACGATAGGTGCCGGCGGTAAGCATCTCACTAACGTTGACATACATGGTGACAGGTGTTTCCTCGCCGTTGTACTCCACGGTCTTGACAGCCGAGTAGCCCAGGTTGGTGCCCTCATAGCTGAACGTGCCACTCTGGTTGAGCACCTCGTTGGTGGGCTTGAGCACCCTGAGATATACGCGACGCTCACCGGTCTTAGCCGTCACGTTGCGCGAAATGCGGAATGATGCAACCATCTTGGTGATATCCTTAGTCTTCTTGGCCATTTTACCCTTCTTGTTCTGCGGCTGCAGGCTTAGACCTGTAGCATCGAGCTGGGCAGCTATGGCCACCGTCTTTGTCAGCGTCTGCTTCTCCTCCGTCAGGGTATTGATCTGCGTGGTGGCTGTGGTGTACTGCTGCTTTACCATGGCGTTCTCGTCGCGCAGCGTCTGATTGAGGCGGTTAAGCGAATCCACCTGTATGATATACGAGCGCAGCACCTCCCTCACCGTGGCCAGCTCCTTCTTGAGGCGGGCAATCTCGGCGGCATCGTCGTTCTTCACCCTTTTCAGCTCAGCCAGCAGGGCGTTGGCGCGATTCTGCTCCTGCTCAATGCGTTGCAACAGTGAGTCATTCTTCACCGTGCGCTTCATCTCGTCATATTGCATGGCAAACTGGGCATACTCGTTCTCCATCTCCTTCTTATCCATCTCAGCCAGCTTGCGGAACTTGGCGTTGTCCTCCTTCTGCTCCGTCAGCTGCGATGAGAGGCTATAGATATAGTAACCCGCACCGCCAAGTAACAGCAGCGCAACCACGGTTCCCAGCACGATCCATATATTTTTCTTCATGTTCAGATAATATTTCCAAGTAATTTTCGGCAAAGATAGACAAATATCGCCAAACACACCACCTCGCGCGGCAAGAAAATTAGTAACTTTGCAGCCATCATGGCAGAAATCAAGCAAAACAGTCCCCGCGCCTGGCTTCTGGCCGCGCGCCCCAAGACCCTCAGCGCCGCCCTCATCCCAGTGATGGTGGCTGCCGCACTGGCCACCCGCGCCTCCCGGTACAGCTGGCGCGCGCTGGTCATCTGCGCCCTTTTTGCATCGCTGATGCAGATAGCCGCCAACTTCATCAACGACCTCTACGACTTCCTCAAGGGCACCGACCGCGACGACCGCCTGGGCCCGGAGCGAGCCTGCGCCCAAGGGTGGATCAGCCCCCACGCCATGCGATGGGGCATAGCCGTAGTCCTGGCCCTCGCACTCATCTGTGGCAGCCTCATTCTCATATACGGTCAATGGTCAATGGTCAATGGTCAATGGTCAATGGCCAACGGTCAATGGTCAATGGTCGCCCTGGGCGCTGCCTGCGTAGTGTTTGCCTTCCTCTATACCACCATACTGTCCTATGCCGGCATGGGCGACCTGCTGGTGCTGCTGTTCTTCGGCCTCGTACCGGTGTGCGGCACACATTTCGCCGCCACAGGCACCCTGACAGGCCAGACATGGCTTGCAGGTTTCACCTGCGGAGTGCTTATTGACACATTGCTGATCCTCAACAACTATCGCGACCGCGACACCGACCGCCTCAGCGGCAAGCGCACACTCATAGCCGTGATGGGCGAGAAATTCGGGCAGAGGTTCTACCTCGCCTGCGGAATAGCTGCATGGGCACTGACATTCTTTATGGAGTTAGGAGTGAGGAGTGAGGAGTTAGGAATTAATGGTCAATGGTCTATCCTCCTTATTCCCTTAATTCTTACTCCTTATCTTATATTGCACATCCACACATGGCGCCAGATGGTGCGCATCCGCCAGGGCCGTGCCCTCAACCACATCCTCGGTCTCACCTCAAGGAATATGCTCATCTTCGGCCTGCTGCTTAGCGCAGCGCTTGCACTGCTGTAGAGGAAACCGCCAACACAACAATCGCTGCATAGGCAGTCCATCACTCTCCACCCAGCTGGAGATAGAGAGCACCGCCAGCTTCATCCAATCCATTAGTAGGTTCGTAGGTCAAAAACCTACAAAGCCTAATGGTAATATCCCTGAAAACTTTGCTCTTGAAAAAACTACAGAAAAAGTGTAGGTTTTCCGAAAGCAAGACGTATGAAGACATGCAGATTATCCATATCAGCAAAATTTATTTGAGCGGAGACAGAAAATAATCGTAGGAAGCATCCGTCCCTGCGCGATTAGATGGCGGTTCGACGCGATTAAATTCCGTCCCTGCGCGATTAGAATTTGGTTCTGCGATTAGATTTCTTCCCTGCGATTAGATTTAGTTTCTGTACTTAGATTTAATTTCTGTATTACAAGATTTTAGTTATGCGCGATCAATGCTTGTTTCTTCTGAGTGCGGGTATTTAATCATATCACCCCTAGCACACCGAGGAAGGCGGCAAAGAGCAGCACGGGGGCCACCCAACGGAGCAGCCAGTGAACCACTGCAGCAGGGGTGGTGCGCAGGGTGCAGCCGTTGGTGACGTCATCCATAAAGATATCGCGCTTCACCACCCATCCCAGGAAAATGGCAATAAACACACCGCTGAGAGGCATCATGATGGTGGTGCAGAAATAGTCGAGAAAGTCGAAGACGCTCTTGCCGAAGATGTGCAGGTCGCCCAGCACTCCCATAGAGAGGGAGCACACGGTGCCGAGCATCAGGCACACGGCGGTGACGACCAGTGCAGCATAGCGACGGCGTATATGCCATGTCTCGTGGATGTAGGCGGTGGGCACCTCATAGAGCGAGATGGCTGAGGTGAGGGCGGCCAACACCAGCAAGGCGTAGAAGAGCACACTGACTATGTAGGCCACGGCAGGCACGGCGCCAAAGGCTTGCTGGAAGGCTCCAGGCAGGGCTATGAAGGCCAGCGAGGGGCCTGACTGGGGACTGATGCCAGCAGAAAATACGGCGGGGAAGATGATAAGGCCCGCCATGATGGCCACCAGAGTGTCGATGACGCTGATGCTGACGGCCGACTTGATGATGTTAACATCCTTGCCGAAATAGGAGGCATAAGTGCAGAGGCAGCCCATGCAAAGGCTCAGGGAATAGAAGGCCTGGGCTATGGCTGAGAGCACGGAACTGGTGGTTAGCTTGCTGAAGTCGGGATGGAAGAGGAAGCTAAGGCCCTCCTGCGCCCCGGGGGCGAAGAGGCTGAAGCCCACCAGCACTACGAGTATGACGAAGAGGGCGGGCATGAATATCTTGCTAAGCTTCTCGATGCCCTTGCGCACGCCGGCGGCAATGGCGAAATGACACATCAGCACAAAGAGGACCATAAAAACGAGGGGACTCCACGTACTGCTGACAAAATTGCCGAAGAGGCTCTCGTAGCCGCTGGCGTCGCCGGGAGTGAAGAGCGTGGAGAGGGTGCCGTCGAGGGAGAGAAACATGTATTTGAGCACCCATCCCGCCACTACTACATAGTAGCACAGGATAAGGCTGCCACCGAGCACCCCGATAAAGCCGATATTGCTCCAGAAAGGATGGCTGCTAAGTTTCTTGTAGGCATGGGCAGCGTTAGTGTGGGCATGGCGGCCGATGAAAAACTCAGCGACCATGAGGGGCACGCCCAACAGGGCGATAGCTATTATATATATGAGTATGAAAGCTGCGCCGCCATTCTGGCCAGTCTCGATGGGGAAACGCCAAATGTTACCCAGACCCACGGCTGAGCCGGCCGCTGCCATGATGATGCCGAATTTGCTCCCGAAGGAAGCCCTGGAGGTTGAGGACATTGTGTTTTCTTTTTTATTGGGACTATAGAGACTATAGTTATTGATTATTCCTTATTGCCGAACAGATTAAGCCTGTTAGCGCGGGCCTCCTGCAGGCTGGCCATGGATGGCTGCTTGGCAGCATATCCGGTGCGGATGGTCTGCTGGTCGGCGCGGAGGGCGGCCACGAATCCGTCGCGAGTGGCGGGATTGAGCAGCTGGGCTGCTATGATGGAGTTCTGCGAGGCATCCTTCACCCAGACTACGGGACCGTCATAGAGAGGCGCAATCCTGAGTGCTGTGTGGAGAGCACTGGTAGTGGCACCGCCTATCATGAGGGGCACATTGATACCGGCGTTACGCAGGGCCTCGGCGGTGTGACACATCTCGGCCAGACTGGGGGTGATGAGGCCACTGAGACCAATGATGTCGGGATGCTCTCTGAGGGCAGCCTCCACTATCTGCTCTGCAGGCACCATCACTCCGAGGTCTGTAATCTTATAGTTATTGCAGGCCATCACCACGCTGACAATATTCTTGCCTATGTCGTGGACATCGCCCTTGACGGTAGCCAGCATAACGTGAGCAGCAGTGGCCGACTGCTCCTTGTCCTGCCCGATGTATGGCTGTAGGATTTCCACAGCCCGCTTCATAGTACGCGCCGTCTTGACCACCTGGGGCAAAAACATGCGACCATCGGCAAAGTAGCGGCCAACAGTGGTCATGCCCTCCATGAGAGGCCCTTCGATTATGCTGACAGCCGAGGGATACTCGCTGATGGCCTCGGTGAGGTCGGCCTCCAGGCTGGAAGAGTCACCCTTGACAAGCGCTTGACTGAGCCGCTGCCCAACATGCCCCTCAAGAGAAGGAGTCCTCCCTCCTAAGGGGGAGTTAGAGGAGACTGTGGGGCTTGCGTTCTCCTTCTGTGCCCACTCTATGAGCCTCTCGGCAGCATCGGGACGGCGACAGAGAATGGTGTCCTCCAACAGGGTGCGAAGATCGGATGGTATGTCGGTATAGAGTACGGAGGTAGCAGGGTTAACTATGCCCATGTCCATGCCTGCCTGAATGGCATGGTAGAGGAAGACGGCATGCATGGCCTCACGCAAGTAGTTATTGCCACGGAAGGCAAAGGAGAGGTTACTTACTCCGCCGCTGACATGGGCTCCCTTGAGGTTCTGGCGAATCCAACGTGTGGCGCGTATAAAGTCGAGGGCGTAGCGGTCGTGCTCGGCCATGCCGGTGGCTATGGAGAGGATATTGGGGTCAAAGATAATGTCGGCGGGATTAAAGCCTGCCCTGCCGACCAAGAGGTCATAGGCGCGGCGACACACTTCAATCTTGCGCTCGAAGGTGGTAGCCTGACCCTGCTCATCAAAGGCCATCACTATGACGGCTGCACCGAGGCGCCTAACCATGCGGGCCCTCTGCAGGAAGACCTCCTCACCTTCCTTGAGGGAGATAGAGTTAACAATGCTCTTGCCCTGGATGCACTTGAGACTGCGCTCAATGACATTAAAGTCTGACGAGTCGATCATCAATGGCACACGGGCGATGTCGGGGTCGGAGGCGATGAGGTTAAGGAAGTGGGTCATCTCAACAGGGGTATCAAGCAAACCGTCATCCATATTGATGTCGAGCACCAAGGCACCGTCGTCCACCTGCTTACGCGCAATCTGCAGAGCCTCATCGTACTGATGAGAACTGATGAGGCGCAGAAACTTGCGGCTGCCGGCCACATTGCAACGCTCACCCACATTTATAAATGGCACCTCGGGTGTTGCCTTCAGCAGTTCTAGGCCGGAAAGGGTGAGAGTATTCTGAGTGTTCCGAGTGTTCTGAGTATTCCGAATCTTCTGATTGACTATCTCCGGATAGAGGGCAATATAAGCATCGGTAGTGCCGCAGCATCCGCCTATGATATTGACAAGGTTGCGGTCCACAAAATCGCGCATCAGATCGCGCATCTCGGCGGGAGTGATGTCGTACTGACCGAGAGCGTTAGGCAGGCCAGCATTGGGATGACAAGAGATATAATAAGGAGCCTTGGCGGCCAGTTCCTCCAGAAAGGGCTTAATCTCCCTAGGGCCGAAGGAGCAATTGAGACCTACGGAGAATATGTCGGCATGGCTTATCGAGGCCAGAAAGGCCCCGATGGTCTGGCCACTGAGCGTACGGCCACCCTTGTCGGCCACAGTGAGCGAGAGCATGAGGGGTACTTTGCATCCAGTTGCGGCCATGGCCTCCTCGGCGGCAAAGATGGCAGCCTTGGCATTGAGGGTGTCAAAAATAGTCTCTATGAGCAGGCCGTCTATGCCCTCCTGCAGAAGGGCCACCATCTGCTCGGTGTAGGCGTCCGCCAACTGGTCGTAGGTTATGTCACGACGGGCGGGATCATTGACGTCGGGCGACATGGAGGCCGTCTTGTTTGTAGGTCCCACGGTAGCCACCACAAATCGCGGCTGCTGGGGGTTACGCCGTGTGTATTGGTCGGCAAGGGTGCGAGCCAGCCTTACGGCGGCACGGTTAATGTCGGCCACCAGATGCTGACAGCCATAATCGGCCATGGATATGCGTTGCGAGGAGAAGGTGTTGGCTGTGATGATGTCGGCCCCTGCCTCCAGGTAGCGACGGTGGATGTCGCTTATTACATCGGGACGAGTAAGACAGAGCAGGTCGTTGTTGCCCTTCTGCAGCAAGCCCTGGGGCAGATTGAGGCCATCGCGACGGAAATCCTCCTCCGCAAGGCCATAGGACTGTATCATGGTGCCCATAGCACCGTCAAGGACCAGTATTCGCTCAGTGATTGCCTGCTGCAAAGTCATAATCTATAATTTCTTACCTATAATCCTTAACCTGTAAGAATTAATAGCTATGATTCTTGGTGGCGCGGTCCATCTCGCGGCGGTCGTCGCGATCCTTCATGGTGGCGCGCTTGTCGTACATCTTCTTTCCACGGGCCAAGGCTATCTCCAGTTTGGCGCGGCCATTCTCGTCAACATATAGCCGCAGTGGCACAATGGTGAGACCGGGATTCTTGAGTTGCTGCTCCAGACGTATTATCTCGCGGCGATTGAGCAACAGTTTGCGGTCACGGCGAGTGTTATGATTGTTAAAGGAACCATAGAAATACTCGGCCACATACATATTCTTAACCCACACCTCGCGCTGGCTGATGTAGCAGTAGGCATCCACCAGCGAGGCACGGCTCTGGCGGATGGACTTAATCTCCGTACCGGTGAGCACGATGCCTGCCGTATAACGGGTGAGGAAGAAATAGTCGAACTCCGCCTTGCGGTTTTTGATTATTACGCTTGCCTTTATATCGTTTTTCTTACTAACCATGAGATGTTGCGTTTATATAGGCCTGACAGACCTGGGCCGTAATCTGAGGCTCCGCCTCCACGAAGTAATCATCAAAGTCATCCCACTCGGGATACTGCTCATAGAGGGCCATAAAATCCTCATCAGTCTCTATAGGCCGCTCCAGCCTAGCACGCGTCTGCTCATAGAGGGCACGGGCATCATAGAGCCACTTGCCTAAATCCTTGAGCCCCCACAAGCGGAGAACCTTGGCGAAGGGATTGAGGAAGATGAATGGGCCGTAGCCGTTATGGATAAGCTGCACGAAGCCTCCCTCCAACAATTCGTCACGAAGAATTGAGTAAGCCAGAAGCGTAATCTGGTCAGCAGACAGCATGGCCATAGACTCTGCCGTCAGCTCGCCACCCACCCTTTGCCACAGCGGAGCGGTGAGAGTTGCTATTGTTGTTGTGTATTCTGCCATTAGTTTGCAAAAGTAGCACAATTTTATAACATGTGTAGGCAAAAAAGCGCAAACATTCATCAGAAGGCCGTGTTTTATGAAAAAAAGTTGCAATTTTGCATGACAAACAACACCGCAAGACATGCAACTCAAAAATACGCAGTTCACCGAACTGATGCAGCGCCGCATTTTCAACGTACTCATTGTGGCCAATCCCTACGATGCATTCATGCTGGAGGATGACGGCCGAGTGGACGAGAAAATCTTTCAGGAATATGCCAGGTTGGGCTTGAGTTTCCCGCCACGATTTGTGCAGGTCAGTACCGAACAGGAGGCCGAACAGCACCTCAAGCAGGGCGAAATCAACCTGGTCATCTGCATGCCATCCAAGACCGCGGGTGACGATGATGATGTGTTTGACATGGCCCGCAACATCAAGACACGCTACACGGCCATACCGATGGTGGTGCTTACCCCGTTCAGCCACGGCATAACCGCCAGAATGCAGGACATTGACCTCAGCATCTTTGAGTATGTATTCTGCTGGCTGGGCAACACCGACCTGCTCATAACTATCATCAAGCTCATTGAGGACCGCATGAACCTGGAACATGACATCAGCGCCGGTGTGCAGATGATAATGCTGGTGGAGGACAATATCCGTTTCTACTCCTCCATATTGCCCTCGCTATACAAGTTTGTACTGCACCAGAGTCTGGAGTTCGCCACCGAGGCCCTCAACACTTCGCTGGAAAAACTCCGCATGAGGGGCCGGCCCAAGATAGTGCTGGCCCGCAACTATGAGGAGGCCTGGGATATATATAGCCGTTTCTCCAACAATGCGCTGGGCATCATCAGCGATTGCAAGTTTCCGCTTCATTTTATCAAGGGTGCCAACCCCAAGGACGATGAAAAGGATGACGAGGCAGGATTCAAGCTGTTTAAGGCCATCAGGGCGCAAGACCCCTATATCCCCCTCATTATGGAAAGCTCGGAGAAGGATAACTGTGACAAGGCGTGGGCGCTGGGCTACCACTTTATTGACAAAAACTCCAAGAAGATGGAACAGGACCTGCGCGACGTGCTGAGAATGTACCTGGGCTTCGGCGACTTCATATTCCGTAACCCCAACACTCATGAGGAGGTGCTGCGAGTACGTAACCTGAGAGACCTGCAGAACCACATTATGACCGTGCCACGCGAGTCGTTTCTCTGGCACATACGACGCAACAATGTGAGCCGCTGGCTCAGCTCAAGAGCCCTGTTCGGCCTGTCTGACGTGGTGAAAGGCATGTCGCTCAAATCTGTGCAGGACATTGATGCCCACCGCAAGCTGATCTTCGATGCCATAGTAGCCTACCGCCAAATGAAGAACAGGGGTGTAGTGGCCGTGTTCCAGAAGGACCGCTTTGACCAATATAGCAACTTTGCCCGTATAGGCGAAGGTTCGCTGGGGGGCAAAGGACGTGGTCTGGCATTCCTTGACCACATAATGCAGAAGCACACTGCCCTCAATGGGGTGGCTCCGATTATGATACCCAAGACGGTGGTGCTTTGTACCGATGTCTTCGATGAATTTATGGACAGCAACAATTTGTATCAGCTTGCCCTCAGCGATGACCTAACTGACCAGCAGTTGCTTGACCGCTTTGTGGGCTGTACCCTATCGGCCAACCTGCTCAATGACCTCAGGGCTTTCCTCGACGTAGTGAAAGACCCCATAGCAGTGCGCTCGTCGTCATTGCTGGAAGACGCACACTATCAGCCTTTTGCCGGCGTTTATTCAACCTACATGATACCGCCGGTTGAGAACACAGAGGAACGTCTTAAGATGCTTACCGCTGCCATCAAGTCGGTCTATGCCTCAGTGTATTTCAAAGCCAGCAAAGACTATATGACCGCCACTCAGAATGTGATAGACCAAGAGAAAATGGCCGTCATTCTGCAAGTGGTAGTAGGTGAGCGCCACGACAATCGCTTCTACCCTGTCATCAGCGGCGTAGCCCGCAGCATTAACTACTACCCAATAGGTGATGAACGCCCTGAAGAGGGCACCGTGTCACTGGCCTTCGGCCTCGGCAAATATATAGTGGATGGCGGAGTGGCGCTAAGGGTTTGCCCCGCCCGCCCCAACCACGTGCTCCAGATGAGCGAGATGACCATGGCCCTGCGCGACACCCAGACCACTTTCCTCGCCCTCGACATGAGAAGCGAGGCATGCAGCCAGTTTATGACCGACGATGGATTCAACCTCCAGCGACTGCCCATCAAGGAGGCTGAACAGGACGGCACCCTACCCTATGTATGCTCCACCTACCTGCCTGAGGACCAGCAGATATACGATGGCTACTATGAGGGGCGCAACCGCAAGATTATCTCCTTCTGCGGCGTACTGCACAATGGGGTTTTCCCCCTGCCCAAGGTAATACAAAAGGTTCTCCAGATGGGCGCCGAGGAAATGCGCCGACCAGTAGAGATAGAATTTGCCGTCAACCTCCGGGCTGACAGGACGGGAGAGTTTTATCTACTACAGATTCGCCCAATGGTTGACAATCGCATGAGCATAAACATCAACCTGACCGACATTCCTGACAACGAGTGTCTACTGCGCTCTGACAAGGCCATTGGCCACGAGTCGAGCACTGACATTACCGACATCATCTATATCAAGACAGCCGACTACAACCCGCAGGACAACCCACAAATAGCCGCTGAGATTGACCTGCTTAACTCTAAGCTGCTCAGCCAGGAGCGTCATTGCATCTATGTTGGCCCTGGCCGCTGGGGAAGCAGCGACCCGTGGCTTGGCATACCCGTCAAGTGGCCCAATATTTCCGCCGCGCGCCTGATAGTGGAAGCTGGTCTCGGCTCCTACCAGATAGACCCGTCACAAGGCACCCACTTCTTTCAGAACCTCACATCTCTGGGGGTGAGCTACCTCACCATAAACGCCTTCAAAGGTGAAGGAATATACGACGAGGCCACACTCAACGCCATGCCTGCCATGGAGGAGACAGCCCACCTGCGCCATGTACGCACCGACAAGCCACTCACCATCATGGTGGACGGTATGCACCGACAAGCCGTAGTGAAACTCAACAGATAAACCATGAATAAAGCCATGATATTTGCCGCCGGCCTCGGCACACGCCTTGCCCCACTAACCAACTGCCGCCCCAAAGCATTGGTAGAATTGAAAGGACGCACACTGCTGTGGCATGTGGCCGAGCGACTGGAGGCCGAAGGAGTCCACGACCTGACAATCAACGTTCACCATTTCGCCAACCAGATTAAAGACTATGTCAGCAGCGGTCCCTTTGCGGAATGGGTCCAGAATAGGGGTATAGCCATAAAAATCAGCGATGAGAGCGAACAGCTGCTCGACACTGGCGGAGGACTGCGCAAAGCAGCACCTCTAATCTTTGCCCAAGACGACAACCCCGTGCTTATCCACAATGTAGATATCATGAGCAATGCACACCTTGACGAGCTTTACCACTCAATAGGCGAGGCAGACGCCATGCTGCTGGTGAGTCAGCGCGAAACGAGCCGCTATCTACTATTCGACAACCATATGCGTCTCCGAGGCTGGCAGAACATAAAGACCGGAGAAGTGCGGCCCTCAGCCCTACAATCTCAACCCTCCAATCTCAAAACACTCACCCCTCTCGCCTTCTCAGGCATCCATGTGGTAAGCAAGCATCTAACAGAGGCCATGAACGAATGGCCCGACAGGTTCGGCATAATCGATTTCTATATCGAAAACTGCAACCGCCTTAACATTCGCGGCCTGGTGCAGCCTGACCTTATGCTTACAGACATAGGGAAGATTGACGTACTCCGTGCACTTGAGGAGGGATAAATAGTTTGTTTACACACTAACAACATTTTCATACTGCCGATGGTAAGTCTAATCATTCCGGTCCACAATCGCAGCAAACTGCTGCCGCGTCTATTCGACAGCCTTCGCCGCATCAGCGACTGCCAGGTGGAAATAATCTTTGTTGACAATAACAGCGACGACAACACCTGTGCCATAGTACAGAACTTTGTAGACACTATCGATGCCCCAGGCATCTCCGCCATACTGCTCCACGAGACAAAGCCCGGAGCAGCGGCAGCACGAAACTGCGGTCTTGACAAGGCAAGCGGTGATTATGTCTATTTTTTTGACTCCGATGATGAACTCAGCCCCAGCATGCTTAGCGCCGCACAAGAGCTTGCCGACAAAGAGAAAGCCGATGCAGTTGCCCTGCAGGTGCGTTATGTTTATCCCAACGACCATGTCGCACCGCGCCACATCATACACTCCACCGACCCTCGCCGCCATCTTGTGGCAAACAACTTTGCAACGGTGTCGCTATTCCTGCGCCGCAGCTTCGCCCAAAAACACGCCCGTTGGAACGAAAGCCTTTTTTACTGGATAGACTTCGAATGGGCCTTCCGTATCATGCTTGCCAATCCCAAGACAGTATGGCTGCCTGGCGTATGGCACAAAATATACGTACACTCCGATAGCATTACCGGCACCAGATATGGCGACCGTGCCGACAAAATCATAGTCGCTCACAATGCCATAGAGCAGGACATAAGGCGTAGCGAAAACACAGCAAGCCGCAAAGCCCAAAACCTTCTCCGTGCCCTAAACAACCGCAGAGCCCTTTATGCCGGTCACATACGCCATGAGGGCAACAAGCAGGCTGCCTACCTTATATATAATAGTATAGATTGCAGCGTCCTCACCTTTATCGACAGGTTGAGACTTCCACTGCTCTATCGCCTCAGCGCATGGGGAGTACGCGGAGTGTGGCGGCTGGCCCTATAAACATAGGGCAACATTTTGTAACTTTTGCAATGTCCGTATTAAAAAACGGGCATTTTTTCTTTATTCTTCAACTTTATCGCCGAATATTTTTACATTTGTCAAAAAAAATAAGCGCACCACAATACTGACATAGCGTTAATATTGCTACCTTTGCAACGAAATGTAAAAGCAATTAACCCAAAACACTAATAAGATTATGAACGCACAAAAAGTACTTGAAGATTTGAAACGTCGTTTCCCTGGCGAGCCCGAATACCACCAGGCCGTGGAAGAAGTGCTCGCCACCATTGAGGAAGAATACAACAAGCACCCCGAATTTGACCGCGCCAACCTCATTGAGCGCCTGTGCATACCTGACCGCATCTACACTTTCCGTGTTAGCTGGCAAGATGACCAAGGGCGCATACAGACCAACATGGGCTATCGCGTACAGCATAACAACGCCATTGGCCCCTATAAGGGTGGTATCCGCTTCCACGCCTCCGTCAATCTTGGCATCCTTAAGTTTCTGGCCTTTGAGCAAACGTTTAAGAACTCCCTGACTACCCTTCCTATGGGAGGAGCCAAGGGTGGCAGCGACTTTTCACCACGCGGCAAGAGCAATGCCGAGGTAATGCGTTTCTGCCAAGCCTTCATGCTGGAACTTACCCGCAATATCGGCCCCAATCAGGACGTACCCGCAGGCGACATCGGCGTAGGCGGCCGAGAGGTAGGCTACATGTTTGGCATGTATAAGAAACTGACCCACGAGTTCAGCGGCGTACTCACAGGTAAAGGTCGCGAATTCGGCGGCAGCCTTATCCGCCCCGAGGCCACAGGCTATGGCAATGTTTATTTCCTGCAAGAGATGCTCAAGACCCGCGGCCAAAGTATCGAGGGTAAGACAGTGCTAATAAGCGGTGCAGGCAACGTAGCACAGTACACCGCTGAGAAGGTGCTGCAATTGGGCGGCAAGGTGCTCACCATGAGCGACAGCGACGGCTACATCTACGACCCCGACGGCATAGACCGCCATAAACTCGACTACATCATGGAGCTTAAGAACGTCTACCGCGGCCGAATCTACGAGTATGTTGACCACTACCCCACCGCACGTTATGTGGCCGGTCAGAAACCATGGGGAGAGAAAGCCGACATTGCATTACCCTCAGCCACACAGAACGAGATTAGCGAAGAGGCTGCAGAGACGCTTGTCAGGAACGGCGTGATAGCTGTCAGCGAGGGCGCCAATATGCCCTCCACGCCAGGAGCCATTCGTGTCTTCCAGCGCGCCAAGATACTCTACGCTCCTGGCAAGGCTGCCAATGCCGGCGGCGTAAGCGTCAGCGGTCTGGAGATGAGCCAAAACTCCGAGCGCTTCAGCTGGACGGCCGAGGAGGTTGACCATCGTCTGCATATCATCATGGAGGACATCCACGCCAACTGTCTGAAGTACGGCACAGAGCCCGACGGCTACATCAATTATGTCAAGGGTGCCAATGTAGCCGGCTTCATAAAGGTAGCCAAGGCCATGATGGCTCAGGGCATCGTCTAAATCAAAGAAGGCAACTCAATAACAGAGCTCGGCAATCCTACTTGCCGAGCTCTATTACTTCCAGGTCCTTAATCTCCGGACCGTCAATGGTAAACCGAACAAAGGTGCGTACAGCCTGCCATCCCTGCAAGCCTGCAGCTCCAGGGTTGATATGGAGCAAACCCAAACGTTCATCATATTTCACCTTGAGAATATGACTGTGGCCGGAAATGAACAGCCTGGCCGCTCCCGTCGTGGTATTACACAGCTCATGCACATACTTCCTTACCGAAGGATCATAGTGACCGGGGTAACCACCTATATGCTTCATCAGCACCTCTACCCTCTCGCAGCGCCATCGCAGCACCTCAGGATAGACAAGGCGTAGGTCAGCACCGTCACAGTTGCCGCACACAGCTTTCAGGGGCTTCAGTTCCGCAAAACGCATGGCATGTTCATAAGAACACATGTCGCCAGCATGCCACACCTCATCGCACGGAGCAATATAGTCGGCAAAACGAGGGTCCCAATAGTTATGGGTGTCTGAAATAAGCAATATCCTTTTCATGACCGTAAACTCAAACAATGAAATTATGAGTGCAAACTCTGCATATTTTTGAATTTGCGCATCTCAATCCAGAACAAGACCGCAGCCGTGGCCGTAGCCACCACATCACTCACAGGAAAAGACCACATCACGCCGTCAACACCCATAAAGGTAGGCAGAATTAGCACTGCGGGAATGAGAAAGATAAGCTGACGCGACAACGAGAGGAAAATACTCTTCTTTACCACGCCGATGCACTGAAAGAAGTTAGTTACCACAATGGTAAAGCCAATAATGGGGAATGTGCACACCAGTATGTAGAGGTTATGCACAGAGATGTCAATCAGGTACGGATCGGTAGTAAATGCGCTCACTATCTGACGCGGCGCTATGAAGCTGATTACAAAGCCAGCCGTCACCACCACCGTGGCCCACACGATGGTCTTCACCAGGGCCGCCCTCACGCGGTCGCTATTCTTTGCCCCGTAGTTGTAACCCACTATCGGTTGCATTCCCTGGTTCAAGCCCATCACTATCATAAGAAAGAAGAAGGCATAGCGGTTGCATATACCGTAGGAGGCCACGTCAAGGTCATCGCCATAGACCAGCAGACTCTTGTTTATAATAGCAGCCACTGTGCACCCCGTCAGGTTAATGAGAAACGGTGACAAACCAATAAGGAAAGAATCCTTAACAATGCGCATCTTCAACTTATATATACCTCGCTGGAAACGTATAAACTCACGCTTGTTACTAAACAACTTGAACTGCCAAAGCAACGCCACCGTCTGCGAAAGCATCGTAGCCAGCGCAGCACCAGTGATACCCCAGCCGCACACATAGATAAACAGTGGACACAGCATCACATTCAGCACCACAGTGTAGATAGTAGCCATCATAGCCGCCTTAGGCTGCGAAGCCGCACGCAGCATGGCATTTAGTCCGAAGTAAAGGTGGGTAACCACATTGCCCGCCAAGATGACAACCATAAAGTCACGGGCATAACTAAGGGTAAGGTCAGTAGCACCGAAGAAATAAAGGATAGGGTCGATAAAGCAAAACATCAGCACCCCAAGAACCACACCCATAATAACATTAAGCACCACCACGTTGCCAAGTATGCGGCGGGCTGTGTCGTAGTCCTTCTCTCCCAGTCTGACAGACAGCAGCGTGCTTGCCCCGACGCCAATCATCGAGCCAAACGCAGCCGTCATCTGCATAACAGGGAATGTGAGTGAGATTCCCGCAATAGCCAACGGACCTACACCTTGACCGATAAAGATAGCATCTACAATATTGTACAGCGAAGAAGCGGTCATGGCTATAACAGCAGGCATGGCATACTTCATCAACAACCTGCCTATAGGCTGGGTGCCAAGCTCAAGAAATGTTGCGTTCCGGACTTCAGTATCAGTGGTGGTTTTCATTTTCGAGGTGCAAAATTACTAAAATTAAGGCTCGCAACCTTATTTTCCCTTAATTAAATAAAGTATTCGCAGAAATATTAGTAACTTTGCGCCGTTTTTATACACGCAGGAAATCCTCCTACGATAACTAATATCTACAAATAACAACAAACAACAATAACCAACTAATACTTTGTTTTTATGACCAAACAACAGGAAAACATCAAGAAGCTAGTAGAAAAGCGCGCCGTAGCCCGACTGGGCGGTGGCGAGAAAGCTATCGAAAAGCAGCACGCAAAGGGCAAACTCACAGCCCGCGAGAGAATTGACCTGCTCCTCGACGAGGGCAGCTTTGAGGAGATGGACATGTTTAAGCTCCACCGCTGCCACAATTTCGGCATGGAGAAGAAGCAGTACATGGGTGACGGTGTAGTAACCGGTAGCGGCACCATCGACGGCCGACTGGTATATGTCTTTGCACAGGACTTCACCGTCAACGCCGGCTCACTGTCGGAGACCATGTCAGAGAAGATATGCAAAGTCATGGATGAGGCCATGAAGATGGGAGTGCCCTGCATCGGCCTCAATGACTCCGGCGGTGCCCGTATTCAGGAAGGCGTCAACGCCCTGGCAGGCTACGCCAACATCTTCCAGCGCAATATCGAAGCTTCGGGTGTTATTCCACAGATATCTGCCATCTGCGGCCCCTGTGCAGGTGGTGCAGTCTACTCCCCCGCCATCACAGACTTCATCTTCATGCTTGAAGACGTAAGCTATATGTTCCTCACCGGCCCCGCCGTAGTGAAGAGTGTAACAGGCGAGGAAGTTACCCAGGAGAACCTCGGTGGTGCATCCGTACACGGCACCAAGAGCGGCGTGGCCCACTTCACCTGCTCCAGCGAGGAGGAACTGGCACAGAACATACGCCGCCTCATCTCCTACATCCCCCAGAACAATATGGAGACTACTCCCCGCGTGGAGTGCAACGACCCTATCAACCGCACTGAGGAAGCCCTCAACGACATACTGCCCGACGATCCCAACAAGGCTTACGACATGTATGAAGTAATCGGCTCCATAGTAGACAACGGTGAGTTTATGGAGGTACACAGCAAGTTTGCCAAGAACATCATCGTAGGTTTTGCCCGCTTCAACGGCCAGAGCGTAGGTATCGTAGCCAACCAGCCCAAGGTTTATGCCGGTGTGCTCGACTGCAACGCCAGCCGCAAGGGTGCCCGCTTTGTAAGGTTCTGCGACGCCTTCAACATTCCTATCGTCACTCTCGTTGACGTGCCCGGCTTCCTGCCCGGCACAGGCCAGGAGTACAATGCCGTTATCGACCACGGTGCCAAGCTCCTCTTTGCCTATGGCGAGGCTACCGTGCCCAAGGTGACCGTGACACTCAGAAAGAGCTACGGCGGCAGCCACATCGTGATGGGTTGCAAGCAGCTCAAGGCCGACCTCAACTACGCATGGCCCGCAGCCGAGATGGCAGTGATGGGCAGCAAGGGCGCCGTGGCAGTGCTCTATGCCAAGGCAGCCAAAGAGGCCGAAGACCCCAAGGCATTTCTGGCCGAGAAGGAGGAAGAGTACAACGAGCTCTTCAACAATCCCTATCAGGCTGCCAGCTATGGCTACATCGACGATATCATCGAACCCAAGAACACCCGCTTCCGCATTTGCCGCGCACTGGCCGTTCTGCAGAACAAGCGCCAGACACGCCCGGCCAAGAAGCACGGCAATATACCTCTGTAACCTATACGTTAATGCGCTAACAGCATGACCAATATGAAGACTAATAAAATAGTCACTCTGACCATCGCCCTGCTGATGCTCTTCACCATAGGAGCATCGGCAGACGGTGCCCAGAGCCTGAGGCTGAGCGAGGTTAGCCTGGGCGACAGCTCTACCAACAACACTGCCTGGATAGAGATACAGAACACCTCCTACGGCACCCAAAACCTGGGCGGATTCTATATCACCAACAATCCGGCAGTGTTCAACAAGGAGCTCTCTGCCCCCGACCGCATAAAGCTGATGCACCTCATTCCTACGGGCAATCCTATCACCAAGATTACCCCGCAGAACTGTCTGCTGCTCTATGCCGACGGCAATGACAACCTCGGTCTGCAACACACCGACTTCACCCTTATGCCGGGTGACATCGTAGCCATCTATAGCGGCAACGGTATCAACCTTATCGACTCGCTCGTCATTCCCGACGACCTCGGTGCAGGCAAGTCGTGGGCCAGAGACTTTGAAAAAGGCACCTGGTACATATGCGACCGCCCCACCCCTACTCAGGCCAACAACTACGAGCAAGCCAAGAAGAACAACAAGATAGCAGAGTTTAAGGAGAAAGACCCCTACGGCATCGCTATGGCCATCATGGCTATGGGCGTAGTGTTCGGCTGTCTGCTGCTGCTCTACATCTTCTTCAAGTTCTTTGGCAAACTGTTTGCCAGGAAAACCGACACCGTTGCTCCCCTGGCAAGCCCTGCCACCGGCAAAAAAACTGACAATGATGCAGAAGCCAAGGTAGCCGCTATGCTGGCTGTGGCTGATGCCACTGGTGGCACAGGCGACGAATACCTTGACATCGCTCTCATAGCACTGGCCCTGCAGGCAGAGCTGGCTCATGACGAGGAGAGCGGCGTAATAACCATCACCCCCACCCTTTCACCGTGGGCCGACAAGGCAGAGCAGATAGCCGCCGGCACACTGTACTAAACACACACAACCAACTATTTACACTAACAATTCACACACATTTCACACCATGAAAGAGTACAAATACATCATCAACGGCAAGGAGTACGCCGTTAACATCGAGAACCTCCAGGGCAACCAGGCCAGCGTAATAGTCAACGGTAAGGCATACGACGTAGAAATCGTGGGCCAGGCTCCCAAGAAGATAACCCCCGTGGCTAAGCCCGCAGCTCCTGCAGCCAAGCCCGCAGCCGCTCCTGCCGCTGCTGCTGCCGCTCCTGCGGCTCCTGCTGCCGCTCCCGGCGAAGGCACTCCCTTCAAGGCTCCACTGCCCGGCACTATCAATGATATCAAGGTTGCCGTAGGCCAGACCGTCAACGTAGGCGACGTAGTGCTCATCCTCGAAGCCATGAAGATGGAAAACGAGATTACCGCTGAGAAGGCAGGCACCATCACCTCCATCACAGTCAACAAGGGCGACTCCGTAATGGAGGGCACCACCATGTTCACTATCGCCTAAGAACCATAGAACTCTCAGACAATGTGGGATTTTATTGGAACTAAGCTGACCGACTTCCTTACCTACACCGGTTTCTACTGCGGAGACTGGAGTAACTATATAATGATATTGGTCGGCATCTTCTTTGTATGGCTTGCCATCAAGAAGGACTTTGAGCCACTGCTGCTCATCCCCATCGGCTTCGGTATCATACTGGGCAACATCCCCTTCAAGTCAGTAGGACTGGAGATAGGCCTGTATGAAGACAATGCCGTGCTCAACTTCTTCTATTCAGGAGTGAAGGACGGGTGGTATCCGCCGCTGGTATTCCTGGGCATTGGTGCCATGACCGACTTCACGGCGCTTCTGGCCAACCCCAAGCTGTTGCTGGTGGGTGGTGCTGCCCAGTTTGGCATCTTCGGTGCCTACATGATAGCCCTGCTGCTGGGCTTTGAGCCCAACCAGGCAGCCGGCATAGCCATTATCGGCGGTGCCGACGGCCCCACGGCTATCTTCCTGTCGTCGAAGCTGTCGCCCAACCTGATGGGAGCCATTGCAGTGTGCGCCTATTCATATATGGCACTGGTACCGGTCATCCAGCCTTTCTTCATGCGCGTGCTCACCACTGACAAGGAGCGTGTCATCCGCATGAAACCAGCGCGTCAGGTCAGCCAGACAGAGCGCATCATCTTCCCCATCGTGGGTCTGCTAATGACGGCTATGATTATCCCGTCGGGTCTGCCCCTGCTGGGTATGCTCTTCTTCGGCAACCTGCTGAAGGAGTCCACCAAGACCACTCGCCTGGCCAAGACCGCCGGTTCAGCACTCAACGACATCGTAGTGATGCTGCTCGGTCTCACCGTGGGTTGCTCCACTCAGGCCAGTGAGTTCCTGACCTCCGACACCATCAAGATATTCATCCTTGGTGCATGCGCCTTCATGATTGCCACCTGCTCGGGTGTGCTGTTCGTGAAGTTTATGAACATCTTCCTGCCCGAGGGCAAGAAGCTCAACCCGCTCATCGGTAATGCCGGTGTGAGCGCCGTGCCTATGGCAGCCCGCATCTCGCAGAACATGGGTCTGAAATACGACAAGCACAACTACCTGCTCATGCATGCCATGGGCCCGAACGTAGCCGGTGTGATTGGTTCCGCCATTGCCGCCGGTGCACTCCTGGGCTTCCTGGGATAGCAAGAGACTGAAAGGAATTGTGACTGAAAGAAATTATCAGAAATTAAATAGAAATTTATTAAAGACAATGTTTTATAGCTTGCAAAATTTCTGAAACATTTCTGGCAATTTCTTTCAGTCACTCCTCACTCCTCACTCCTAACTCCTCACTCCTCACTCCCCACTCCTAACTCCTAACTCCTCACTCCTAACTCCTAACTCCTAACTCCTAACTCCTAACTCCTAACTCCTAACTCCTCACTCCTAACTCCTAACTCCTAACTCCTAACTCCTAACTCCTAACTCCTCACTCCTCACTCCTCACTCCTCACTCCTCACTCCTAACTCCTCACTCCTCACTCCTAACTCCTCACTCCTCACTCCTCACTCTCCTCACTCGCCATGAAGACATACCTCGTTACCGGTGCAGCCGGATTTATCGGCTCCAACTTTGTTAAGTACATGCTGAGCAAGCATAACGATGTGCGTATAGTAATCCTTGACGCACTTACCTATGCCGGCTACCTCGGCACCATTGACAAGGATATCGACAACAAACGCTGCTTCTTCGTGAAGGGTGACATTGGCGACCGCCAGCTGGCAGACAAGCTCTTTGCCGAATACGACTTCGACTATGTTGTCAACTTCGCTGCCGAGAGCCATGTAGACCGCTCCATCACCAACCCGCAACTCTTCCTGCTGACCAACATCCTCGGCACCCAGAACCTGCTTGACGCAGCCCGTCGTGCATGGGTAACCGGCAAGGATGCTCAGGGCTACCCCACCTGGCGTGAGGGAGTGCGCTACCATCAGGTATCCACCGATGAGGTCTATGGTTCACTGGGGCCCGAGGGCTACTTCACTGAGCAGACACCTCTCTGCCCCCACTCGCCCTATAGTGCCAGCAAGACAAGCGCCGACCTCATCGTGATGGCCTATCGCGACACGTTTAAGATGCCCGTGAGCATCACCCGCTGCTCCAACAACTACGGTCCCTACCACTTCCCCGAGAAGCTCATCCCCCTCATCATCCGCAACATCCTGAGCCATAAGGCGCTACCCGTCTATGGCAAGGGCGAGAATGTGCGCGACTGGCTCTACGTGGAAGACCACTGCAAGGCCATCGACATGGTAATCTCCAAGGCCAAGGACGGCACAATATATAATGTAGGTGGTCACAACGAGATGCGCAACATCGACATCGTGAAGCTCATCATCAGCACCATCCGCGAGATTATGGAGACCGAGCCGCAGTATCGCACCCTCCTGCCCGAGGCCGACCGCACCGACGTGAGCTGGATCAACGAAGGCCTCATCACCTACGTCGCCGACCGTCTGGGCCACGACCTGCGCTACGGCATCGACCCCACCAAGATAAAGGCCGACCTCGGCTGGGAACCCGAAACCCCCTTTGCCAAGGGCATCGTCAAGACCATCCGCTGGTATCTCGACAATCCCGATTGGGTGAAAGCCGTCACCGGCACCGACTACCAAGCCTACTATGACAAGATGTACGGAAACCGTTTCGCTAAGCCAAATGAGCAGAATGATGCTTGCATCAAGTCTGCCATGGCGAGAAAAGGTGGTTGCGAAGAAACCAACCGTTAAGTTTAGGATATAAAAAGAGGTAATTACTGTTTACGGTTTAGTAGTTAAGAAGTTAAGTAGTTAAGAAGTTAAGTAGTTAAGAAGTTAAGCCGTTACTCATGACTATTGTCCTCTATCTCCTTCTATCTCCTTCTATCTCCTTTTAACTCCCTCTATAACCTATAACCTATAACCTTTCATTCAATATAGATGTTGGCACAGATTACTCATAATGCAACCAATTCTGACTGCGTTAGTTGTATGTTTATTGCATAGCAGCGTTGATTAGAACAGACATAAGA
>CADAJV010000001.1 GCA_902788275.1 uncultured Bacteroidales bacterium | reverse complement strand
TTATTTTTTTATAGGCAATGACACAGATGTTGGCACAGAGAGAGCATGACTATTTCGCAGAGACTGTAATCTGTGCCAACTGCTATATTGTTGCCTAAACTAATCGCCGATTAGTTGCCGGCTCTGCGCGATAATAACTCGGCTCTGCGCAAAATACCGTATTATGCCTTTGCTTATAAGGATTATGCAGAGCCTGTTATTAAAATGCATGCTGATTATGACCACAAGTGTGACATAATACTAAAAAAATGTCGCTGGCAAAAGTATGTACTCCCTACTTTCTGAGGCGCAGGCTGTTGAGGACCACGCTGACTGAGGAGAGGGCCATCAGGGCGGCGGCCCACATGGGAGTGATCTGGAAATGGATGCCGACGAGGTGGAGCGCTCCGGCGGCGAGGGGGATGGACACTATATTATATATAAAGGCCCAGAATAGGTTCTGCCATATCATGCGCACAGTGCTACGCGAGAGGCTCACAGCCCGGGGTATGGCGCGCAGGTCGTCGGTCATCAGGGTGAGCTGGGCTGCCTCCATGGCTACGTCGGTGCCGCGGCCCATGGCTATGCTGACGTCGGCCAGGGCAAGGGCCTGGGTGTCGTTGATGCCGTCGCCTATCATGGCTACGGTCTTGCCTTCGCCCTGCAGTGCGCTGACGAGGGCCTGCTTGTCGGAAGGCCGGGCCTGGGCGTGCCAATGGGTGATGCCTGCCTGGGCGGCCCAGTGGGCCACGGCATCGGGGCGGTCACCACTCATCAAGTGGAGCTCTATGCCCTCGGCGTGGAGCTGGCTGACGGCCTCGGCGGCGTGGGGCTTGAGGTGCTCGCGCTGCTGCAGGGGCAACCTGTCGGCACGGGTAAAGTCGATATTGGGATTGGGAATGGTGAGGGTGCCGGTCTTGTCGATGACGATGGCGCTGACTCGGCGCAGCTGCTCGAGGGCGGCGGCGTCCTTGATAAGTATCTGCTGACGAGCGGCGCGGCCTATGCCCACCATGAGGGCGGTGGGGGTGGCTAGTCCCATGGCGCAGGGACAGGCTATAACGAGCACGGCGATGGCACTGGTGAGGGCCTGGGGCAGAGCTGCGCTGCCGCCTATAAGCCACCACAGCAGGAAGGTGAGCAGGCTGAGCCCTCCCACAACGGGCACGAAGACGAGGGCAGCCTTGTCAACGATGCGCTGGACGGGGGCCTTGCTGCCCTGAGCCTCTTGCACACGACTGATTATGGCAGCCAAGGCGGTGTTGCTGCCTATCTGGAGTGCACGCAGGGTGAGCCGTCCCTGACTGGGTATGGTGCCTGCCATGACTGTGCTGCCCTGGCGCTTGGCTACCGGGTTGGGCTCGCCGCTGAGCATGCTCTCGTCAACGTAGGCGGTGTCGGCAGTCATGAAGCTCTCAGCCTCCACCACCTCGCCGTCAACGGGTATTTTATCACCAGCCTTCACCTCCACGGTGTCGCCCACCTTGAGGGCTGCTATGGGCACCTCCACAGCCTGGCCGTCAGCATCAATGAGGCGTGCCATCTTGGGCTGCAAGCCTATCAGCTGACGTATGCTGGAGGCAGCACCATTCTTGGCTTTCTCCTCCAGCAGGCGACCTGTAAGCATGAAGGCTATTATAATGGCCGCAGTGTCGAAATAGGCTGCCTGCCCAACGAAACTGGCCAGGAAGGCTACAAGGGTGGAGAGGGCCACAAGCATGTCCATACCCGCACCGCCATGGCGCAACTGCCGAATGGCATTTGCATAGAAGCGGCTGCCGCACACTACCATGCTCAGGCCGGTAAGACAGGCAATAATAATACTGCTGGACTTTGCCATGGTCAGCGCCATCACTGACACGGCAAAAGCCCAGCTTACTATTACGTTATTCTTAAGAATCTTCAGCGCTTGCCGCTCCTCTTCGTCGGCATCGCGGTCCTCCTCTACCACGAGATCGAAACCGGCATCGCTCACTGCCTGCTTCATGGCAGTGGGGGTGGCCACCTGCTCGTCGTAATCAACGAGGGCTGAGCGACCGGCCAGCGACACGGAGGCTGAGCGCACGCCCGGCACACGACTAAGCGTACGCTCAACATTGGCTGCGCAGTGGGCGCAAGCCATTCCTATAACAGGAAATGTTCGCTTCATGAAGAAAAGGACGAGTAGTTCGAGAGTTCGAAAGTACGATAGTTGCTTTCAAATCTCAAAACTCAAATAACATACGCTATTCTGCGGGGGCAGGCTCCATGTTGGTATAGACGGTCTGCACGTCGTCAAAGTCCTCGAGTTTCTCAACCATCTTGTCGATGGTCTCGCGCTGCTCAGCGCTGACGGCCTTGAGGTCGTTGGGCACATAGGTAAACTCGCCGCCTACATCCTCAAAGCCCTGCTCCTCCAGGTACTTCTGGATTTCACCGTAGCTCTTGGGGTCGCCGTAGATGGTGATAGTGCCCTCCTCGGGGTCTTCGTCGTACTCATCCTCCACACCGAGGTCGATGACATCGAGGATAAACTCATCCATGTCCATATCGTCCTTCTTCTTGAAAGTGAACACGCACTTGTGGTCAAAGAGGAAAGCCAGGCTGCCCATGGTGCCGAGGTTGCCGCTGAACTTATTGAAGACTGAGCGTACATCGGCCACGGTGCGAGTGGGGTTGTCGGTAAGGGTATCGACAAAGATGGCGATGCCGTGGGGACCATAGCCCTCGTAGGTCATGTTCTTATAGTCGCTCTGGTCCTTGCCCATGGCGTTCTTGATGGCACGCTCGATGTTGTCCTTAGGCATATTCTCGCGCTTGCAGACGGCGATGATGCTTCGCAGCGCGGGGTTGTTCTCCGGCTCAGGACCGCTCTGCTTCACGGCAATGGCGATCTGCTTGCCCAGTCGAGTGAATGTCTTGGCCATGTGGCCCCATCTCTTAAGCTTTGCAGCCTTACGGTATTCAAATGCTCTTCCCATAGTTTGATTTGACGATTTTACTATTTTACGATTTTACAAATTATCGCAACTCTGCGTTAAGTTTTTGCTTGAAGTTGGCAATGAGTGAGCTCATGACATGCTCAATGTGCTTGTCAGTAAGGGTCTTCTCGGTGTCCTGCAAGGTGAAGTTGACGGCGTAGCTCTTCTTGCCGGCGGGGAGGTTCTTACCCTCATAAACATCGAAGAGCTCTATCTTCTTAAGCAGGTTGCGCTCAGTCTGATAAGCTACAGCTTCCACCTGGAGGAAGGAAATCTCCTTGTCAATGAGCAGGGCTAGGTCACGGCTCACGGCAGGATATTTGCTTATCTCGGTGAAACTGACTTTGTTCTTGCGACTCTTGCGCATGAGGGCCTCCCAGTCGAGGTCGGCATAATAAACTTGATTTTTGAGCTCAGCCAGCTTTAAGGCCTTGGGGCTGACGATGCCGAGGGTGGCATAGACCTTGCCGTTGCGATCCTCCACCTGGAGGGCGGCGGTGTAGATGTCCTGGCAGCATTCCTTGAAGAAGAGCTGCCCCAGACTGACGCCGAGACGGGCAAAGATATTCTCCACATAGCCCTTGAGGTTATAGAAGCTGTACTCTTCGTTGGCATGTACCCACGAGCCCTCCACTCGCTTGCCGGTCAGCCAGAGGCCAAGGTGCATATCCTCAGTGTAGGGGGCAAGGGGCTGTCCCTCCTTGCGGTCGTCGGCACTGTATGAATAGACTTTGCCAAACTCATACATCAGTAGGTTGGGGCTCTTATGGTTGATATTAAAGCGCAGTGACTCCAGTCCTCCGAAGAGCAGTGTCTGACGCATCACGCTGAGGTCTTCGCTTAGCGGATTCATCAACTTAACACAGTGGTCGGCGGGGAAGGTGTCAAGACTTTGATAATAGGCGGCCTTGGTGAGTGAGTTGTTCATTATCTCATTGAATCCCTGGGCAGTTAGCTGCTCGCTGATGCGCTGCTGCAACTTGTTGCTGCGGTCAACCTCGCCCTTGACGGTGAGGGAGGAACGGACGGCGGAAGGAATCTCCACGTTGTTGTAGCCATAGATGCGCAGGATGTCCTCCACCACGTCGCAGGGTCGTTGCACATCCACACGGTAGGCTGGCACGGTAAGACTCAGGCCCTCGGCGGTCTCGTGGTCGATGGTCATCTCGAGGCTGCGCACGATGCTCTTGATGGTGTCGTGGGGAATCTCCTTGCCAATGAGGTCGTGTGCATACTTATAGCTAAGTTCTACCTTGAAGTCCTCGATAGGCTCGGGATAGACATCCTTAATCTCCATCGACACCTTGCCGCCGGCCAGCTCACACGCCATGATGGCTGCCTGCTTGAGAGCGTAAATGGTGCCGTTGGGGTCGATGCCACGCTCAAAGCGGAAACTGGCATCGGTGCTCAGACCGTGGCGGCGTGCCGACTTACGGATGGTAGTAGGATTGAAGTAGGCCGACTCAAAGAGCACGTTGGTGGTGGTGTCGTAGGTGCCTGAACCCTTACCGCCAAAGACGCCGGCAATGCACATGGGCTCCTCGGCATTACAGATGGCAAGGTCCTCGCTGGAGAGTTTGTGCTCCACTCCATCGAGTGTGACAAAGGGGGTGCCCTCGGGCTGTGTCTCCACCACTATGGTGCGGCCTTTGATCATGTCGGCATCAAAGCAATGCAGCGGCTGACCGTAGGCGTGCATGATATAGTTAGTAATATCAACGATATTGTTGATTGGGCGCAGGCCGATGATATTCAATTTTTGCTTAAGCCACTCGGGGCTCTCCCCTACCCTGCAGCCAGTCACGCTTAATGCAGCATAGCGCGGGCAGCGCTTGCGGTCACGAATCTGAACGTCAATCTCGAGATCATGGTTGTCAACCTTGAAGGCGTCAACGGAGGGACGATGAAGGGATGTCTGAAGGCCGTTCTGCACGAGCCATGCATAGAGGTCGCGGGCTACTCCATAGTGGGAGCAGGCATCGGCACGGTTGGGGGTAATGTCCACCTCGATGACATAGTCGCTCTCCAGGTGGTAATACTCTGCTGCGGGCATACCGACGGGGGTGTCGGCAGGCAGCACTATGATGCCGCTGTGGTCATTGCCCACGCCAATCTCGTCCTCGGCACATATCATGCCAAGGCTCTCCACGCCGCGCAGCTTGCTACGCTTGATGGTGAAACTTTGGTCGCCATCATAGAGCACAGTACCCAGGGTAGCGACAACGACCTTCTGACCGGCAGCCACATTGGGCGCACCGCAGACAATCTGTGATGGCTCTGCCTCACCGATATTAACACTACAAACATGGAGATGGTCGGAGTTAGGGTGCATTTCACAGGTCAGCACCTCGCCGACCACCAGGCCCTTGAGGCCGCCCTTAACCGACTGAACTTCTTCGACTGAGTCCACCTCAAGACCTATGGAGGTTAGGGCGTCTGCAGTCTGCTGGGGAGTAAGGTCAAAGTCCACATACTCCTTCAGCCATTTATATGAAATATTCATCCTTTATTATATAATTATATAAATTTGGTGTGCAAAGGTACAAAGAAATTAGGAATTAGGAATTAGAAAACAGAAATTATTCATGCCAATATGTTGCCAGCCGTGCTGCTATGCCTGCAAAATTTGATTACGGTTTACCGGACTTGGCTAAACCTCAAATCTAAAATGATAAAGTAGTTAAGCCGTTACTCATGACTATTCTCCTTCTATCTCCTAAATCTCAAAACCTCAACTTTTCAGAATGGCACCTTGGCGTCAAGATTGCCACCCAGCGGGTCAGGGGCGTCCTGCAAAGGCATGGCTCCGCCGCCAAACTCGAGAGGCAAGTCGCCGGAGGGAGCAGAAGGAGCGCCGCCCTGCTTACGTAACGAGCCACCACCATGCGACACGCTGTAGTCATCAAGGTTCATAAAGCGAGTAAACTCGGGCTTAAACTTAAGCTGGACAATATCGAGGGCACCGTTACGATGCTTGGCAATGATAAACTCGGCCTTGCCGCGATAGTCTTGAGTATTGTCGTTCGACTGATAAATCTTGTAGTACTCGGGGCGGTGGAGGAAGCATACGATATCGGCATCCTGCTCTATGGCACCCGACTCACGGAGGTCGCTCAGTTGCGGGCGCTTGGCTTCCTCGCCCTCGCGCTTGGTCACCTCGCGGTTAACCTGCGACAGGGCAATGATGGGCACATCAAGCTCCTTGGCCAGGGCCTTGAGGTTGCGGCTGATGGTGGACACCTCCTCCTGACGGTTGCCAAACTTGATGCCTGAGCCGGAGGCGGTCATCAGCTGGAGGTAGTCAATCATTATTATCTTCACGCCATGCTCGGCCACAAGGCGGCGGGCCTTGGTGCGTAACTCAAAGATAGAGAGCGACGAAGTGTCATCAATGAAGAGCGGAGCATCCTTGAGCTCAGTAATCTTGGAGTCGAGCTGTGTCCACTCGTAGGGCTTGAGGTCGCCGCTGCGCAGCTTGTCGGCAGCTATCTCGCAGACATTTGATACCAATCTCTTAACCAACTGGTCGTTGCTCATCTCAAGGCTAAAGAAAGCCATGGGCAGCCGCTGACTGACGGCAATGTTGCGAGCCATAGACAAGGCGAAGGCCGTCTTGCCCATAGCGGGGCGGGCGGCAATGATGATGAGGTCGGAGTTTTGCCAACCACTAGTGATATCGTCTATCTTATGGAACAGTGTGGGCACACCACTCAGGCCGCCCTTGAGCTTGGCAGCGTCCTCAATGGATTTGTACACCCTGTCCACCACGGGATTGATCTGGGTGAAGTCCTTGTGCTGGCTGTCCTGGCTTATCCTATAGAGGCTCTGCTGGGCGCTGTTGAGCAGCTCCTGCGAGTCAATGGTCTCATCGAAGGCCTGCGTCTGCATCTCACTGGAGGCTGTGATGAGCTGCCGCTTGATATACTTCTCGGCAATCACCTCAGCATGGTAGCGAATGCCGGCAGAGCCGGTGGCCTCGCGCACCAGGTCGGCCAAGTACACCATCTGACCGGCATCATTGAAGGTGCCGTTCTTCTCCAGCTGGGCCTTGACGGAGATGGCGTCAAAAGGTTTGTCTTCGGCAGCCAGGTCACGGATGGCTGCATAGATAAGCTGATGTTTCTTGTCGTAGAAACTATCGGGACTGAGTATGTCGGTCACTATGTCGTAGCCCGCACGGTCAACCATGAGCGAGCCTAACACGGAACGCTCCATCTCAAGGGCCTGCGGCGGCATGTGAGTAAGCAGTTGATCGGGGGCCGCAGTGCGGCTATTGGTTTTGGAAGGCATGTTGTTTCTTTCTTTTATAGTTGTTTCTTTCTTTTTATCGAGGCTATAAACTATAAATATGTTATTTATACTCTTTATGGAACTCCACTACGGCCTCGATGCCCTTGCGCAGGATGTTGAGTGGGATATTCTCGTTGGGCGAATGGATGGCATTGCTCTCCAGGCCAAAGCCCATCAGCACGGTCTTGATGCCGAGTATCTGCTCAAAGTCACTGATGATGGGTATGCTGCCACCACGCCTAACGGCCAGCGGCTTCTTGCCGAAGGCTTTCTCAAAGCCCTTCTCCGCAGCCTTGTAGGCGGGCATGTCAATGGGGCACACATAACCCTCGCCGCCATGCAGCGGGGTGACCTTGATCTGCACATAGGGTGGAGTGTTGGCCTTGATATAATCCATGAAGAGCTGCGAAATCTTGGAGTGGTCCTGATTGGCCACCAGTCGGCAGCTTACCTTGGCATAGGCTTTGGAGGGCAGCACTGTCTTGGCACCCTCGCCGGTGTAACCGCCCCAGATGCCGCAGATGTCAAACGACGGGCGACAGCTGTTACGCTCCAACGTGGAATAACCGCGCTCACCCTTGAGGGCCTTGACGCCGATGGCATCCTTATACCTCTCCTCATTGAAGGGTATCTTGGCAATCATGTCGCGCTCGGCCTGCGGCACGGGCAGCACGTCATCGTAGAAACCTGGCACAGTGATACGACCATCCTCGTCCTGCAAGTCGCTCATCATCTTGCACAACACGTTGATGGGGTTGGCCACCGCTCCGCCGAAATGGCCAGAGTGCAGGTCGCGATTGGGGCCGGTAACCTCAAGTTCCCAGTAAGCCAATCCGCGCAGGCCGGTGGTCAGCGAGGGCAGGTCGGCACCCAGCATGCTGGTGTCGCTCACCAGTATGATGTCGGCCTTGAGCAACTGCTTGTGCTCATACAGGAAGGCATTGAGGCTAGGACTGCCTATCTCCTCCTCACCCTCAAATATAAACTTAACGTTATTGCGCAGCAAGCCCTCACGCACCATGTATTCAAAGGCCTTGACCTGAATCATCGACTGTCCTTTGTCGTCGTCGGCACCGCGTGCCCAGATATGGCCGTCTCTCACCACGGGGTCGAAGGGCTCTGACTTCCACAACTCCAGTGGCTCGGCAGGCATCACATCGTAATGGGCATAGACAAGGATGGTCTTGGCCTCATCGCTCACGTACTTCTCGGCATAAACCAAGGGGTTGCCCTTGCTGGGCATCACCTCTGCCTTGTCGGCGCCAGCCTCCAGCAGCAGCTCTTTCCATCGCTCGGCGCAGCGTACCATATCAGCCTTATGCTCCTGCATCGCACTGATGCTCGGGATGCGGATAAGGCTAAACAGCTCCTCAAGGAAGCGTGACTCATTCTCCTGGATATATTGTTTGATTTCCATATCTCTTTTCTTTTGTTTACTCTTTATCATCTCTCTCAATCTCCCCTGTTCGGGGACAAGGACTCTCTCCCTTAGGGAGGATTGGAGAAGAGGCTACCATTACTTCTTGCTTCCTTTAATCATGTAAATAATAATCATGCAGAACATGCCCAGGGCCAGAAGCTCGCTCAACGGATTCATCCACCAAGCCTCGTAGTCAAACTGGATGCCTCCGAAACGCAACGCTGCACTGGCTACGCCCATCAGTGCGCCGCCAGCAATGAAGCCGCTGGCAATCAGAGTGCCCTTCTCGCCACGCTGACGGTTGACCTCCTGATCCTTGGAACGCGTAGTAACAAACCAGCTGATGGCACCGCCCACCAGCAACGGCAGGTTGAGCTCCAGCGGAATAAACATACCCAGCGCAAAGGCTAGGGCCGGCACGCCAAACAGCGTCAACACCACGGCAATCAGCGCACCAATGCCATAGAGCAGCCACGGGGCGCCCTCGCCACTCATCAGAGGCTCAATCACAGCCGCCATGGCATTAGCCTGCGGAGCAGCCAGCTGGCCTGAAGTAAAACCGTAGGTCTTATTAAGAATCATTATAACGCCAGCCACCGTCACTGCACTCACCAGCGTGCCGACGAACTTCCACGTCTCTTGCTTCTGCGGAGTGGAACCCAGCCAATAGCCTGTCTTAAGGTCGGTAATAAATGCTCCGGCCGTGCTGAGCGCAGTGCAGACCACGCCGCCCATAATCAGTGCGGCCACCATGCCGCCAGTGCCCTTGAGACCCACGCCTACCATCACCACTGAAGCCACAATCAGTGTCATCAGCGTCATGCCGCTCACGGGATTGCTGCCCACAATGGCGATAGCGTTAGCCGCCACAGTGGTGAAGAGGAATGCTATGAGGGTCAGAATCAGAATGGCAGTGATGCTGAACAACCACACGCCGTCCATAACGCCAAATTGGAAGAACAGGAACGTCACCACTATGGTAGCGATGGCACCAATGGCTACCACCTTCATAGGCAGGTCCTTCTGTGTTCGCTCAACCTTGGCGTTGCCATCCTTGGCCTTGCCGCCCAGCTCGCGGCCAGCCAGTCCCACGGCTCCGCGTATGATAGGCCAGCTCTTGATTATGCCTATGACACCTGCCATAGCTATGCCACCGATGCCGATAGACTTGGCATACTTAAACAGCTGTTCAGGGCTGGCGGCTGCGGCCGTAAGGCCATCGCCGATATTGAGGTCTGGCCAAATCAGCGCAATGCCCGGGATAATCAGCCACCACACGGCCA
Source organism: uncultured Bacteroidales bacterium (assembly GCA_902788275.1). Lineage (GTDB taxonomy): Bacteria > Bacteroidota > Bacteroidia > Bacteroidales > Bacteroidaceae > UBA6382. The sequence continues at coordinate 115,532 of CADAJV010000001.1, read as the reverse complement.
CTGAGCCCACGCAGATAATGAACGCGTACTTCAGACCAATGATGTAGCCCATGCCCAGCACGGCAGCGCCGGTGTTCATCTTAAACACCAGCTTGGCCTTCTCGGCCAAAGTGTCGCCCCACATCAGGGCACGGGAGGTGAAATTCTCGTTCCACAGTCCGAAGGTGGCCACAACAAAGTCATAGAGACCGCCAACCAGTCCGGCCAGCAGCAGGGGCTTGGCGCCCTGACCGCCCTTCTCGCCGGAGATGAGCACCTGTGTGCTGGCCGTAGCCTCGGGAAAGGGATACTTGCCATGCATATCCTTGACAAAATACTTACGGAATGGTATCAAGAACAAGATACCCAGCACGCCGCCCAGCAGCGAGGCAATAAACACCTCAAAGAAATTGACGGCAATGTCAGGGTACTTAGACTGCAAGATGTAGAGGGCTGGCAGCGTGAAAATGGCACCAGCCACTATCATGCCCGAGCACGCGCCGATGCTCTGAATCATCACATTCTCACCCAGGGCGCCCTTGCGCTTAGTGGCGCTCGACAATCCCACGGCAATAATAGCAATGGGGATAGCCGCCTCAAACACCTGGCCCACCTTAAGGCCAAGATAGGCCGCTGCAGCACTGAAAAGCACTGCCATCAGCAATCCCCAGGTAACCGACCACGTCGTCACCTCCCTGGGACGCTTGTCGGCACCCATCAGCGGTTCATAAACCTCGCCCTTCTTAAGCGGGCGCATAGCATTCTCGGGAAGGCTACTCATGTCCTTCCGCGTCAAATCTTCCTGTGCCATAGAAATTAAATAATATTGCGCAGCGAAGTTACAAAAAAAACATAGATTGGCAATTAGCAACCACCTGTTTTTTTTAGAATAATAATTACCTTTGCAATATGCTTAGAAAATAGACACACCTTCCTACAGATGACAGCAAAAGAAATTATTCTCCACATGGAGACGCTGCGCAACGAGGAGCAGCGCGTCAACCTCATGCGCTTCTTCAAGACCGGCCCTAGCCAATATGGCGAAGGCGACGAGTTTTTGGGGCTCAAGGTGCCAGAGACACGCCGCATTGTCAAGGCCTTTGCCTCAGACCTGCCGCTAAGCGAGGTGCCCGCCCTGCTCCGTAGCCGTTGGCACGAAGTGAGGCTCTGCGGCCTGCTCGTGATGGTAGAGCAGTTTGCCAAGTTCACTGCCAAAAGGCTGGAAGAAGACGCCGATGCCGCGCACAAACGCGATGATATTATCACCATGTACCTTAAGAATGCCACGCGAGCTAACAATTGGGACCTCGTGGACCTGTCCGCCCCCAAGCTGCTGGGCCACTGGCTGCTGCTGCCCACATTCATTGGCGATAAAACACTGGGCCTGCACACGGCACACAAGCATCAGGTCCTTGACCGACTTGCCGCCAGTCACAACTTGTGGGAGCAGCGCATCAGCATGGTCTGCACATGGAAAACCTCGCAGCAGGGCGACCCTACGTGGTGCCTGCGCTATGCAGAGAAACTGCTGCACCACCGCCACGACCTGATGCACAAAGCCGTTGGCTGGATGCTCCGCGAGATGGGCAAGCGCGTCAGCATGGACCTCCTCCGCGACTTCCTCCGCCAACATGCAGCCACCATGCCCCGCACCGCCCTGCGCTACGCCATAGAGAAAATGCCACCTGGCGAGCGCCGCTACTGGATGGACTTCAACTAATCCCCTGCGCATCTTCCGTAAGTCCGTGCGGAGAAAAATTTTCGCTGACAAGACTGAAAAAAAACGCGTGCGCAGCCATAGTTTCGGCGCGATTAGATTTGACTTCAGCGTGATTAAATTTCGGCTTGACGCGATTAAATTTCGGCTTGACGCGGTTTTTTCGGCTCCCAACACGGTTTTTCTTCGTCCCAACGCGGTTTTTGTTCGGCTTGACGCGATTTTTTCGCTGCTACTGGCGATGACTTCGACTCACAATACGATGAATAAAAGAAAACCCGACTAACCGCCAGCTCCCTACGCCATTGAGCTTTAGTCGGTTCGTCGGATTATTCAGTAAGTCTTGACTTTCCACGTATGTGCGTGGAGATTAAAACAGGTAGAGGCCTCTACCATATTCATTAATCAGTGGACCAGGGGAGAGTCGAACCGAATGTTGTGAATTGCTCTCAAATTAGTAACTTTGCACTTGCATAAACAACGCAAACAACGCAGCCTACGATAGCCTTGAGGTTGTGAATTGCTCTCAAATTAGTAACTTTGCACTTGCATAAACAACCCGCACAGACACTCATCTGCATACGCAGTCTGTTGTGAATTGCTCTCAAATTAGTAACTTTGCACTTGCATAAACAACCCGCATGGTGTTCCCTGACGGAGAGGTGCAGTTGTGAATTGCTCTCAAATTAGTAACTTTGCACTTGCATAAACAACATTCCAAACACCATCACCACCACCACAACGTTGTGAATTGCTCTCAAATTAGTAACTTTGCACTTGCATAAACAACTCCCGCTCCGTGGGCGTCCGATGATTGACTGTTGTGAATTGCTCTCAAATTAGTAACTTTGCACTTGCATAAACAACTGCCCGTTGACCACCGTGACCTCCACCATGGTTGTGAATTGCTCTCAAATTAGTAACTTTGCACTTGCATAAACAACCAGCATCTTCTGCCGGCTGCTTAAGACTCTGTTGTGAATTGCTCTCAAATTAGTAACTTTGCACTTGCATAAACAACTCATTGCTGATAAAAGACAGTCTTTCAATGAGATGCAGCGCAAACCAGAATTAAAAAACTGTGCAAAGAAAAGACCTCTGCAATAATGGCAGAGGTCTTTTGCTATTCCTAGAAAAGTTCCAGTTGCAGTGGCGGTGGTTCTTTCTGCGCCGCCTTGCGACCATAGAAGATCTGCATATCTCCAAATTGTTTGTCAGTAATGCACATAATCCCTATCTTGCCATATTCGGGGAGTATGGCTTTTACCCTCTTGATGTGAACTTGGGCATTTTCTGCGCTGGCGCAGTGGCGCGTGTATATACTGAACTGAAACATAGTGAATCCATCGCGCATCAGTTCTTTGCGGAAAAGTGCCGCCTCTTTGCGGTCCTTTTTAGTTTCTGTTGGCAAGTCGAAGAAAACTAACACCCACATTATGCGAAATTCGCTGAAGCGTTCAATCATTGCATTTCAGGGAAGATAAGTTTGCGACTTTCCCCGCTAAAGCATTTTGCGAGGCTGGCAGTGGTGGTGGAGGCTGCAATCATTAGAGGACTGCGTTGGCCGTTGATTATCACATCCATCGTTGGGATGGTCAGCAGTGTTCCTTTGATGTCTCTATTTAGTTCTGTGAAATCAATGCCGCTTTTCATTATCTCCAGCACTTTTCTGTCAACAAAAGGACGGTAGGGCTCTCCATTATGTCATCGGCCAGAGCATAGGCATTATACCGGTTGTGGTGATGTATGCCCAGTGTTGGCAGTAGGCCGCTGCCAACAAGTGCACGGGCTATGATAGCCCTCAATATGGCATACCCATAGTTGAGCAGATTGTTGGGGGGAGCTTCCTCCCGTCCTCTCACAAAGTTTTCTATGCCGAAGGAACTGAATAGATTCTTCCAGTAATATGCTGCGGCTCTTGCTTCAAGATTGTCGGAGTCTCCGCTTTTTACATCCTTTGCCCATGCCTCCATACATCGTGTCTCGGTGGCAGTCTCGGCCTTGAGCAGTGCCGCCTGATTGAGTATTTTCTGCCTTACGGTCTGTTGCCACAGCTGTTTCTTGAGCGGCAGCGAGGCATCTATCTGGAAAGCGAAACACTCCTCTTGCAGCGTGTGCCTTGCAAGCGGCAGGAACAGCCCCGAAGGCATCGAGCGTTGGTCGCAGGTGATAAGGGCGCAGTTGTTCTGCAGCAAGGCATCCATAAGCGCATGGGTGACGGTCACCTGCTTGTTGTCAAGGATTACCACGCCAATGTCCTCCACGGGGAATGTGCGCACAGCCTGCTCCCTGACGGAAGGGGAATAGTGGTCATGATCCTTTTCGACTTCCGGCAGTTTCATTACCAGCTGGTTGTCGCGCAGCGACAGATACATCGGCTGGCTGAAATATAGGGTGCGCTTGATCATGGGAAGATTTCACCTAATAATGTTATTTTGACTTTGTGAGGATTATAATTCTCATATTTGTCAATACTCCTAATGCGTATAAAGCGCCCGTCATCTTTGTTGGTCTGTTTTTCCTCATACTTAGATTCAACATGTCTGCGAAAGGCATAATCATTAGAAGATAACTTCTGAACGAAGTAAAGATACTCGCCTAATAATTTATAGTTTTTTTCGTTTATGGCTGCCTGATACTCGTATTCTTCCATACCTAAGATGAAAGCATCGCCTATCTGCATACTCAATAGGAATTTAGAGTTATCATCAGGTAAATGCATCAGCAAGTCTTCCGGCAATTTGTCATTATTTGACGCTTGTTGCCATGCGTCAGACGGATTATCTATAATTGCGGGAAATCCGTACATGCGACGTTGTACTGCGTGCCAGTTAGTGCAGACATGTTCTTTGACAGTTCCATCGGCTGTTTCGTACAATGCGACATGGTGATTACCTCCCGGCTCCACAAAGGCTATAGGCTCATTCTTGTCATTATAGCGCAAGGGGATTGCTTTTGTAGAATGAGTAAACTTCCTAACAGTCTTAATAGGAATAGTGTGCGCATCATCAAGGTAGATGGGATCTTCGTCAAGATTGCGGAGATTGTCCAATGCTTTCTTTGTATCGTTTCTATAATCCTTTCCTTCCTCAAAGCCGCGATTTAGGCGTTCAAGTATCCGTTTGCGGACACCTCCATCCACTATTTTATCGAGCACATCTTTGATTTTATCTTCAATCTTTATTATTGGCAAGCCTATCTTTTTATCTGTTTTTTCGGTTTCCTTATATGTCTCCTTTCCATCGAAAAGACACCCCATTCCTCCAAGGATGCCGTACTTGCGGACTATCTCCGGCTGCAAAATACCATTTTTGTCATACCGTGATATCCGACCATACACGAACTCGTCATGGAGGGCAGTGCGTGGCACGACCAATCCTTGTTGACGCAATATCTTGCTGCCACCTTTGTACTCGTATCTCTTGCCAGGCGTAGTGATGTGCTTGCCGCTACGCTGAGAGACAAGGATGCCGCTAATTGCGTCTTTGGCTTGTCCATAAGAAAGATGTGGCTGAATGGCAACCCATTTCTCCAACAAGCTTTTCTTCTCCTTGAATTTCTCTTTGGAAGCCTCCACGTCTTTTTGCATGAATTCGCGCGAAGCATTAAGATTGTTAATGCGCTGTATCATGCTTTGGGTGGTGAGAGCTATTGCCAAGGCGTCAACAGCATGGTGGCGATTGTCCATTCGCTTTGACCATCCCTTTATTCGTTCTTGTTGGGTTTCTTTACCATCTGCCCCGACAACCGTAATAAATTCTGTATTGCCAGATTTGGCAAATCGGCTGAAGTTGAGGTCATGCAGTATGTTGTCGTATCCCCACTGATGGCGCACAAAGTCAGTGACGCTACCACTTGTTGCATAAACATTATGGCATACCTGACGTAACAATTCCATTGCACTTCTGGCGATGTTCTGACTTAACCTTAATTGGCGGTCAATAAAATTTTCCCACAGGTTCTTGTCTCCCTCTGTTTCTTTGCCTTTAGCCTTACGCTCAAGATAGTCTTTGTAGGAGGCAAGAAGATTGCTATATTTTGTCTTGCTAATCTTATCTTTCTCAAGCAACTCCGCAATATGCTCAACATATTGTTTTTCCTTGCCGATGTCGCGCATATAATCAAGCGCAGTGCGATTGCCTTTTTCTTTATTACATTTGCGACAAGCGCATGACTGGTTGGAGAAGCTATCGTCAAAAAGCAGAGATTTGGGGATAATGTGCTCACGCTCTGAATCTACACCGCCAAGGAATTCTGCAAGTTTAATCTTTGTGCCACAATAGATGCAGAAGCCATCTGTTTCCTCCCACATCTTATATTTCATTATTCTATTCTTAGTAGGAATAAGTCCATATTCGTTTTGAATGATACTTGCGATTTCATCGTTTCTCCTCTTATTCCTATTCATGCGAATATTTGCCATCTCACGTTCATCTTTGCTTCGCTTCAGTTCTCTTGCCAACTCTACACGAATCTTGTCGATGGGACCATCTTTAAGCAAAGTGTTGACGATATTGATCATCTGGTTCAAAATCTTTTCAACCACGGGCTGGCGTAACTCATTCTTTTGAATCTGAGGTATGTGATCTTGTAGCGGTCTTGACGCTTCCTCCTCTTTTGTAATACTGTTAGAATGATTGTAGCCAGCCATCTGGCATGCGTCACTATATTGATATCCTTCCATCAGATAAGGAAGAATCTTCTTTATGGCTCTTGTGGATTTTTTCGCATAACCAGAGGTCTTGAAAGAAATCTTACACAAAGCATCCATCACATCATCGTCATCAATGCCGAGTTTGGCAAGAGTCTTTCTCAAAGCCTTTTCGTCATCGATGGAATAAATAGCATGCCACAACTGGTAGAAGGGCTGACTCTCAATATTGTTTTTAACAACAATGCCGCCCATTACTTCACCAGTCGTAGTGTCTGCCATTTCCTCAAAATCTATCTTAAGCAGCAGCAGGTTTTCTATCTTTTCTTTTGAGAGATGGCCTGACGAGAGTGCCTCGGCAAACTTAATTCTGGTAATATCGCCTTGCAATGGCTTTAACTGCTCCTTCTTAATAAACCATTCCTTGCTCTTGCCTATTCCAAGAATTTTCTGAATAGCAGTTAACTTTATGTCCTTATTGTGCTCCAGATGCTCCACTATGGCAGAGCGCTGCTCGTGTGTGATATAGAGTTCCTCATTTCTCTTGCCACGTACAGTAAAGTTGTTGACTGCTTCCCAAATCTTGTCCAGCTGAGCGAGAGGCGAAGATATGGGGGCAACCTTAGGGGCATAGAAATCTTTTTCTTTTACATCATGCAACTGCTCTTCAAGGCTACATCTGCTTATTAGATGTTTGCATGACCTTAATGGGCGTTGATAGTATATAAACTGAAACAAATCCTTTACATTGTTCTCCGTCAGAATGTCTGGATAAAATTGCTTTTGGGTACTAAGGATTCTCTTACACTCTTCTTCGTAGGCAGCACGAGGGTATACATTATCCTTGATTCGGAAAGAATAACTCTTACCACCCTCTTGAATATGTTCAGACTCTTTTAGCTTTTGGGCGAAGTATTGGCCAATTGTCAGGTTCTTGGACTGCAAATCCTTATAACGCTTGTTTACCGTTGCAACATAATCCGTTTGTTTGCTATCCTGTTCGTTGTCCTTGCTATGCTTATACCCTCGTTTTTGATTGAGATGATATAGAACTCTGCCTAATTCTGGCAAGGAAACCTTTTCCGTTGCAGCCTTAGCCCTTAGTTCCCACAACTGTAGAGGATCTAATTTGAATAGAGTTTCGTCCGGGAGCATTTTCAGAGCCCGCAATCCATTGGTCAATTGCTCACGGCGCAACTTATATCTGTTGTTGCATTTGCGGGCTGTACGCTTGATAGTGCGGTCTTTGTTGGTTGGTATAGCAGCACCCTTACTAAAATTGTTTTCTTCGTCATTGGATAAAGGAACAGTTCTGCTACCTATCTTATTGACATTGATAGGAATATTTCGTTCGTCTTTTTCCACAAGTGCCCACCCAACGGAGCCAACACCTAAATCAAGTCCAAGTACTCTTTTCATCTTATAAGTTATGGAATGTGTTTATGTTATTTTGTGGCCAAAATTACTTTTTTTTGCGGAAAACTTGGTGCTTTAATATAAAAATACTACTTTTGCGGAACTAATTTGAAGCAATTCACAATAAGGATTATTCCGTTGTGAAAACATCTAAAGGGGGGCTGCCACGGCAGCCTCGCTTTTTTTATTGTGCTTGGAGAGTGTACCTTGCGGAAATAGCAACCGAGGCAGAGAAGCCAAGCTCCTATTTTTTTGTTTGCCTTATTCTCTACAAAAAAGCCCCATCTGCTCGAGGTGGGGCCGTGCTCTTAAATTTTATGAAAACTGCCTGAATCCTTAACTAACGGAAGGGTGCAGCTTGTAAGTCAGAAGATATCTTTACTACATCAATACGGTATTGCGCGAGAGATTGCGGGCAAAATCGCTCATGGCACACTGTATGCGTTTCTTGGTCTTTTCCGTAGGTCGGCTGGCGCCATTGATATAGTGCGACAGCTGCCCTTTGTTTATGCCCGTAAGGCGCGACATACCTACAAGGGTGAATATCGTGGAATAATACCTTAGGTAAGAAACCACGTCTGATTTAAATTCAAATTCCACCTCTTCAAACGATTTTCCCTCTTCTGCGTAGAGAGCTTTCATGCCTTCATACACAGACATAAAGTCTGCCTTTGCTTCCTCGACAGTCGCTCCCTGGCCATTAATGGCATAGTCAAGGCGCATGTCGTCTGTATAGATAGAATATGTGCCGTCCTGTCCGATTTCGATAAATGCGTTAATAATCTTCATATCCCTGTATCTGTTTTGAGTTACTTGATGCCGGCCGCCTTCAGGATGCTGCTCAGGGTGCCGGACTTGACTTCCTCGCCTCCATGGTGGCTGGTAGGAAAGCGGCGTCCCGTGATGGGAGAGTACCACGCGGGATGGCCGCCGATGGTCTTGCCTGTGTCATAGCATCCGTATCGCCTGAGTATCTTGTGCAACTCGTTGTATTTCATCTCATGTGTCCTTTGACACTGCAAAAGTATTCAAAAGAATACTATCCGCCAAAAATATTTCCGACTTTTTTTCATAAATGATGAAGAATTTTCATTTTATTGTCTTATGCTTTACAAAAAAGCCCTGCCTGCCCAGGGCGGGAGCGTGCCCTTTGCTTTTCCCTTTTTGTGGACGTAATTTTTTGTGATTTGCGTCCGAGTTGCTAACTTTGCACAGGCATAATCTGTTTGACGCGGTAAACAAATAGAGAATCTATAACTAAAGACAAAAGGACACGATGAAGTTCTGGCATATTCTTGTTCTGTCTGCCATCATTGCGGCAATACTGAAACTCTCTAAAAACGATAGGCCGAGAGGTGACTGGGATACGGCTCCTATAAAGGAGACAGGAAATAGTCTCTGTACGGGCAGCCCTTTCCTCAAGTCGGAAAGCGATGAGAGGGGGCATGAGACCTATGGCTCTGTGAGTGGTGGCAACTGCCGTGCAGAGACCCTGGAGCTCGGAACTCCCGCTTATGTGGAGATGCTCGACTGGGCTAATGATGAGTACTGGGAGATTCAGGAACTGAACGGAAAATACTACAGGGTATTAAAGGACGGTGCCTTTGAGGAGATGGATGTGTATGAGGAATATGAGTATGAGGAGGAGATTGGGGACATTGAGGACCTCTATCGGTATGCTAACGAAAATAAATCACGAATTGTAAAGGCGATAAGGAAACGGTAACGAAATATTTGCTGGTGTGCTCTACAAAAAATCTGCTGATTATTTTGCCAAAAGAAAAAGTTGTGTTACCTTTGCAGCCGCAAAAGCGATAACGCTATTGCCCGTTGGCGAGATAGCTCAGTTGGTTAGAGCGTCGGATTCATAATCCGGAGGTCGTGGGATCATGGCCCACTCTCGCTACAGAAAAGGCCCCGACAAATGAGTCGGGGTCTTATTTTGTGGTGTTCCCCAGAGTGGGGGGCACAAAAAAAGGTATCGACTCTCACGAGTGGATACCTTCGTAATAATCTTTATGAAAGGGAATGTTGTTTGGTGGGCGCTGACGGATTCGAACCGCCGACCCTCTGCTTGTAAGGCAGATGCTCTGAACCAGCTGCGCTAAGCGCCCGAAAAACTTTTGCATCGCTCCCTCACTTGGGGCGTGTTGCCTTCTCTTTCTCTGAAAGACGGTGCAAAAGTAATACCTTTTTTTTTACCACGCAAGAAATTGGGCGTTTTTTTTGCTCCCCGCATGAAATTAATTGAAAATGGCCGTTTCGCGTTTTGTAGATTACGCAGTTTTTTTGAACACGAATCTCACGAATAACACGAATGCCGTAGGCATCGCGAAGACTTTCGTTGGCTGTCGGCGAAGCCGGTGCCAATATACTAAGAAAGTCCGAGAGCGAAGCGGCAATGCCGAAGGTATCGCGAGAAGTTGCTCTTCGAGCAATGTTCTCTTGAGAGAACGACTTTCGTTGGCTGTCGGCGAAGCCGGTGCCAACATACTAAGAATGTCTGAGAGCGAAGCGGCAATGCCGTAGGCATCGCGAAGACTTTTGTTGGCTGTCGGCGAAGCCGGTGCCAACATACTAAGAAAGTCTGAGAGCGAAGCGGCAACTCTCGAACTCTCGAACTTTTGCTCTTTTCAGATCTGTCTGCTTACCTGACTGCTACCTTCTGGGTGGTGCTGCGGCCATCGGGCTCGGTGACGCGGACGATGTAGATGCCCTTGGTGAGGTCGATGCGGTTGTCGAAGTCCTGTATGGTGGCTGAGGCTGCCAGTGTGCCGCCTGGGGTATAGACCTTAAGGGCGGAGCCTGGGGCGAAGCCGCGCACCAGGAGGTAGCCGTCGTGGCCGTGGATGCCGCCGTGGGCCTCGGTGTCGGCCTGGGCATTGTGGATGCCGATGGGCTCTTCAAGGCCTACCATGTTGTCCATCCAGAAGATGCGGTCGCTGAGGTATTCGTAGATGAAGTCCACCTCGGCCTTATAGGAGCCGCGGGTGGTGTACTGCTGCTGGGTGGTGGTGTTGAGGATGTCCCAGCGGGTGTAGTTGAGGGCTTGCGACTGGTCGTTGAGTGTGCCGTAGTGATCGACTAGCTCGTGGAGGTTGTCGGGGTTGAGGTTGCCGTTGTATCGATACCACGACCATATTTCCTTGAGCTCCTGGGTGCAGCTCTCGACTATCTTGCGATTGAAGGTCCTGACGCCGCTGGCTGCCGAGGACTTGGAGCTGAGGCTGAGGTAGCCTGTCATGGTGAGGATGGGGTGGGTGCGGCGGTCGTTGTCGAAGGCGAGGTCAAAGTCCCAGATGGGGCTGACGCGGAACTTGCCGTTGCGGTCCTTGGTGAGATAGACGCTCCAGTAGCTGTCGGTGTTGCCGCTGAGCTCGGCTATGAGGAAGTATTTGAGCCAGGTGTCTTCGGCCAGCAGGGCTGGGTAGCCCTTGTCGGGGTCTTTATACTCGGCGGAGAAGACGCGGGCACAGAGGTCGTTGAAGGTATTGACGATGTAGGTGTACTGCTGGTCGGTAATCTCGTCGTCCTTGGGATAGTGGATGGTGACGGGTATGCCGTAGGGGTTGGAGGTGAAGCGCTTGGGCTCGCCGCCGGCGTAGGCATCGAGCTCAATGAGGTAGCCGCCGGTGAGGGCCTCGCCCTCATTGTCGTCGGGGGTCATCTCGGTGATATCGACACGGTTTTTGCGTACCTCTACCTGGTCGCAGAGCTGATAGCTGCCTTTGTACTGGCCGTTGAATATGACATCGACCAGGGAGAGGGCGGGGGTGTAGTCCATCTCGAAGATGCGGCTTATCTCAAAGGCTATGGCGTTGCGGATGAGAGTCTTGTCGCCGTAGTTGTTGATGAGGGTCCACTCGCGGGCCTTGGCTGGCATGTCGAGGAGGCGGGTCTTGTTGGCAAACTTGAGCTTGTAGGGTTTCTTGGGGAAGGTCCAGCTGCCATTGCCGCGTCCGCGCACTGTCATGGAGTCGCTCTTGAGGGCTGTGCCGCCGTCGGAGATGACGTAGGCCATGCCGGGGAGCCAGGTGGTCTTGGAGGTGACGTCGGCTACGTTGGCCTGGGTGCGGATGACCACGGTGGGCAGGTTGGTGAGCTGGAGGAGCTGGCTGTCGTCGCCGCGTCCGGGATGGCCGTAGAAGCGAAGTTCGCTGATGTTGCATCGGGATTCGTTGGGACCTATGTAGCGGACGTAGCGGAAGCCGCGGCTGCAGAGCACGGTGTCGGAGGTGAGCTGCTCATACTCGGGGGCGGTGCGTATCATGTAGAAGGGGATGGCATCGCTGAAGTCGGGCTCATTGGCGCCCTCGAAGATGCCGAGAACCATGCGGCTGGCCCATCCGGCACGGGGGGCGTAGGCTATGCGGTCGATGATGTACTTCTGGCCCAGGTCGAGGCCTACCCATCCGGTGCTGCGGTCGTAGGCGGCATAGATGGTGGTGTAGTCATTGTCGAAGGCTTCGGCCGGGAGGTTGGCGGTGGTGGAGGGCTGGCTGGTGGTATAGTCCACGGACACGGCTCCGATGGGGGTGCCTGAGAGCTGCTGATTGGCGGTTGTGTCGGGCTTGGTGTTGAGGACGTCCTGATAGGCCTCGCGCAGGCCCGATTCGGCCTCGGTATAGTCGGCGGCACTGGTGGTAATGTCGTAGGGCCGGGTGGTAATGAGTGACTGCACGGTGCTGTGTCGCGACTTGAGTATGGTGACGGTGGTGCTGTTGTAGAGGCCGTCCTGGTCGTTGATGATGTCCTGATACTTGTCGCTGATTTCGGTGAGGAAGGCTACCATCTTGTCGTAGGCTGTGTTGATGGCTGCGTCCTTGCTGCGCTGGGCGGCTATGAGCGTGGTGGCCTGGCTCTCGGTGAGGGGAATGAAGGACCACGTGTTGTAGCCGCTGAGGTTGGCGGGGATAATGTCGGTGAATGATGTGGCGCCAACGATGAACATGCGCTTGTTGAGCACGGCTGGGTTGGCGATGGTGTGCCCTATGTCTGGTGACTGCTGGTCGGCCATCCAGTATTTGCCTGGGGAGTGCCAGCGTACGAGTTGGCTGTTGACGAAGGCGGGGGTGCTGGTAAAGACTCCGCCTGCGCGGCCGGTGCCCTCGCCTGTGTTGAGGTAGCGTTGGGTGTAGGCGTTCTGAATCTGGAAAGTGCTGTCGCTGCCGGTGGCGCTTACCTTATATATATAGTTGGCATTGTCGGAGGCGAAGGTGTCGTAATAGCATGCGGTGGTGGTGCCGCCAGTGCTGAGGGCGGTGGTGTAGATGGCGGGATAGTCGCCAAAGGTCTGCCGGTAAGCCTCGTAGTTGCTGACGAGGAAGTAGTAGCCATCGGTGAGTGGGCGCACCTGGGTGGCCTTGGCGTAGGCGTTCTCCAGCTGCTGGCGCAGGGCGGCTTTCTCCTCATCGGTGAGGGTGGTGCCGGCGCGCTCCCTGGCGGCGGCGATGACTTGGCGCAGTGCTTGGACATTGTCGGCATAGTAGAAGCCGGGCTCCTCCTGGGTGGGCAGGGTGGAGGCGAGGGCCTCATACTTGGCGCAGACGGCCATCAGGCCGGCATCGGTCTTGTTGAATTCCTCCATCACCTCGGCGCTAACGGCCTTGACGTACCATACGTTGACGCCAAACTTGGCGGCCTCGGAGTATGAGCCCCAGATGTTGAGGGTGCCCTGTTCGTTGGTGCTGCCGTTGTGGGTGGCGGCCATGGAATAGACGTAGGGGTTGCCGTCAGGCTTGATGGTGAACTTGCCCTGGCCTATGGGCTCGAATACTTGGGCGGTGGTGGGCTCGAGGGTGGTGGATATTTTGGTGGAGTAGGTGCTGGTGCCCTTGTTGATATATGTGGCGTTGAGGGCTGACTGTATAAACCAGTTGCCGTTGCCGTCGGGGTAGAAATGATAGATTTGATTGAAGTCGTTGGGGTCGAAGGCCTTCCAATAGACGAGGTCGCTCTCGTTGTACATGGCATGGGTGCCCTCAAAGTTATAGTTGGTGTCGGGGGGCGTGGAGCCGGTGTAGTAGCCGGTGCCGTTGCCTGCGGTGACGATGTAGTAGTATCCCTCGGTGATGGGGTTGGGTTGTTGTAGGGATTCTGCGGCGACCTTGAGTGCCTCACTGAGCTGGCGCAGCTTGGTGCGGGGATAGCGGCGGGTGGCCTGGCTGGCCTGCTGCAGTGCTGAGCGGTAGGCTTCTATCTTGTCGGCGCTATAGAAGCCGGGGTCGCTGCTGACGATGAGATCATCGGTGGAGATGGTGCCGTAGGTGAGGATGGCGTTTTGCAGCTCCTCATAGGCGTCGTTGCTGTCGGTGACGGGATAGAAGATCCATCCCACGCCTTCATTCCAGGGCTCCATGCCGACATTGTTGTCCTGATGGCCGAGCTTATAGTAGTAGGTCTTGTTGGCTATGACGGGGTCGCGCATGGCCAGCACATAGCCTGCGGTGGCTCCCTCGCTGCGCCATGTGGCTGTGGTGCCTGCGGCGAGCACGGTGACCTCCATGGCTGTGGAGGCGGGACCGAGTTCGGCATTGAGGCCGGCATAGTCATACCAGTCGTAGCCGTCGTAGGGATTGCCGTCGTCCCAGCGCTTGGCTGCGTAGTCAACATGCTGCCAGTAGGCATTCTTATCGACTGACTTGATGAAATAGGTGGGGTAGCCGTCAACGTCATTGCCGCTGGCTTCTAGTTGCCAGAAGTAGGGTTTCTCAGGCAGCATCTGGGAGGTCATGCCTCCCTCGGAGGTGATGTAGAAGTCGGAGGTGGCGTTCTTGATGACGTATTTCTTGCCTGCCACGGGAGCCTCGGGGTCGGTGCCGACTGTGATGGTGCCCTGCACATCGTTGTCCTTGAGATAATTAACCAGCTCCTCGGGGACGGGAGTGATGTACCATAGGTTGACACCAAACTTGGCTCCTTCTTCGGGGGTACCCCACACGCTGAGGTCGGCATCCTCAGCGTCGAGGCCGTTGTGGCTGCTGGTGAGGGAGTAGATGTAGCGGGCGCTGGCTGCCTTGATTATCCACTTGCCGCCCTCGGCGGATATGAGCTCCTGGGCGGTGGGGGTGCTGGACGTGGAGACCTGGGCGCCGTAGGACTTGGTGCCTGCCTCTACGTAGGACTGGTCGCGCAGATTGAATATGAGCCAGTTGTCGCCATCTTTCTTCAGCTGATAGATCATGCTGTAGTCGTTGGCGTCGTAGGTGGCCCAGTGAACGAGGCCTCCGTCGTTGTACCACGCTACCTTGCCCTCATAGTTATAGTTGGTGTCGGGCGGGGTGCTACCGGTGTAATAACCGGTGCCGTTGCCAGCGGAGATTATGCGGTAGTATCCCTCAGCGAGTTCTTCGGTCTGGGCATGGATGCTGCCTGGAAGGCATAGCGCCACTGCGGCGACTAATGCCAAGAAAGCTTTTCTAAAGGATGTGGGACGGAGTTTGTTCATTGCTTTTATTGCTGCTTTTGTTTGGTTTTAATGTTTAGGGCTCGTGCAACCGAACTGCGCGGCACTGTTGTTGTGAAGTTAGAAGGTGGACCAGCGCGGGAAAACCGCGCTGCACTGTGGTTATTGGTTAACGGTTACCTTGCCGTTGGTTATCTTGATGCCGGGTGTGTTGGCATCGGTGGGACGGCCTAAGAGGTCGTAGGTGGTTTGGGGCTTGGTGCCTGAAGCTTGGTGTTCGCCCTCTATGGGTGTGACGGAGTCAATGATGTTCTCAAAGTCGAAGGTGTAGGTGTCGAGCGCGGGCATGCCCTCTGTGCTGAGGATGTAGGCCTTGTTGTCGGCAATGGTGGTGGCCACGGGCGAGGTCTTCATAACGGCCTTGCTGCCTGAGGTCTTGAGGCTGTAGCATGTTCCCTTGGCGAGGCCGGTCTTTTTGAGCATGGTGCCGGTGAGGATGTTGGCTCCGTCATAGGGCTCAAGCTCGCGGCCTGCCACGGGCAGGGCCACGGTGGCATACGGCTCACCCTTGAGCACTACGGCGGTGGAGTGGGGTATGGCATCGTTGAGTTGTAGGAGGCTGATGACGCCGTCGCTGTTTACGTGGTCGGCTATGTAGGCGCTGACTCCCTCGGGGATTTTGGTGTCGAAGTCCACGTACATGAGACCTACGCCACCGGCATTGAGTTTGATGCTGTAGAATTCTACGGGTTTAATTTTCCATTGGGCACCGTCGGCGGTCTTCTTCTGGAAGGCTACGTTGGTTCCCTTGCTGTTGGCTGTGTAGGGATGGAAGGAGCCCTGAGAGAGATAGTAGCTGCCTTCGGTGACCTGCGAAAGATGGTAGGCGAAGGTCTTGTCGGCTGCGGTGAGGTGGAGGTTGCCGTAGCCCTCGATGGGCTGCATGTCGAATCCATACTGCTGTGAGCAGAAGCGGTAGCCTGAGGCGTCGGGGGTGATGGTCCACATCTGGCTGGCATCGTCGGCAAGGCCGGCCATGCTGAGCCACGGTGCGTTGACGGTGATGCAGTTGGGCTGGTCGGCACCGTCATCGGCGATGATGCGGTAGGTGTGGTGGGCGTCAATCTTTACGTATTGTGCTTTGTTGAGGGCATCCTCCAGGGCTGTGAGGTTGGTGGCGGCCACGCTGCCGTTATTATATAGGTCGGCGATGGTTTGCTTCTCGGCGGGATCGGCCAGGCTGCCCACTATGCCGTCCTCCAGGGCGAGGATGCGGCCGGCGCGCTCAACGGCGGCGTCGAGGCGTGGCTGTGTGGTGGCCTGCTCAATAAGTGCGAGTGTGGCGTGGTTCTCGGGCCGGAGATTGTAGTTGTTGTAGAGTATGAAGTTCTGGGCCTTGATGCGTTGATTGACGGTGACGGGTTGCACTGCCGAGGCAGGGTCGAAAACGAGAGCCATGCCGTTGGCAGGGTCGTGGGTGTCGGTGCAACTGAAGGTGAGGCGTGAGCCTGTGCCGCTTACGCCGAGTGCATAGGGCTCAGCGACGAGGGTTGGGTTGCCGTTCTTGAACGAGAGGTATTTCTTGGCACCTATGTTATAGAGGTAGTAGATGTCAGCATAGCGCTCGGTGGAGAGTACCTGCCATGAGTTGTAGGGATTGGTGACATCGACCTTATCGGTGTAGGCCACCTGGGCTCCGTCAGCGGTGCTCTCCTTGATGGTCAGCTTGTCGTCGGGGGTGGCACAGAGGTAGCCGCGATTGTTGGTGGCGCAGATGAGGTAGGCATTGTCGGCTGCTACGTTGTTTTTCTGGGCAGCCTTGCCATACTTGAGCAGTGTGCCGTTCATGGCCATCTGCTTGAGTGCGACGCTGAGTGCCTCGGCATCGGTGCAGGTGCCATCGGCATAGACTGCCTTGACTTCCTGCAGGTCGGCGGTGGCGTAGTAGTTGAGGGCGTTCTCGTTGTCAATATACTCTTTGGCCACCTGCTTGATGGCGTCAAGGTCGTAGGCGCCCTTGAAGACTATGTCGTGCATGGTTACATAGTTGCCATGAACGTGGTCATAGAAGACGAGGCGAATGTTTTTGGTCTTGATGCTGTGTGGCAGGCTTACCTCGCAGTCGTTGTGGTTGTGCATATAGATGCTGTCGGCCACGAGGGTCCAGTCCTGACCATTGTCGGAGGTATAGACATCGACCAGTCGGCACCTGTTGGCAGTGGACTTGACTATGAAGGAGGTAATGACATGTTCTTCGGCGGCGCTAAAGTTGATGGTGTGGGGGCCGTCACCGGCAGCATACCAATGGGTCTGCATGTTATTGTCAAGGGCATGGGCGGGGTTTACGCCGTCGTTGGAGGAAACTGTCCAGTCGCTCTTGGGATAGATGGGGCATGCCTTGTTGATGTTCTGGTTGACATAATAGCGGTTGGAGAGCTTGAGGGCCTGGTCTATGCGGTCGTTGAGGCGGTCGAGGTTGATAGTGTCAACGCAGGTCTTGTCGTCGAGGAGCGAGGTGTAGTGGGCACTGTCGTAGTGGACATTGTAGCCGCCATATTCGAGGAAGAAGGTGTTGTCCATTGTGCCGGATGCTCCATGGGATGCCTCGGATTTGGGCCGCTCTGTGGTGTAGCACGGGAAGAAGTTGACGTAGTTGCGATTATACCACTCGCCGCTGGCTGCCGAGCGCATGAAGGCGTGGCGGTAGTTGACGCGGTGCTTGCCCCATCCTTCATTGCCGCCGAAGTTCTCGATGAAACTATACCATCCGCCGATGAGCTGATTGAGGAATGCGGCACGGATGGAGGCCATGTACTGCCAGTCGGGCCAGTTGTCCATCTTGTACCATGCGGTCATCACTGTGTTCTCGGCTTCGGCAATGGAGTCATTGCCATGCCTGTCCTTCATGGCTATGCGAACATTTTCGGGACGTACATTGAGCAGGAACTGCACCCAGTGGTCGGGCTGCCAGTACCAGGTCTTGTCCATAAACATCACGGAGCCTGTTGAGCCTTCGCCGCCTCCGTGTCCGGAAACGCCCTCATGGTTGTAGTCAAACACCTCGGCCTGCATATACTCGGGCAGGTCGGGGTCTTCGTCGGTGTTGCCGTTGTCCCAGACGGAGAAGAGCACGCGCCTGTTGAAGTCGGTGCCGTTGTTGACTCGTCCGTTGGTCTGGAATCCCATGTAGCTGTTAAGGGCGCCGATGGTCATGAAGTAGTCGCAGGGGTGCTGGTGCTCGCTGAGCACCATGCCCTCTACGTATGCCCAGTCGTAGGCACTGCCGGCCGGGGCCAGCGGGTCGGTGGTGCCGAAGTCGAAGAGGTGACTGCCGGTGCCGCCCATGTTAGACATGGTGGCCACGGGCAGTGCATTCTCGCGCTGCACCAGGAAGTAGTAGATATAGTTGACATATGACGGGTTGTTTACCGTAAATTCTATGCGGTAGTATTCGTCGGCAGGTATGTTGATGTCGCTAATGGCCTCAATGGTGGTTTGCTCTTTCTTGTATGATGTGGTGGCGATGGTGCCTTCATACATCAGCTCGCCGGTGTTGACGCGGATGACCTTGATGCCGAATACGGGACGGCGCATATAGTTGGGCGTATAGACAAGGTCTGCCCTAATGTGGCCCGGGGCAATGCGCCAGTAATAGACGATGGTGGCTCCGTTTTCGGACCACCCCTTCATGGCGGTATAGTTGGAGTTGCTCAGGGTGTACTTATCGCCTACCTGTTCATAGCGGTGGCTAGCCCAAAGGGTGTCGATTTTGGCTTGCCATTTCTGGGCGGAGGCTGTGTCTGCCATGAAGGCCATTGTCATGATGGCTGTTAAATAAAATAATGCTTTCTTCATAGTTATGTTTGTTTTGTTTATTGCAAAATAATGAGTTGTCGCTTGCCGGGCGACTTTATACTATCGTGCAAATATAGCGCAATATTCTGAAATCGGTGCGCAATATTACCTAAAAAAGAATAAAAGTGGATAAAAGCTATGCTTTTATGCAGGAATATGCATTGTTTATGCAAGTTTGTTGCGACGGTAATGGGCCGCAGCATAAAGATAGAAGAAGGCTACGCCTGCTGCATTGACTATCCATGCCAGCCAGAAGGCACTATGATATCCTTTCCACTGCGCAGTTACTCCGCCGAACAGGATGCCGAGGCCGATGCCTACATCCCATGCTGTGAGCAGGGTGGAGTTGGCCGTGCCGCGCTGGGAGGCAGGGGCGAGGTTGATGAACATATTCTGCATGGCAGGAAACATATGGCCGTTGCCGAGGCCGATGATGAGGGCTGCACCATAGTAGCCGAGGCTTGTGGGCAGGGCGGCAAAGAGCAGATATCCGAAGACGGAGATAGTCATGCCTATGGTGCAGTTCCACAAGATGCGGCCCCGCCTCAAGGTGCGTACGCCAATGAGACGGCTGGTCATTAGGCCTATGCAGAGAATGGCGAAGAAGAGGCCTGTGCCCTCGGTGACGCCCAGTTCCTCCTTGCCGTAGATGGCGAGGTAGGTTGAAAGCACTCCGTAGCTAAAGGCAAGGCATGCCAGCGTGACGCCCTCGCTCCATCCCTTGAGCAGCAGAAAACGGTCGAGCGAGAGTGGCTGCTTGCCAGTGATGGCGGGGCGCGGCTTCATCTTGACGGTGCTGTTTATAAGCAGGCCGGCGCCAGAGGCTATGAGGGCAACGGTGAAGATGAGGTTGTAGGAGTGCAGATGCTGATATATTAGTAGTCCTACGGTGGGGGCTATGGCTGTGGCCAGATTGTTGCTAAGCCCATAATAGCCTATGCCTTCGGCTCTGCGCGATGAGGGCAACACATCAATGGCTACCGTGGAGTTGGCTACTGTGACGGTGCCCATTGGAGCACCGTGGAGGGTGCGCACGATGGCAAAGAGAGTCAGCGATGTGGCCACGATGTAGCCGGCAAAAAGGAAGAAGAAAAGAAAATAGCTGGTCAGGAGTACCACCCTGCGCGGCAGGGTGTCAACAAGATAGCCGCTGAACGGACGAACGAGCAGGGCAGTGATGGTGTATCCGCTCAGCACTATGCCTATGGTGTGCCTGTCGGTGCCAAACTCCTCGCTGAGGTATAGCGGCAACAGCGGCATCACTATCATGAAAGAAAAGAATATCATGAAGTTTGCCGCCCATACCTTGATGTAATCAGACGTCCACAGCTTATCCTCCGAAGTCGTCATACATAATGCTCTCGGGCTCTACGCCGAGGTCGGTGAGCATGCCTACCACAGCCTTGCTCATCGGGCCGGGGCCACACATATAATATTCAATGTCTTCGGGAGCCTCGTGGTCCTTGAGGTATGTTTCATACATCACCTGGTGAACAAATCCCGCGGTGTAGGCCACGCCGGCAGCATCAGCAGCGGGATCGGGACGGTCAAGAGCCAGATGGAAGTGGAAGTTGGGGAACTCTTTCTCCAGCTGGTGGAAATCGTCAAGGTAGAACACCTCGTTGAGAGCGCGGGCACCATAGAAATAGTGCATCTCGCGATCGGTGGTGTGGAGGGTCTTGGTCATGTGCATGATCTGGGCACGGAGCGGAGCCATACCAGCACCACCGCCAACCCAAATCATTTCTTTCTTGGAGTCGAAAATGGGATGGAAGTCGCCGTAGGGGCCGCTCATTAGCACCTTGTCGCCAGGCTTGAGAGTGAAAATGTAACTGGAGGCTATGCCGGGCATCACGTTCTGGAACCCTACCTCTGGCTTTGGCTTCATGGGCGGTGTGGCTATGCGCACGGTCAGCATGAAGCGATCACCCTCGGCGGGGTAGTTGGCCATGGAGTAGGCGCGGATGGTGGGCTCGGTGTTGCGGCACTTGAGGCTGAAGAGCCCGAATTTTTCCCATGAAGGCAGATACTCCTGTCCGATGGAGTCCTTGTCGATGTCTTTGTCATAGTCCATCTCAAACTTGGGAATGCGTATCTGGGCATAGGAGCCGGGCACGAAGTCCATGTGGGCACCCTCGGGTAGGGCCACGATAAACTCCTTGATAAATGTGGCCACATTCTTGTTGCTCACCACGGTGCACTCGTATTCCTTAACGCCGAGCACGCTCTCAGGCACCTTGATTTTGAGGTCGCCCTTCACCTTGCACTGACAGCCCAGGCGCCAGTGGTCCTTAATCTGCTTGCGGGTGAACTGGCCCTTCTCAGAGTCGAGAATCTCGCCGCCGCCCTCTACGACCTGACATTTGCACTGGCCGCAGCTGCCCTTGCCGCCACAGGCAGAGGGCAGATATACGCCACTCTCGGCAAGGGTGGACAGCAAGGTACCCCCCTGCGGTACGGAGAGTGTGTCCTTGTTATTGATGGTAATGCTGACATTGCCGCTGGGGGAGAGATATTTCTTCGCTATGAGTAGTACGATAACAAGCAGTATGATTATCGCTAAGAAAACGCCAATGCTGGCGAGAATGAAATGTATGTCCATTTATAGAATTGAAGAGTTTAGGGATTGCAGGATTGAAGAGTGGGTGTCAGATTTTCATTCCACTGAAACACATAAAGGCCATTGCCATCAGGCCCACGGTGATAAATGTGATGCCGAGGCCACGCAGATTTTTGGGCACATCGGTGTAGGCCATCTTCTCGCGGATGGCTGCCAGGCTTACGATGGCCAGCAGCCAGCCAATGCCGCTGCCAAGGGCGTAGGCTATGCAGTCGCCGATGCCACCAATATACTGTGTGCTGGCGGGGTCAAGGTTGATGCGCTGCTGCATAAACAGGCTGGCACCCATGATGGCGCAGTTTACTGCTATGAGGGGCAGAAAGATGCCCAGGGCCGCATAGAGTGAGGGACTGAAGCGCTCAACCACCATCTCCACCAGCTGTACAATTCCGGCAATAACGGCAATAAACAGGATAAACGACAGATAGCTCAGGTCGATGCTCAGCAGGCCGTCTTCAGACAGCACCTTGGTCTGGAGCAACCAGTCAACGGGCACTGTAACCAATAGTACAAAGGTAACGGCAATGCCGAGGCCAAAGGCGGTCTTGACACTCTTGCTCACGGCCAGATAGGAGCACATGCCGAGGAAGAATGCGAATATCATGTTGTCCACAAATATGGAGCGGGTGAATAGACTTATGAAGTGTTCCATCTTTTTATGTTTAAGGGTAACGTACGACTAATGTCCTGTCAATATCTTATTGGTTTCATGTCAGGAGTTTTTCTTCCGGTTGTTGAGTGCGTTGTTGGCCCAGATGACGCAGCCAACAATGATCAGAGCCATGGCGGGCATGGTCATCATACCGTTGTTCATGTAGCCCATGTCGTAAGCGCCTTGCGGTATTACGGTGTAGCCCAGCAGAGTGCCGTTGCCCAGCAGCTCGCGGAAGAAGGCCACCACCACCAGTATCCAGGCGTAGCCGAGACCATTGCCGATTCCGTCAAGCAACGAGGGGAGTACCTTTTGCTGCATGGCGAAAGCCTCAAGACGTCCCATCAGAATGCAGTTGGTAATGATAAGTCCCACATAGACGGATAGCTGCACGCTCACGTCATAGAGGAAAGCCTTAAGAATCATACTAACGATGGTTACTAGTGCTGCTACCACCACCAGTTGCACAATGATTCGTATGCGGTTGGGGATGGTGTTGCGCAGCAGCGATATGACCACATTGGCCATGGCTGTGATGACCGTTACTGACAGGCCCATCACTATGGCAGGCTTGAGCTGCGCAGTGACAGCCAAGGCAGAGCAGATGCCAAGCACTTGCGCCACTATGGGGTTATTTCTGTTGAGGGGCTCCACCAGAGCCTCCCTGTTCTGTTTGGATAGAAAAGCCATTATTGTTTAACGGTTATTGGTTATTGTTGAGAATGTCCTTGTATTTGGCAAGGCAAGATTTAAGCATCTGGTCAACGCCATCGGAGGTGAGGGTGGCACCTGTTAGGGCATCGCAGCGGCTGCTGGCGTCGAGTCCGTCAATTTTCTTGCCAACCTTTATTACAGACAGGACCACATTGCCGTTGGAATCAAAAATCTTCTTGCCCTTAAATTGCTCCTGGAAAGGCAGCTCGGCTATCAGCGCACCAAGGCCTGCTGTCTCGCTCTCATGGGAGAAGTAGGCACCATATACGGTGCAGCCGTCATCATTGATGCCAATGTAGCCCCAGAGGCCGCCCCAAAGGCCCATGCCCTTGACGGGCACGACGTATTTGGTCTGACCGTCCACCTCGCAGATATACAGGGGATGGTCGCCATCCATGTCTTTTTCTTCTTTCACCACCTCGGCATACTTGGCTTCCACCATACTTTTGTCAAGCGAGCGTATGCAGAGTGCAGCCAGTATCTGGGACTTCTTGTCGATGGCCACGTTAGCATCGCTCTTCTGCTGAAGGGCTTTGCTTACGAAGGCAAGCAGAAACGCCACAATCACCACCATCACTGCAGCGTAGATGATGATATACAGGTTGGAATTGGTATTTAGTTTCTTACTCATGATTATATGTTGTTATCTAGTTATTTGCCTCCTGACTTGGATTAAATCTCAAATAACTAACGGTTATTGGCCTTTGCCCTTTTCGTGCGGTGGCTGATGTTGCGCTGCACGAAGCAGTAGTCTATGAGCGGAGCAAAGAGGTTCATAAACAGGATGGCGAGCATCATGCCCTCGGGATAGCCCGGGTTGAGTACGCGTACCAGCACGGCAATCACACCGATGAGCAGTCCGTAGATATACTTGCCTCCTTCGGTGCGGGCTGAGGTTACCGGGTCGGTAGCCATAAATACTGCGCCGAAACAGAATCCGCCGAGCACAAGGTGCTCGTACCACTCAAGGGGTGTGCTGCCAGTGGCGTGGAAGAGGGCTGCAGTCAGGCCGCCGCCCACAAAGACGCTGAGCATTGTCTTCCAACTGGCAATGCCAGTCCACAGCAGCAGTACGGCACCCAGGGCAATGGCCACAACGCTGGTCTCGCCCACCGAACCGGGAATGAGGCCTACAATTATGTCGTTGAGACTGGCCGTCACATTGCCGCTACCTACCTCGGCCAGCGGTGTGGCGCAGGTAAAGGAGTCGGGCAAATCCTTGCCAAGTCCCAGAATAGATTCCTTGGCTACCCAGACATCGTCACCAGTCATCTTGCTGCTGTAGGAAAAGAACAGGAAAGCCCTTGCTATGAGCGCCACATTAAATATGTTCATACCCGTGCCGCCAAATATTTCTTTGGCAAAGATGACCGCAAAGGCAATGGCCACAGCCATCATCCACAACGGACAGTTGATGGGCAGAATCAGCGGAACGATAAGACCCGTAACAAGGTATCCCTCCTGAATTTCTTCGTGCTTATACTGTGCAACTACAAACTCAATGCCGAGGCCCACTACGTAGCTTACTACAATCTTGGGCAGCAGGGCCAGCAGGCCGTAGGAAAACATTTCCATCAGTCCTCCTTGCAGGCCTGCAGCCATATAATGTTGGTAACCGATGTTGTACATGCCAAAGAGCATAGCGGGCATCAGTGCTATCACTACCATCGACATTATGCGTTTGGAGTCGATGGCATCGTGTATGCTGACTCCACTTTGGCTGGTGGCGTTGGGCACAAGAAGGAAGGATTCAAATCCCTCAAACACAGAGCGCAGACTCTTCAGCTTGCCGCCCTCGTTGAATGCTGGCCGTGCCTTATCGAATGTCTTCTTTATGAAATTCATTGTATTTTGTTTTATTTATAGATGCTATAGCTACTACAGTTACTATAGGAATTATTTTCTTATCCTTCCTTGCGGAGCAGATCCAATCCCTGGCGTACAATGCGCTGCAGTTCCAGCTTGGAGGAGTCGGCAAACTCAGCTACGGCAAAGTCCTCGGGAGCCACCTCGTAGATGCCCAGTGCCTCCATGCGGTCAAGGTCGGCAGTGAGGATAGCCTTAATAAGATAGCCTGCATAGATGTCCATGGGCAGATAGCGGTCATATTCACCGCTCATAATGATATGGCGCTCGCCGCCCTTGATGCGTGCGTCGAGGTTATATATCTTCTTGCGTCCCTGCAGCCACGAGAAATAACTGCGGTTGGTGGAGAAGTCGTTGAGGCGAGGCATAATCCAACCGAGAATTTCATCGCGGTCGTCACCCTCGGGTATCACTGTGAGCTCGGTGGCGCGGGCTGAGAGATGACCGTTGATGTCTGTCTTGATGCCCACCAGCGGATTGCCGTTGATAATGCGAATGTGCTCGGTGCGGTGTAGGTTGTCCTTTAGCAGGGCAGATATGGGCGCACCGATGAGTGTCTTGACGTATGCGGGCTTCTTAACCTCGGCACCGGCTACAGCCAGGGTGCGGGTAAGGTCAACCTTGCCTTCTTTAAGCAGGCGACCAATAAAAAGCACCTCCTCGGCACCGAGTGTCCATACTACCTCGCCCTTGTTGATGGGGTCTGTGTGATTGATCAGCACTCCTACATTGCCGGCAGGGTTGGGGCCGCTAATAACATAGACGTCGGCATCGTCCAGCAGTGGAGCCAAGGTCTCTTCCTGTTCGGGTGATATGCCTACACTGACTTTGGCAATGGTGGACAGGGCCTTGATGCCTGCCTTCAGGTGCTCCTCCTCGCTTTTAAGAGCAAAAGAGAAATCCTGCGCCAGCGGCATCTTGCTGAATGCGGTCACAAAGATGCCCTTGGGGGTGTCCTGCGGATTGGCCACGATGTCAAAGGGCCTCTGTCTGATAAACGCAAACAGGCCAGCCTCCAATAGCAGCGACTTGATATCATCAGCCGTGGCAGCGCTGCAGCTAAATGATTTATGCTCTTGCTGTGCACTGGCCTCCACGTTGATGGACAGTAGCCTTCGGCGTTCGCCGCGCACTATGGCGCTCACATGGCCGCTTACGGGCGAAACCACCTTCAGCTCGGGACAGTCTTTGCTCACAAACAAGGGCTCGCCGGCCTTTATGCTGTCGCCTTCTTTCACCACGGGGCGAGGCTTAAAACCATAGAAGTCGTCAGGCATCACGGAGTAGGTGCCCTCCACGGGTAGCGTGCTAAAACTGAGTGCAGCCTGTCCCTTGAGGCGCAGGTCAAGACCTTTCTTAAGTTTAATGTGTCTTATCATGATAGAAAAGGTTTTCTTGCTGATGCGGAGGAGAGAGGGGAGGCATATGCCATATTCCGCATACGCCTGCGAATTTACCACTTTTCAATTATCTGCTAGCATAATGGTATCAAAAAAACACACACTTTGCCCGTTGATGGCCCGAAACGACAAGTCGTCTTGGCGAAAGTAGCGGAAAAAAGCAAGAAAAAGTCTCCCGATGGAAATAAGTTCCTTAAATTATGATTACCTTTGCCAAACAAACTAAAAGCCAACTATTATTAATTAGAAAAAAGAGATGAAAGAATCTTTCACTATATCCTATCCGTCTTCCAGGAAAGTGTACCTGCAGGGGCATATTTATAATGATTTGCGCGTGGGCGCGCGTGAGATAGAACTAACCCCTACGGTGACCAAGAACGCTGATGGCTCAGCCAGCCGTGTGGACAATGATCCGGTTATGGTCTATGACACCTCTGGCCCATACTCCGATCCCGCCGTCAAGACCGATATACGCCAGGGGTTGCCCCGACTGCGTACTCCGTGGATAGAGCAGCGCGGCGATGTGCTCCGGCTTACGGAGCTCAGCTCTCAGTATGGACGTCAGCGTGCCACAGACCCAACCCTCAGCAACGTGCGTTTTCCTAACACCACTATGCCGCTCATAGCCAAGCCTGGCCATCAGCTCACACAGATGTACTATGCCCGTCAGGGCATTATCACCCGCGAGATGGAGTATGTGGCCATCCGCGAGCGTATGAACTGCGAGCAGTTGGGCATCGAGAGCCACATTACCCCCGAGTTTGTGCGCCAGGAGGTTGCCGCAGGGCGTGCTGCCATTCCCTCAAATATCAATCATCCAGAGGCGGAACCCATGATAATAGGCCGCAACTTTCTTGTAAAAATCAATACTAATATCGGCAACTCGGCTACCTCCTCGGGCATAGATGAAGAGATAGAGAAAGCTATTTGGAGTTGCAAATGGGGTGGCGATACACTGATGGACCTCTCCACCGGACAGAATATTCACGAGACCCGCGAGTGGATAATCCGCAATTGCCCCGTGCCGGTGGGCACCGTGCCTATCTATCAGGCGCTGGAGAAAGTCAATGGCCGTGCCATGGAGCTCGACTGGCCCATGTTCCGCGACACTCTGATTGAGCAGTGCGAGCAGGGCGTTGACTATTTCACCATCCACTGCGGCATCCGCCTTAAGAATGTGCCCTATTCTCAAGAGCGACTGACCGGCATGGTCAGCCGCGGCGGCAGCATTATCTCTGAGTGGTGTATGCGCCATCGGCAGGAGAATTTCCTCTACGAGCATTTTGATGATATCTGCGACATCTGTGCCCGCTATGATGTGGCCCTCTCACTGGGCGATGGTCTCAGGCCAGGGTCTATCAACGATGCCAACGATCGTGCCCAGTTTGCCGAACTCGACACTATGGGCGAGTTGGTAGAGCACGCCTGGGCCAAGAATGTGCAGGCCTTCATCGAGGGCCCCGGTCATGTGCCGATGGACAAGATTCGCGCCAATATGGACCGCCAGCTTGACAAGTGCCACGAGGCGCCTTTCTACACCCTTGGCCCATTGGTGACAGACATTGCCCCGGGCTATGACCATATCACCTCCGCCATTGGCGCTGCCATGATAGGGTGGTATGGCACGGCCATGCTGTGTTATGTTACGCCCAAGGAGCATCTGGGTCTGCCCGATCGCGATGATGTACGCGCCGGAGTGGTGGCCTATAAGATTGCCGCCCATGCTGCCGACCTAGCTAAGCATCATCCCGGGGCACAGATTCGTGACAACGCCTTGAGCAAGGCGCGTTACGACTTCCGCTGGAAAGACCAGTTTAATCTCTCCCTCGACCCAGAGCGAGCTTTGGAGTACTATAAGCAGGGCCATGCCGTGGGCGGAGAGTTTTGCACCATGTGCGGCCCCAACTTCTGCGCCATGCGCATATCTCATCGCCTTACCGAGGCATGCAATCAAAGGTGATTTTACGATATGCGATTCAATAGTTAGATTGTGAAAAAGGTCAATCAACTATGCTTTTGAACTTTCTAAGGCAGTGGACCCTGCCTCTGGCCATTGTGGTGGGCATTGCCGGCTATTTCCTATATACGGCTATTCCGGCGCTGGACTATACTCATACGGCTGTGCTGCGCGCTGTGGGCGTAGTGCAGCCTGTGCTGATATTCCTGATGCTCTTCATCACGTTCTGTAAGGTCAGGCCCCGCGAGATACATCTGGCGCGCTGGCATGTCTATGCGCTTATTATGCAGATAGCGTTCTTTACCTTGTTGATGGTAGCCTTGCTGTTGCTGCGTAATGCCAGGGGGTGGCAGCCAAGTCAGATGATGCCACTTTCAGTGGAGAGTGCCATGCTGTGTTTCATATGTCCCACGGCCACTGCGGCGGCAGTCGTCACTGCCAAGCTCGGCGGCAATGCCGGCACACTCACCACCTACACGGTGCTGATAAACCTTGTGGTGGCCTTGGTGGTGCCAGCTGCAGTGCCACTGCTTTATCCTGACGGCTCGGCCACCTTCCTCCACTCCTTTCTCCTTATAATAATAAAAGTCTTTCCTCTGCTGATGGGGCCGCTGTTGCTCGCCATGCTGCTGCGGTGGCTGGTGCCGCGCTTTGTAAGGGCCGTTGCCTCTGTTGCCGGCTTGGCTTTCTATCTGTGGGCCGTCTCCCTGACCCTGGCCATAGCTGTCAGTGTCAAGGCCCTGGTCCACAGCCACGCCTCGCTGGCCGTGCTCATAGGCATAGCCGCAGCCTCAACCTTGGCCTGCGCCGTGCAGTTTGCCTTTGGCCGCGTGCTCGGCCGCAGGTTTAACGACACAGTCAGCGCCACACAGAGCTGCGGTCAGAAGAACACTGTCTTCGCCATCTGGCTCGGCTACACTTTTCTTGACCCCCTCACTGCTCTTGCCGGCGGCTTCTACTCCATCTGGCACAACCTATATAATTCCTGGCAGCTGCGTCGCAGGGCGATGAACCAATAGCCAATGGCCAATAACCGTTAGCCAATCGTCCTTTAGGATTAGAAAATCCTGACTTTTTTTGTTGTGTGGTGGCAATTTTTTTGCGAAATCTTTTGGCGGTTCGGAAAAAGGTGTTACCTTTGCACCCGCATTCAGTGAGATGCGGACTGGAAGTTTGGGTGAGTGGCTTAAACCAGCAGTTTGCTAAACTGCCGTGCGGGTAACCGTACCAGGAGTTCGAATCTCCTAGCTTCCGCTTAGACGAAGATAGTAAATCGTCTAAAGCAATACACAACTGGCGCTTTCATCTAGTGGTTAGGATACCGGCCTCTCACGCCGGGTACACGGGTTCGAGTCCCGTAGGCGCTACATCACCGCTTGGCGGTATAGAACAATGGAGAAGAGATAATAGGAGCAGGGCAAGCAATTGTCAATTATCTTTTCTCTGTTTATTTTCTCCCTACCCGCCACGCGATATCCGGGCCAGACTGGATTTGACAGCGAGGCTAAGAGGTGTGTAAGCATGCAGTGCGTTGATAGCGGTCACTCTAAACGCAACTATCAGAAATTTATCTGGCGAAAATAATTACGCTCTCGCAGCTTAGTCTGAAGCACAGTAGGACTACTTTATTCTGCGCCCAGGGTGCGGAACGAGACGTCGCCCAGTCGCTCTTTCTCCGAAGCGTACTGAACCGGCGGCGCAGCAAATCGGGGATAGCTTGAGGCGGCCTTGCGCCTTGGGCGAAATTCTTCAGAGGATATGTCCTGTGGTTGGCCGTCGGGCTCCGGCCACAGGGCAGACAATCAAAGCCTGACTAAGCATGTAGAAAGCGCATGGCTTCCTTGTTTGGACGGGAGTTCGACTCTCCCCTGGTCCACGATGTTGTTTATGCAAGTGCAAAGTTACTAATTTGAGAGCAATTCACAACTATTTCCACCTCCACCTTGGAGGCACCGATGTTGTTTATGCAAGTGCAAAGTTACTAATTTGAGAGCAATTCACAACAGGAAGCGCGGCGTGGAGGCGCAGGGAGATTAGAAGCTAAGATGAATGGCGGGCTGCCCGGGGGGAGGATTACTGGTGGTGGTAGGGCAGATGGTGGATGATGGTGAGGGCGCGGTAGTACTGCTCGACAAAGAGGAGGCGCACCATCTGGTGGGAGAAGGTCATGGGGGACAGGGAGACCTTGTCGTCGGCGCGCTGATAGACATCGGGGGAGAAGCCGTAGGGGCCTCCCACGACGAAGACTATGCGCTGGGCCGGGCTGTCGTGCTGGCGCTGTACATAGGCGGCAAAGTCGAGGGAGCTGCGCAGGGTGCCGCGCTCGTCAAGGAGCACTACATGGTCGGAGGGCTTGAGCCTGGCAAGCAGGGCTTTGCCCTCGGCGGCTTTCTGCTGCTCCCGTGAGAGGGCCTTGGCGTTCTTGAGCTCGGGGATGACCTCCATGGCGAAAGGGACGAAATGGGATATGCGTCCTATGTAGTCGTCAATCATCTGCCCCAAGGGCTTGGACACGGTCTTGCCTATGACTATGAATTGTGTGCGCACGTCTTCTACGAAATTAGAAATTAGGAATTTATTACCAAGTCTGGAGGTAGGCTTTGGCAGAAATTGCCGGAAATTTTATCAGATATTTATGCCGTAACCGAAAACGAAAAAACATGGAATCTGTGTGAGAAAAACAAAGCTTGCAAATGCAAATGTTTTCACGTCAGACAAATCCTCCCCCTTAGGGGGATAAGAGGGGGTCTCCTCTATTCAAAGTGGAAGGTGAGGACGACCATTGCGGTGCGTGCGTTCTTGACGGCGTGGGTGAAGACTTCCTTCGACTTGTCGTTGAGGTTGGAACGGTCGGTCTTGAGGACATTGGTGAGGCCGAAGCAGAACTTGAGCTCGGGACAGAGCTTGAAGAAGGGCAGGTAGTAGTCGCAGCCGAAGCCTATCTCTGCATTGAGGCTGAGGGGCTTGGTGGCTATGTTGGCCTGGTCCTTGGTGGTGAGGTCATACATGGCGTTGACGCCGGTGATGACGTAGGGGCGGTAGTTGTTGTGGCGGGGTGCTGCCACCTTGAGGTTGAGGGGCAGCACGATGTAGGTGGACTTCATGTCCTGATGGTCGGTGAGGCCTGTGGTCTGCTCGCGGAAGGTGATATGCTTGGATGCGAAATGCAACGTGGGCTGCAGGCGCAGGCCAAGATACTGATTAATGCGCCACTCGCCCAGCAGACCGACGGTGAAGCCGGGGCTGAAATTGTCGTTGCTCACCCACCACTGCTGGCCTGTCTCGGGATCGACATACCCAGTGTTGGGCATAATGATGCTCTGCTGGTGGAGGCCGAAGGAGAATCCGTAGTGGAACGGGCGCAGGTCGATGTAGGGCTTGTTTTGCACCACGCGCCTGCGCTCTTGTGCCGCCGCCCGGGTGGGCAGCAGGCTGTGGGCGCCTATCAGTAGGAATAGTAGGAGTAATGTCTTTTTCATATC
Source organism: uncultured Bacteroidales bacterium (assembly GCA_902788275.1). Classification (GTDB taxonomy): domain Bacteria; phylum Bacteroidota; class Bacteroidia; order Bacteroidales; family Bacteroidaceae; genus UBA6382. Next base: position 83,818 of record CADAJV010000001.1, on the reverse strand, counting down.
TCTTTATTAACGGAAAAGTGGGCATTTTAGTATTTATGAGCAGAAAAATAGGGGGTGAAATGAAAAATATTACTCATTTCTGGTGAGTTATTCCCGAATTATTTCTACCTTTGCGCTATCAAACTTGATTACTCTAACACTTTAAAACTTATCGAAAATGGCTTATGTAATTGGTAATGACTGCGTTGCTTGCGGTACTTGCATTGACGAGTGCCCCGCAGGTGCAATCTCTGAGGGCGACATCTACAGCATCGACCCCGATGTATGCGTTGACTGCGGCACATGTGCCGACGCCTGCCCGTCGGGTGCTATCAGCCCGGGCGCTTAATTGACGCAGCTTAAGAAAGACAAATCTGAATGGAAAGTATGCATCCTCAGCCGAAAGGCAGGGGATGCATATTTTTCTTATTGGTAGATTGACAGGAGGGGGAGTTATCGGAATAATCAGAGTAATCGGACTGGACCGGACGCAATATTTTCCGGAACGGGAAGGGAGGGAATTAAACTTTTTGGGGGGAAAGCGGTCTAAAGGAAAAATGAATAATAGGACTTAAAACAAAAAGGACTGAACGACATGAACAGATTTATCTGCATGATATGCCTGGTGTGCGTGGCTGCCATGGCCAGCGCGGAGAGCAAGTGGACCATCTCGGGCAAGGTGGTGGACAGCGCCACGAAGGAGCCTATACAGATGGCCGGCGTGAGGGTGATGAAGGCTGACAGCACGTATATCACCGGCGAGGCTACAAGCGAGCTGGGCATCTTTATCATCAAGCCCGACAAGGGCGGCAAAATGATTGTGAAGATTTCATCGATAGGCTACAAGACGGTGTATCGCGACATTACGCTGGACAAGCAGAACAGGAGCGCGGCGCTGGGCACCATACTGCTGGAACAAGACGCCGTGGCCCTGCAGGGGGCTACGGTCACGGCCAAGGCCTCGAAGGTGGAGGTGAAGGGTGACACCTTTGTGTATAACGCCGCTGCCTACAGGGTGCCGGAGGGCTCCTACCTGGAGAGCCTGGTGGAGAAGCTGCCGGGTGCCGTGGTGGACGATGACGGCAGCATAACTATCAACGGCAAGAAGGTGAAGCAGATCAGGGTGGACGGCAAGGACTTCTTTAAGGACGACCAGAGCGTGGCGATGAAAAACCTGCCGGCGGACATTGTGGCCAGCATACAGGCATACGACAAGAAGAGTGACTATACGGAGATGACGGGCATTGACGACGGCAATGAGGAAACGGTGATTGACCTGCGCCTGAAGCAGAAGCTGAAGAGGGCGTGGTTTACAAACGTGGACCTCAGCGTGGGCAACAAGCACCGCTATGCGGACCAACTGTTTGCCCTGGGCAAGACGGACAACAGCCGCATCTCTTTCTACGGCAACCTCAACAACGTGGGTAATCGCGGATTTGGCGGCGGGGGCCCCGGCTTCCGCCGTGGGCGCAGTGGGCTGACGGCGACCAAAAGCTTTGGCGCCGACGGTATGTGGAACAACGGGCTCAAGGAGCGCGAGGGCGGATTCTTTGAGATTGGCGGCGGTGCCAGATATAACTATACCGGCACTGACAACCAGAACACCTCGAGCTCGGAGAGGTTCCTCTCGGCCGACCGAAGTTCGTTTGCCAACAGCTGGAGCAAGAGCATCAGCAGCTCGCGCTCCTTTAGCGCGAACCTCAACGTGAAGTGGAACCCGGACAGCCTTACCTCGCTAAGGTTCCGGCCCTCGTTCAGCTACTCGAAGAGCAACAGCCACTCGAACAGCCGGTCGGCAACCTTCAACAACGACCCCTACGCGGTTGTCAATGAGCCGCTGGACTCCATATTCCGCTCGATGACTGATGCAAGTGACATTGCGGCTGACCTGGCGGCCATTGCCGTGAACAGAAACGGGCGATCGTCGATGGGCAACAGCAACAGCACCAGCGTGGGCGGCGAACTGAACATCATGCGCAGGCTCAGCCAAAAGGGGCGCAACATCTCGCTGCAAGTCAGCGGTAACTACTCGAACAGCCACAACCACAGCTACAGCCTTAGCGACATTTACTACTATCAGGAGGGCCGCGCCAGGGTGAACAACCAATACTCGGTGTCGCCCTCGAAAAACTGGAACTACTCGCTGCGGCTAAGCTACACGGAGCCTATTGTGAGAAACCTATACCTGCAAACGAGCTACGAATATGAGCATAAGTTTCAAGACCAGGACCGCACGCTCTATCAGCTGGACTCGCTGGACGGCTACGGCCGCGGCAACACCACCCCTCTCTATCCCCTGGGCTACCTGCCGCCGGAGGACTCGCTGCTGCTGGCCAAGAGTATAGAGAACTCACGCTACGCCACATATCATGACGACATACACGCCTTTAACATAGGGGTGAGGTATAATAACAAGACTCTCAACTTTAACGTTGGGGTGCGCATGGAGCCGCAGCGTACCAAACTGGAGTATAAGAAGAACATGCTGGACACCACGGTGGTGCGCAACGTGTTTAAGCTCTCGCCCAACATGAGGCTGCGCTACAAATTTTCTAAGGACAGCCGCTTTGAGTTTAACTACCGCGGCAACTCCAGCCAGCCAAGCATGACTAACCTGCTGGACATCACGGACACCTCAGACCCGCTGAACATCACCAAGGGTAACCCCGGGCTGAAGCCGTCGTGGACTAACAACCTGCGGGCAGAGTACTCTAACTACTGGCGGTCATCGCAGAGCGCTCTGAGGCTGTCGGCCAACTACAGCAATACGGAGAACAGCATATCGTCGGCCGTGAGCTACAACGAACAGACGGGTGTGCGCACCACGAGGCCGGAGAATATCAACGGCAACTGGGAGGCCAACGTGTTTGGGTTGTTTAACACCTCGTTTAGCGACGAAAGCCCCTTCAGTTTCTTCACCATGACCAACTATGGGTACACCAACAGCGTGGGCTTTATGAGCGTGGGCAACAGCGACAGCCGGAAGAACACTATGCGCACCTCCAGTATTACCGAGCGCACACGCGGCTCCATCAGACTGGGGCTCTTTGAGCTAGGACTCAACGGCAGCATCACCTATGAGCACTCGCGCAGCACCCTGCAGTCGCAGGCCAACCTGGACACCTACCGCTTTGCCTATGGTGGCAACGTGCAGTACACCACTGGCTTTGGGTTCAGCATCTCTACCAACCTGTCGATGAACTCAAGGCGCGGATACAGCGATGCGTCGATGAACACTAACGAGCTGATATGGAATGCCCAGATTTCGCAGGCGCTGATGAAGAACAAGGCGGCGACTATCTCGCTGCAGTTCTACGACCTGCTGCACCGACAGAGCAACATCAGCCGCACCATCAACGCACAGATGCGCCGCGACTCGCGCAGCAATGCCATCAACTCCTACTTTATGCTCCACTTTATCTGCCGCCTGAACATACTGGGTGGACAGGACGGACGCATCAGAGCCGGCGAACACCCCGATATGATGAATCGCAACAACGGCGACCGACGACAGGGCGGTGAACGCCGCGGCGGATGGGGCAACGGCCCCGGTGGCGGATGGGGCAGACCAGGACGGTAGCTTAGGAATTGGGGATGCCGCAGGCATCGCAAGAAATTGCTCTTTTAGCAATATTCTCTTAAAGAGACTTTAGTTGGCTGTCGGCGAAGCCGGTGCCAACATACTAAAAAAGTCTGAGAACGAAGCGGCAATTAGAAATTAGGAATTAGAAATTTCTAAAAATTCCCAATTAATTTGTATCTTTGCCGTCAAATAGGATAAGACCATGGACTCACTGACTATCAGGGTAAGCCGCGACCGCATTATCTTTGCCTCGTATGACAGGCTTCGCAATATGCTGCCGGACTATGCCGTATGCCCCAACAATCCGGACATTTCGCTCAACGCCAATGTTCACCAAGCCATCAAGGCTACCGACATGGCGCAGCAAGACTATGACTTTGTGGACATCTTTACTGATGAGCCTACGCTGCTGGTGCCGCTTAAGGAGTTTGACGAAGACGATGCCGCGGACATCTACTACTTTAACTTCCCGTCGCTCAAAGGACGCAGCAAGGTGTGCTACGACACCCTGCCCTACCTCAACGCCCTACTGCTTTTCTCGATTGACCGCGACGCCGGCAACACTCTGACGGACTATTTCCCCGCAGCCAAACTTCACAGCAACCTGACAGCGCTGATGCGACAATATGTGGCCCGATACCCCTTCTCTTCAACACTGCCGCGACTATACTGCTACCTATGCGAAGGCAAGCTGACGCTGGTGGTGGTGGAACAGGGCAAGCTGCATTTTGCTAATACCTACAACATCCACAACCCTGCCGACAGCCTCTACTTCATTGCGGGCATAGCACAGCGCTTTGGCCTCAGTGCCGACGGCGAGCGGGTGTATGTCAGCGGCTTCGGCCCCGAGGCTGCCACGCTGGCAGAAAGCCTTGGCAAGATAGGGCTCAACGCCTTCTTTATGGATGACAATGAGGAGCTGAGCCACCATCCCATCGCCAAGATTGAGGAGTTTCCCTACGACCTGAAGGTACACCTGCTTAAAGCCTACGAGGTGTAGCTCCCCCCCAAAAAACTAAGGTATCTTGCGTGCGATAACGGGAAAATACAAGGGACGGCATTTCAGTGTGCCGCAGACCTTCAAGGCGAGGCCAACCACCGACTTCGCCAAGGAAAATCTGTTTAACGTGCTGCGTGCCTACCTGGATTTTGAGGGACTGCGTGCCCTGGACCTCTTTGGCGGCACTGGCAGTATAACCCTGGAACTGCTGTCGCGCGGCGCCGGCCGGGTGGTATGCGTGGAGAAAGACTACCAGCATTTCTCGTTTATCCGCAAGATGCTCAACACCCTCAACGACCCTGCCGCCTGTGCCGTGAAGGCTGACGTGCTAAAATTCGTGCCCCGGTGCCATGAGCAGTTTGACCTGGTGTTTGCCGACCCTCCCTATGCCCTACCCCAGCTGGCCGAACTGCCCGACCTGGTGCTGGGCTCGAAGATGCTGGCACCCGAAGGGCTGTTTGTGCTGGAGCATGGCAAGGATTACAACTTCTCGGCCAATCCTCACTTCGCAGAACACCGAGCCTACGGCAGTGTGAACTTCAGCCTGTTTAGAATGGCCGCTTCGCGTCATGCTGATTGACGCAGACGAGGCAGATTACGCAGCTTTTTTGAGATTTTTGGGGTTCATACGTCCCCGTCATTTCATGGCTCCCTCATCAAGAATGCCGGAGGCATCGCGAAGACTTTGTCGGCGATCGGTATTTTTCATTCTTCCCTTTCTTTTTTTTATAACAACGCTTTTTGAATGGAAAATGCTACACCTTATTTAATATATAGGGAGTAGAAGCCGTCGGCAAAATGTCGGCGGCTAACTTATGTCTTCTCACAAATGTTAAGCGGCAACCGAAATCGCTTCAGCTGCCGCTTGTTGGTTGGGATACCCGGACTCGAACCAGGAAAGGCAGGACCAGAATCTGCAGTGTTACCATTACACCATATCCCAATCAGTTTGCGATGCAAAAGTATAACTTTTTCATTACACGGCAAAGAAATCGGCAAAAAAAATGCTTCTTACCCAAAAAAAATAGTATTTTTGCAGTTCAATAAAACTAAATTAACGAATTACACACAGAAATGTCTAATACTAAGCAGCTGCTCAAAACAATCATTGAGGGTATTCAGGAGAAAAAGGGACACAACATTGTCGTTGCCGACTTCTCAAATATCAAGGACGCGATATGCAAATATTTTGTGATATGCCAGGCGAACAGCAGTACGCAAATTGAGGCCATAGCCGGCTCGGTAAGCGATATGACCCGCGAAAAACTGGGCGAGAAAGCCATTGGTGTGAGTGGACTGGAGAATGCCTACTGGGTGGCAGTGGACTACGGCGACATCATGGTGCATATACTGCAGCCGCAGGCACGCGAGTTCTATGATCTGGAACATCTTTGGGAAGACACCAAACTAACGACCATTGAGGATTGAAAACTGGAATCCCCTCCCCTAACCCTCCCTTTTAGGAGGCTGGGTGGCTCGACATAAAGACTTAAATACCAAATAAAAATCCTAAAATTTTTATTAATGGCAAACAACAACAATAACAACATGAAGATGCCCAAGTTCAATTTGAACTGGACATATATGGTGGTAATCCTGCTGTTGGCTTATATGTTCTACACCAACTCCAGTCAGTCTGGCAGCTTCCAGAAGGAGGTGAGCTACTCTGAGTTCCAAGAGTATGTGCAGAAAGGCTGGGCCCGCAACATCGTGGTCAACAAGGGTGACGGCAATGTCAAGATGTATATACAGCAACCCTATGTCGGCGAAATTTACGGCAAGGCTGCCGAGGCAGGCCGCGACCCTTCGGTGGTGGCTGAGTTTCCCTCGGTGAGCGATGTGGATGAGTTTATCGCTGCCGAGAGGGCTGCCAAGCACTTCAGCGGCAAGGTACAATATGACTCCAACAGCAGTTTTATCGGTTCGCTGTTCCTCAATATTGTGCTGCCCGTGCTGCTGTTTGTCGGCCTGTGGGTGTTCCTTATGCGCCGCTCAGGCGGTGCCAGCGGCGGCATCTTCTCTGTAGGCAAGAGCAAGGCTCAACTCTACGAAAAGGGAAGCAAGCTGAATATCACCTTCAATGATGTGGCAGGTCAGGACGAGGCTAAGCAGGAGGTGCAGGAGATTGTCAAGTTTCTGAAAGACCCCAAGAAATACACCGAGCTGGGTGGCAAGATTCCCAAGGGAGCATTACTCGTTGGTCCTCCGGGCACCGGTAAGACTCTGCTCGCAAAGGCCGTGGCAGGCGAAGCCGGTGTGCCGTTCTTCTCCCTATCGGGCAGCGACTTTGTGGAGATGTTTGTAGGCGTTGGTGCCAGCCGAGTAAGAGACCTCTTCCGCCAAGCCAAGGAGAAGGCTCCCTGCATAGTGTTTATTGATGAGATCGACGCCGTGGGACGTGCCCGCGGGCGCAACCCGGCCATGGGAGGCAACGATGAGCGTGAGAGCACCCTCAACCAATTGCTGACCGAGATGGACGGCTTTGGCACCAACAGCGGCATCATAGTGATGGCCGCCACCAACCGCGCAGATATTCTGGACAAGGCCCTGCTCCGCGCCGGCCGCTTTGACCGCCAGATTCATGTGGAATTGCCCGGCCTGCCTGAGAGGAAGCAGATATTCCTTGTACACGTCAAGCCACTGAAGATGGACGAGACAGTCAATCTGGAGCTGCTGTCAAGGCAGACGCCCGGATTCTCGGGCGCCGACATAGCCAATGTCTGCAACGAGGCTGCCCTCATTGCCGCCCGTCGCGACAAGCAGGCAGTGGGCATGCAGGACTTCCTGGACGCCATAGACCGCATAATCGGCGGTCTGGAGAAGAAGACCAAAGTCATGACCCAAGACGAGAAGCGCAGCATAGCCATCCACGAGGCCGGACATGCTACCATATCGTGGTTCTGCCAATATGCCGACCCGCTCATCAAGGTGACCATTGTGCCGAGAGGACAAGCCTTGGGTGCAGCATGGTATCTGCCTGAGGAGCGAGTCAATGTCACCAAGGAGCAAATGCTCGACAAGATTTGCTCGCTGCTGGGCGGACGTGCCGCAGAGGAACTCTTTACTGGTCACATATCTACCGGTGCGCTCAACGATCTGGAGCGTGCCAACAAGATGGCCTTCAGCATGGTGGCCTACTATGGCATGAGCGACAACCTTTATAATATAAGCTACTATACTACCCAGCAGGACTACTTCCAGAAACCCTACTCCGACATTACTGCCAAGCAGATAGACGAGGAGGTAAAAGCCCTGATAGCCTCTCAGTATGACAGGGCCAAGCAGATACTTACCGAGCACAGCGATGGCCATGCCAAGGTGGCCCAGCAGCTTATGGACAAGGAGGTCATCTTTGCCGAGGACGTTGAGGAGGTGTTTGGCAAGCGTCAGTGGACCAGCCGCTCGGATGAGATAATAGCAGAGAATGAGCGCGCTGCCAAGGAGCGTGCCGAGGCCGAGGCTAAGGAAGCAGACAGGAAAGAGGCCGAGCAGAAGGCAGAGATAGACAAGCTGATGCCCGATGTAGCAAAAAAAGACACTGAAGATGATGAGCAAGAAGATGGAAAATAAGAGAATGCAGATGCCAAACGCAGTGGTGCGCGCATTGTCAGGCGCACTGTTTGTAGTAGTCATCGTTGGATGCTTGCTTCTCGGAATGTCCACGTTCTGCGTGCTGTTCTGCGTGGTGGCAGCCCTGCTGCTCAACGAATTCAACAGCCTGCTTGAAGACCATGACCTGGCCCAGGTCAACAACACCGTCAGCGTGGTAAGCGGCGTTTATCTATTTATCGCCTTCTTCCTCTATTGCTCAGGCAGCGCAGGGCCGGCTGTGTTTGCACCCTACCTACTGTCGCTAATTTTTGTACTGGTCAGCGGACTATACTTCAAACAGCCAGACCCCATCAAGACCTGGGCATACACCTTTGCCGGCCATCTATACATAGCCTTGCCCATAGCCTTGCTCAACTCGCTGGCCTTCAATCCTATTTATTCCCCCACGCTGCCGCTGGCCGTGTTTGTCTTCCTGTGGCTCAACGACACAGGAGCCTACTGTTTCGGCTGCTCGCTGGGGCGCAAAATTCCCTACAAGCTTTTCCCCTCCATCTCACCCAAGAAGTCGTGGGTCGGCAGTGTGGGTGGCGGAATCGTAGTACTGCTGGGCGCATGGATTTTTTCCATCATTTACGGCATTCTGATTTTCTGGCTCGGTCTCGGCCTCATCGTGTGCGTCTTCGGCACATGGGGCGACCTCGTGGAGAGCCAGCTCAAGCGTACTGTCGGCATTAAGGACAGCGGCCGCTTTCTCCCCGGTCACGGCGGAGTGCTCGACCGCTTCGACAGCGCCCTGCTCGCCATACCCGCAGCGGCAGCATACGTGCTGCTATGGGGAGCATAAACAGTTAATAGTGAAAAGAGAACAGATGAAAACGCTTGTTAGTTGCTTAATACTTGTTTGCTGCAGCCTTACAGCCAATGCCCAGACGGGGTTGAAAAAAGTCTATGACGAGAGTCTCAATCCCATTGAGCAGATAGACAAGGCCGTTGCCGAGGCAAAAGCCGAGAGTAAATTTGTGGTATGCCAGGTGGGCGGCAACTGGTGTCCGTGGTGTCTGCGGTTTGCCGATTTCATAAGCAACGACAGCACCATAAGCAAGGTGATTGACGAAAACTTCGTTTACATCCATGTAAACTATAACCCGCGCAAGGCTGACCAAGCCAGTGTGGAGCAAGGCAAGGCCGTTATGGAGCGTCTTGCCAACCCTGCCCGTTTCGGGTTTCCCGTCTTTGTAATACTCGATGAAAACGGCAAGGTTCTGCATATTCAGGATTCCAGCTTTCTTGAAGAAGGCAAGAGCTACGACAAAGATAAAGTGCTGCGCTTCTTCCGCTGCTGGACTCCCGCAGCCTGTGGCAGGTAGATGGTCTATATAAAAAGGGGGAAAAGTTTTTTCTTGTTCTTAAAATTTGTCAGAATAAAAATTCTCAATAAATTTGCACCATTCTTTGCCGAGGCCCGCAAGAGGGTGGGTTAATCGGGATAAGAAAATATATAGAAAGGCGTACTTGCGCTTTGTTCTTGGCACATAGGAAACTGGCAATTTCAAACAATCAGTCAGGCAAACAAGGCAACAATGACGCCCATTGGGTATGTATCAACAGCCATAAGCACGATAGAGCTTACAGGTTTTCTTGCTTTGTGGTTATAAGTGTACATATCGGCGTGGGCTTCGGCATTGCTCGTTCGGACTGATTGGGCGATGCCAGAGCCTCTATGTGTGGGACGAGTAACAGGACAGAACTCCCACGCTCTTTTTGTATATATACCCAATCATAATGACACAATCCGCCTTGGGGAGTTGACAGGGAAACAATAAAAGCAAATGGCGACTTTCTTGGTTTTACTTCTTGAGAAATTATCAAGAATAATTGGAGGCTATTCTTTGTTGTTGGTGGCATTATTGTGCCCTATGGTTATTAATGCCCAAGAGTATCGTTTTAAAGTGGATGGCTCACATAATCTAATAGGTTATTATCCTGATTACGATAAAGTTGGTGGCTATAAGCTGCCTGAACGCTGTGATATTGCAAAAGACGGAGAGGAATTCCATATATATGCATATGACAAAAAAGAAGACAGAGTATATGTATACAATCAACATAAAATGGGTATAATTGTTGGCATATGCGATGAATTACATAAGGGTGAAAAACTTTCTAAGATCCTAAAAGACACAGGTGTATATAAGGTCAAGATGGAGATATCACATTTGATTGAAATGCAGAATAATATTCGAGTCAGAATTGATAAATATTACGCACATGAAGCAGATTTATGGAGAATAGAATTTGTTAAAGACTCAATTGAACAGAGGAAGAAATTTGTTGCAGATTCTATAGCAAAAAGGCAAAAGTTCGTCCAAGATTCCATTGAGGAAAGAAAGAACTTTATCAGAGATTCCATTAAACTCAACAAGTTAAAAATTATATCTTCTTCTGAGGGGAAAGAAATATATTATGATGATTACCTTAGTTTTGATTCTTGCCAATCAATACAAATGGGATATGACAAAATAACAAAGACATTATATATAGACAGTATTTCGTGGAAGCAATATGTAGAGGATGGTGAATTTATAGATGTTCTAGACGTTATGGATGGTGTGAATATCGGGGACTTAGAAAAAACTGTCGTTGACAAGATTGAGCCTGACAAAAATAAAAAATATATAAACAAATCTACATTAAATCATTTGGATGCCGATAAAGATTTGTTTTGTGAGATGCAAAATGTTATAATCCTGTATGTGGGAGATTCGATATACACTTTCATTGAAGAAGTTCCAACGGAGAAACAACGTAGGGCTGATTTAGAAGAAATGATGGCTAAGTTTGAACTAAAAAGAGAAATAGAAAAAGAACAGTCTGCCTTCACTGCCTACATAAAGTATGTCAAGCAGCATGCTCCAATTTTACTTAAGGTCGGAAACATTGCTTTCGCTCCTGACGAACCTCTGCAATTGGAGGTATCCATAATAAATTTTTCTACAAGGAAAATCAAATACGTAGATATAACAGGGCAAATTCTAGATAGGGTAAACGAACCTCTGAGAGAGCTACGTACTAGAGGTTCTTATTGGAAATGCAGGATGACTGGCCCCATTACTCCAGCGCCTAGATCAATGGAGAATTATCATGATTTTTATGATATTATTGAAACTGGCAATTTATTATCATATATGATGAAGAAAAATGATTATGAGTATAAATATGGGCATATCTTTTCATGCCAAACGCCTTATTATTTCGCATCCTTAGACTATGATATGTCATATCATACGAAAATTACTTCGGCCACGATCACATATATGGACGGGAGTAAAATTTCCCTTACGGGCAAACAGCTAGAAAAAGCACAAAGCAATTAGCTTAAATTGGGTGACAGTTCTTTTTTATCAAATTGCCAACATAAATATTCGATTATGAGCGAGTTCGTTAAACAGTTGATGTCGTATAAACCACGAGAAGGTAGCGATGAGAGTTATGTCATTGATTTATGCAATCAAGTCCTAGGAAGAGAAGCTTCCCGACAAAAGACATTTGATTTTCTTAGAGGCGATAGTAAAGACGGGAAAAAAGGAAGACTATTGCCTGTTGATGCCTACTATGAAGATTTGGGGCTTGTTGTAGAATATAATGAGTACCAGCATAGTCGAGCTGTACCTTTTTTCGACAAGCGAGAGACTATTAGTGGTGTTTCGCGTGGAGAACAGCGCCGTATTTATGACGAAAGACGCCGCAAAGTACTTCCAGAACACGGTATTAAGCTTGTAACAATAGACTATACTGATTTTGGTCATAACAAGAAAATATCTCGAAATCACCCGTGTGATATGGAGGTTGTTCGAAAAAAGCTCAGGGAGTTTGTTGAGAAGTAAATAGAAATTAACACGTACCCACCAGTTGAGTAATATGCGCAAACGGCAAATGCCAGGAGGCGTCAGAGCGTCTGCGGCACATTGTCTTCTCTAACGCGCCCAAGGGATGGCGTTACGCCAAGTGTATGCTGCCGGCTGCATGGGCCGACGGCAAGTATTCGTGTTTCGTAAGGGCAGAAAAGGTCGTACTGGCTAAGGGATTTGACAAAGGTTTTAGCAGTCTGACCAGTCGCGATGCACGCTACAATATCCGTGTAATATTGAGTGAGCAGCTGGGCAGTAAGGGCACCTACGACCGTCTGAAAAAGGGCGAGAGGATGCTCACTCGTGACGAGATGCAGATGATTGCAACTGTCTTTCGCCAATATACTGACTTCGCTGATGCAGATATCTTCGACGAACTGGTGCAGACTTACGACTTTACATAATTCCTGCTAAACGGGACTTTTCTGCCAGTTAACGGGAACTTTTTCCCTGCCAACGAGACTTTTTTCCCGTTGCGTGGGAAAAAAGTCCCGCCACGTGGGATGCAGGTTACATCGCGTGGGCGTTTTTTCTCCACAATCGTAGTTTTTCTCTTTTCACCGTTCTTTGAGTTTCCGACAGATTATCTGGGCAGCACGCTGGGGAGCGCCTGGCTCGCCGAGTCGTTGGGCCATCTCCTCATAGCCCTTGAGCTGTGCTTCGCGGTCGGCCCCGCCTTTTACAATGCCTGCAATGTAGCGGGACAGGTTGGCAGGAGTCATCTGGCCGGCCACAAGCTCGGGCACCAGTTCGCGGTCCACGATGAGGTTGACAAGGGATATGTACTTCACCTTGAGCAGGAACTTGCGCAGCAGGTTTACAAACCACCCTGCCCGCATGTAGTAGCATACCACCTGGGGCACTCGCAGCAATGCTGTCTCCAGGGTGGCGGTGCCTGAGGTTACTAGGGCGGCCTCACTGACTGACAGCAGCTCAAAGGAGCCTCCGCGGAAAATTGAGAATTGGCTGTCGGAATTTGACAGTTCCATGTAAAGGGAGTCCTCAATGTTTGGCGCACCGGCAACGACCAACTGATAACCTCGCTGGGTGTAAGGCATAGCTGCCTGGAGCATAAGGGGAAGATTGGCTTTTATCTCGTTGATGCGCGAGCCAGGCAGTAATGCTATGGTTTTTAGGGTGGAGAGTGGAGGTTGGAGATTTGCCTTGCGTTCTTTCTTCCACTCACTAATTTCGTCCACAGAGGGGTTGCCTACATAATGGATTGGGTATGAGTGTCGCTTGTAGAAGTCAACCTCGAATGGCAGGATGGAGAACATCTCGTCGATATCGCGCTTGATGGCGTGAATACGGCGCTCCTTCCATGCCCATATCTTTGGAGATATATAATAATATATTGGTATGTTTGTGTGAGCCTTAATCTGCTTGGCTATCTTTAAATTAAAGCCAGGATAGTCCACGAGTATCAGCACATTGGGCTGCCACTCCATGATGCTCTGGCGGCAGCTGCGCATGGCGCTCAGGATGGTGCGCAGATGGAGTATCACTGTGATGAACCCCATGAAGGCTATGTCCTTGTAATGGCGTAGCATGATGCCGCAGCTGCCTGCTGCGTCCTGCATGTTGTCGCCGCCATAGAAGCGGAATTGCGCCTCGCTGTCTCGGGCTATTATAGCGCGCATGAGGTTAGCGGCATGTAGGTCGCCGCTTGCCTCGCCTGCTATGAGGAAATATTTCATGATTGTGAGGTGGAAATTTGAGATTTAGCCAAATCCTGAGGTGGGTCCGCGAGGCCACCTCGCGGCACAGTGGTTATTGGTTAACGTTTATTGCTTCTCACAAATCCCAATCTTGCATGGTTTGTATCAACTTATGGTCGGTGGGGTCAACCATGATAGGGGTGATGGCAGCATAGTCGTGACGCATAGCCCAGAGGTCTGTGGTGTCGTTGTTTGGTTCGTCATCTACCTGCTCGCCGGTGAGCCAGAAGTGGTGGCCGCCACGGCTGCGCGGACAGGGCTCAAACTCCTCCACCCATCGGCTGTAGGCCATACGGCATACGCGTATGCCTTTTATCTCCTCCACATCTGGGAAGTTGACATTGAGGTATGAGCCGTAGGGCAATCCGTTCTCCAATGTCAGCTTAGCTATGTGGGCGCATATCGGGACCAGGTGCTCCACGCGACCCGAGGGATCGTGATTGTCGAGCGAGTAGGCTACCGATGGTATGCCGTGAAGGGCTGCTTCGGTGGTTACCGCCGTAGTGCCAGAATAGTGCATATTGATAGAGGCATTGCTGCCATGGTTAATACCCGCCACGATGAGGTCGGGCTGGCGCATAAGCAGTTCGTCGAGGGCAAGCTTGACACACACACAGGGCGTGCCGCTACACGAATATATCTTGAGGCCCTCCTCCGAGCGTATGTGGCGGTAGCTTACAGGCACCTCAGTAGTTATTGAGCAACTGGCGCCGGAACGCGGGCCATCGGGTGCACAGACAAATACATCACCCAAAGGGCGTACTGCCTCAATCAGCGCTGCCAAGCCACGCGACTGGTAGCCGTCGTCATTAGATAATAAGATTAAAGGACGCATATTTTCTTCCAATTTTATGGCAAAGGTAATACTTTTTAAGATTATTAAGCATAAAATAGCAGCCATATACGGCCAAACAAGAAATAAAACACTAACTTTGCCATATTATGCCAGTGAAGTTAGGCTGCACCTCGGAAAAACTCAAATAAATTTGGTTTTTCACTCGATTTGCACTAACTTTGCACGCTATATTAGCCGATATAGGCAACAAAAAGACTATCGACATGGGAAAGATTATTGCTATTGCCAATCAGAAAGGCGGTGTGGGCAAGACCACCACGGCCATTAACCTGGCGGCCTCGCTGGCCATGCTGGAGAAAAATGTGCTGCTTGTGGATGCCGACCCGCAGGCCAACTCCTCATCGGGCCTTGGCCTGGAGGTAGGCAACATTGACTGCACTATATACGACTGCCTTATCAATGGGGCAGATCCTCATGAAGCCATCTATACTACTGATGTGCCAAACCTTGATATTATCTCAAGCCACGTCACTCTGGCCGGAGCTGAGAGGGAACTCTTTGCTATCAATGAGGGACGCGAACTGCTGATGAAGAAGATGCTCACCCCAATGAAGAGCGAGTATGACTATATCCTCATCGACTGCAGTCCCTCGCTGGGTTCCATCACGGTCAACGCCATCACTGCTGCCGACTCTGTAATAATACCGGTACAGTGCGAATACTTTGCCCTTGAGGGTATCGCACAGCTGCTTAACACCATCAAGCTCATTAAGCGCAAGCTCAATCCCGACCTGCAGATAGAGGGATTCCTGCTTACCATGTATGACGGCCGTCTCAAACTGGCCAATCAGATATACAATGAAGTAAAGCGCCACTTTGAAGACCTTGTTTTTAAGA
This sequence comes from uncultured Bacteroidales bacterium, assembly GCA_902788275.1. Lineage (GTDB taxonomy): Bacteria > Bacteroidota > Bacteroidia > Bacteroidales > Bacteroidaceae > UBA6382. The sequence continues at coordinate 68,385 of CADAJV010000001.1, read as the reverse complement.
CCGTAATACAGCGCAATGTCAAATTGAGCGAAGCACCCTCTCATGGTATGGCTGCCGTGCAATATGACGCTGACGCCAAGGGCGCACGTAACTACCTGGCTCTGGCCAAGGAGATTCTTAGCAAGCAGAAAGCATAAGCTGATAACCCGTATTAAGAAAAAAGGAAGCCCGGCCTCAATCCGTACTTAATCCTTCCCTTGTTTACTGCCGGGCATGGCTCAATATCAAACATAAAACAAACACACAATGCCTCCACATAAGAAATTTCCAAACAAGAAACATGAAGCCCTCGGGCGCGGACTTGACGCGTTGATATCCACCGACGATATCAATCCGCAGGGCTCTTCCTCCATCAACGAGATAGAGATAGCCAAGATTGTGGCCAACCCCAATCAGCCGCGTCGTGAGATAGACCAGACGGCACTCCAGGAGCTGGCCGACTCCATTGCGCAGATAGGCATTGTGCAGCCCATCACCCTGCGCCAGATGGACGACGGCACCTACCAGATTATAGCCGGTGAGCGTCGTTGGAGGGCCAGCCAGTTGGCCGGCCTTACCACCATACCAGCCTATGTGCGCAAGGCCAGCGATGAGAGCGTAGCCCTGATGGCGCTGGTGGAAAACATTCAGCGTGAAGACCTCAATGCCATTGAGATAGCACTGGCCTATAGCAATATGCAGCAGGTGATGAACCTCACGCAGGAGGCCGTGGCTGAGAAGGTCGGCAAGAAACGCGCCACCGTTGCCAACTACCTGCGTCTGCTCAAGCTGCCGGCACCCGTGCAACTGGCCCTGCGCAATAAGCAGATTGACCAAGGCCATGCCCGCGCCATCCTCGGACTGGAAAGCCCGGCCCAGCAGGTAAAACTCTTTAACGAAATACAAAAAAAGGGCTACTCCGTGCGCAAAGTGGAGGAGATGGTCAAGGACATCAATCAGGGTAGCACCATAAGCCGGACCACCAAGAATGTCAAGGCTGCATCCACCCTGCCCAAGGAGCTCAAGACCATGCAGACCAGCCTCAGCAAGAAACTTGGCACCAAGGTTCAGACCAAGTATGCCGACGGTAAGGGCAAGATTACCATCACCTTTGCCGGCGATGAAGAGATGCAAAATATTATCGCACTGCTAAACAGCATTAAATAAGAAGCCTTGAAGACAGTCTGTGCCATATTAGCCTGTTGTCTCTTCATGCTTAGCGGCAGAGCGGCGACCACGCTGGAGGAGAGCAGAAAGCTGCCTCTTCTTGTGACCCCGATGGAGGGGACTGAGGTCACCGACACGCTCAAGAGTTTCACACTTGACAGCCTCACACTGCTCAATCCACAAAAAATCAAACTGGGCAAACAGCGCGACAAATCGGTCTTTGTGCCCAACCCCAAGAGAGCCTTATGGCTGTCATTAGTGTTGCCAGGAGCCGGTCAGATATACAATCGCAAATACTGGAAACTGCCCATCATCTATGGCGGATTCATAGGCTGCACCTACGCCCTGCTGTGGAACCAACAGATGTACGACGACTACTCGCAGGCCTACCTTGACATAATGGACGACGACCCCAACACTGCCTCCTATAATAACATGCTGCCCATGGGCTACGACATCAGGGGACGCGAAGAGCAGTTTAAGAAAATTTTCAAACACAAACGTGATTACTATCGTAAATATCGCGACATGAGCATCTTCGCCTTCTTTGGCGTATATCTCATTTCTGTCGTTGATGCATATGTAGATGCACAGCTTTCAACCTTTGACATAAGCAAGGACCTCAGCCTCAGCGTTGAGCCAGCCAGCATAGAACTTAACAATAACCTCGGCAGCCGCAAGAGCCGTGCCATCGGAGTGCAGTGCAGCCTCAACTTTTGACAGACCACTAACCAGAAAAACATACATCATGAATAAGATTCATTATTATCTCGTTGCCATGCTGATGGCCGTTACATTACCGGCTGCAGCACAGACCGACGACACCGACATCCAGGAAGAAGATATCCCCTTTGGCCTGCAAGAGGCCGAGGAGGATGATGCCGACACATTCTTTGAAAGCAATTTCCTCTCTCCGCTGGACGAGGATGTGGAATTGGAAGACAAAAATCCCTTCTTTAACGACGAATACTATGCCGAGCGCCTCAAGGCCATACCTGCCCCCGAGGAGTTTCACGTCTATAACAGCACCGTACGTAGCTACATTGACCGCTATGCTACACGCATGCGCCGCTCTGTGGCAGTGATGCTGGGCAAGTATAACCTCTACGGCAATATCTTTGATGACATTCTTGGACGCTACGACCTGCCCGAGGTACTACGTTTCCTGCCCGTTATAGAGAGCGGCCTGAACCCCAGAGCCAGAAGTCACGCCGGGGCAGGAGGACTGTGGCAGTTCATGCCCGGCACAGGCAAGACCTATGGCCTTGAAATCAACAGCTGGGTGGACGAGCGCAACGACCCCTACCTCTCCACCGACGCAGCTGCCCGCATGCTGAAGCACGACTACGAGAAGTTTGGCGACTGGAGCCTTGTGCTGGCTGCCTACAACTGCGGCTCAGGCAATGTGAGCCGCGCCATAGCCAGGGCTGGCGGAGTCAAGGACTTCTGGGTCATCTATCCCTACCTGCCGCGAGAGACACGCGGCTATGTGCCCGCCTTCATTGCCGCCACGTATATAATGAACAACTATAGCCAGCACAACATCAAGGCACGCCATGCCGTAAAGGCCATTGAGGTTGATACTGCCGTCGTACACTATGATATGCGCATGGAGCAGATTGCCAAAGCCTGCGGCATCAGCGTAGAGGAGATAAAGAGCTTCAATCCGCAGTATAAAACCACCTTCATTCCCGGAGGACGCCGACGCAGCACTATCGCACTGCCCATTGACCTCACAGTCAGGTTTGCAGGCATCGAAGACTCCATCTATCAGGGCACACTGGCTCCAGTAACATACACTGCAAATGACGACAGCACCACTACCGTTACCAATGAGCCCACAGAGCAAGAGGACATCGCTACCGCACCCGAGGCCAACACCTATGCAAGCACAAGCAGCCACAAGTATGAACAGTCCAAAAATAGCCATAGATACTCCAAGTCACATGGACGCAAGAAACGCGGAAGCCGCAGCCGCGAGGTGACCATCCAGCAGGGTGACAACCTCAGCAAGATAGCCAAGCGAAATCACACCACCGTGGCTGAGCTCAAGCGCAAGAACAAGATCAAAGGCGACCGCATACGTGCCGGCCAAAAGATAAGAGTGAAGTAATGACGGCCGAAGAGCATACGTTGACACCCGAGGAGCTGGAAGAGCAACAAGTCTATCAGGAATTTCGCAAGCTCCTTGACGCCTACCTTGCATCCAATCATAGGAAAAAGGTAGACATCATAACGCGTGCCTTCAACTTTGCCAAGCAGGCCCACAAGGGAGTGCGCCGCCGCTCAGGCGAGCCATATATCATGCACCCCATAGCTGTGGCACGCATAGCCTGCGAGGAGATTGGGCTCGGCTCCACCAGCATCTGTGCAGCACTGCTCCACGATGTGGTAGAAGACACCGAGTACACCTTTGAGGATATCCAGAACCTTTTCGGCACCAAGATTGCCAGCATTGTGGAGGGACTAACCAAGATTGCCGGCGGCATCTTCGGCGAGCGAGCCTCGCTGCAGGCTGAGACCTTCAAGAAGCTACTCCTCACCATGAGCGAGGACATACGCGTCATCCTCATCAAGATCTCCGACCGCCTCCACAATATGCGCACGCTCTCATCCATGCAGCCCAGCAAACAGTATAAGATTGCCGGAGAAACCCTCTACATCTACGCCCCCATTGCCAGCCGACTGGGTCTCAACCGCATCAAGAATGAGCTCGAGGATCTCAGCTTCAAGTACGAGCACCCCGATGACTATCAGCTCATTCAGGACAAGCTAGCATCCACCCAGGCCGAGCGCGACTTTGTCTTCCGGGAGTTTACCACGCCCATCCGCACCGCCCTTGACGGCCTGGGGCTCACCTACACCATCGAGGCACGCATCAAAACGCCCTACTCCATCTGGAAGAAGATGCAGGACAAGCACGTTACCTTTGAGGAAATCTTCGACATCCTTGCCACACGCATCATCTTTGAACCCAAGCAAGGCGAGGATGAGGTCAACACCTGCTTCAATATCTATGTGGCGCTAACCAAGATTTATACCCTTCACCCCGACCGCACACGCGACTGGGTTAACCATCCCAAGGCCAATGGCTATCAGGCACTCCACGTCACACTCATGAGCCACCGCGGCGAGTGGATAGAGGTGCAGATACGCTCCCACCGCATGCAGGACATCGCCGAGCAGGGCGTAGCAGCCCATTGGAGGTATGAAAGCCAGAAGGCTGCCATCTCCTCACCCGCCAAGCCACAGGGCGATTCGGCACAGACCGACTCCCAGACACAAACCCCAACGACGAATGGAGTCCAGCTCCAAGACGACAAGAGAGGAACAGCTGACGACAAGATGGACAGCTGGATTCACACCATCAAGGAGATACTCGATGATCCACAGCCCGACTCCCTCGACCTGCTCGACACCATCAAGCTCAACCTCTTCGCCTCAGAGATAATCGTATTTACCCCCAAAGGCGAAATCAAGACCATGCCCACTGGAGCCACCGCCCTCGACTTCGCCTTCTCCATCCACTCTTTCCTCGGCACCAACTGTATCGGTGCCAAGGTCAACCACCGCCTCGTGCCACCAACCGAGCCCCTCAACTCGGGCGATCAGGTAGAGATTCTCACCTCTCGCACCCTGCAGGTGAAGCGCGAGTGGCTTGACTATGTCACCACAGCCAAAGCCCGCAGCAAGATACAAGCATGCCTGCGCAAGATAGACCGCGAGAAGCAGGCCCAGGGAGAACGACAGCTGCGCGACTTCCTGACCAACCACAACATAGAGTACAATCCCACCATTCTAGACAAACTGCGCATTTTCCATCAGCGCAGCACCGCAGGCCATTTCCTCCTTGATGTGGCTACAGGCACCATAGCCTTGGGCGACGATGATATCCACATGCTACGCGGACGCGGCAAGGGCGAAGGCTCATCATCCTTCTCGTGGCGTAGCCTGATACCTTTCGTCAAGAAAGAGAGCAGCACAGGCACCTCAGCAGCTAAGTCTGAAAACACCAACTCTCAAACATTCGAACTTCCGAACTCTAAAACTCCCGCGCTCTCCGCCATCGACCGTAAGAAAATATTTGTAATCGATGAGCAGACCATCAATCAATGCCATATAGCCCCCTGCTGCCACCCCATCCCCGGTGACGATGCCCTCGGATATATTGACGAAGCCAACCAGACATTCACCCTCCACAAGCTGGACTGCGAAGAAGCCAACAAGCTCAAGAGTCAGTTTGGCAACAACATTGTCGCTGTCAGATGGCATATGCAGCGCGGCCACCTCTTCGAGACAACCATCCACGCCGAGGGCGCCGACGAGGTTGGCACCCTCTTCCAGATTGCCGAAGCCATCTTCAAGCATCGCGGTCTCAATGTCAAGGGCCTCAACATCCAGAGCGACAAGGGTTACTTCCATGCCGACATTACGGTGCTTGTCCACGACGGCAAGGAAGTCAACGCACTATGCGAAGAGCTACTCAAGATTGAGGCCATCCTCAAGGCTGTGAGAGTCTAACCCACAACAGGCCCCTACCCTCTTTTTTCCATTTACTTGTAGTTTTTCATACCTTTGCTGCGTCTAATGGGCAAAGATTCTAAAACAGACAAGACAATGAACACTTCAGAGAAACTGTTTGCGCAAACAGTAACGGAGCACAAAGGCACCATCTACACAGTGTGCTATATGTTCTCCAACGACACCGACGAGGTCAACGACCTCTTTCAGGAGGTGCTGATTAACCTATGGAAAGGCTTTGACGGCTTTGAGCACCGCAGCGACATCAAGACGTGGATTTACCGCGTGGCACTCAACACCTGCATATCCATAGACAGGAAGAAACGCCGCTCGTCCACTGTGCCGTTGACCATGGACATCAACCTCTTTGAAGACCGCGATGAAGACACGCGACAGGTGGACCTCCTCCATCGCCGCATTTCCAAGTTGCAACCCTTTGACCGCGCCATCGTACTGCTGTGGCTCGAAGACCTCAGCTACGATGAGATTGGCCAGATAGTCGGAATCTCTGCCAAGAATGTCAGCGTCCGCCTGTTCAGAATCAAAGAGCAACTCAAAAAACAAACGAACTAAAAACATTAGACACTATGGAAAATGTATTCAATCTCGAGGAGATGCGTCAACAGATGACCATACTCAAGAATAAGCTAGAGAAACAGGAAATAATCAGCGACCGAATGCTGCGCAAGGCCATGAAGAAAAACGTTGTGGACATCAATCGTCGCTACCTCATTATAGCAACAGTCGGACTCCTCATGATTCCCTACGGCTACTGGGCCTTCGTCATGATGGGCGGCATGTCCATAGGCTTCTGGCTCGTGTGCAGTTTCGGTATGGTGGTATCCTTCTGTTACACCTTGTGGAACGGCAAGGACCTCCGCGATAAACACCTGCTGGAGACCGACATTCTCACAGCACGCAAGAAGGTGGCACGCGCCAAGAAACGCGACCACGAATGGCTAAAGTTCGGCATACCTTTCGGCATACTGTTTATCATCTATTTCGCCTACGAGGCCTATCGCCTATATGGAGCAGAGGGCGAATGGCACATGCTCATCGTTGGTGTCATCTGCGGCCTTATCGGTTGCGCCGTAGGCGTAAAACTACACTTCAGCACCCAGCGCAAATACCAGGACATCATCGACCAGATTGACGACCTGATGACAGACTAAGACATATACAGTACAATAAAGGGGGCCAAGTATTTCCTTAGCTCCCTTTATTAGTTTTTTGCCTTGTGCAAACGTCAGTATTAGAGGCCAAGTTTCTTAGAGCCCTGGTCGGCAGCCTGCTTGATAGCCTCGGCACCCTTCTGGGCAGCGGCATTCATGGCATCGGCACCTTTCTTGGCAGCATCATTGATGGCAGCCTTGCCTGCCTCCTTTGCGGCGTCAACGGCAGCCTTGCCCTGCTCCTTAGCGCTGTTCACAGCCTCCTCGGCAGCAGCCTTAGCCTGATCGGCAACGCCCTCGGCAGCGGTAGCGGCAGCATCAACAACCTCCTCAACAGCCTGCTTAGCTGCATCCGTAAGGCTAATGTTGAGAGAGCTCTCAGCCTTGGCAACAACCTCATCAATGTCAACAACGCTCAGCACCTTCAACTGATCGTCAGCAGAAAGGCCCTCATGCCAGGCAGTCATCTCCTCAGCCAAGCTCCTGACGGTGGCGGTGTCACCAGCCTCAATGGCCTGATCCATCTGCTCAGCGTAAGCCTGAGCCTGCTCCTCAACGGTCTTAGTCTCCTGCTTGCTGCCACAGGCTGCAAACATAATGCCGACACATGCGGCGATAATGAATTTCTTCATAGTCTTTAATTTTTTAAAGGTTAACAATAATTTATTATTTTAGATTTGATAATTTAAACTTCCTATCGTTATAAGTGCAGTTCGTGGCCCATGCGATGAGCTTTGGTACAAAGATACGACTCATTATATTTATTAGGTTCTATCTCTATCGGCACATTCTCCACTATCTCGAGGCCGAAGCCGTCAAGGCCCGCACGCTTAGTGGGGTTATTGGTGATGAGGCGCATCTTCTTGACGCCTATCTCGCGGAGGATCTGGGCACCTACGCCATAGTCGCGCTCATCGGCAGCATAGCCGAGGTGTATGTTGGCATCAACAGTGTCGAGGCCCTGCTCCTGTAACTTATAGGCAGCTATCTTAGCCATGAGGCCTATGCCGCGACCTTCCTGGTTGAGATAAAGCACTACACCCTTGCCCTCGCGGTCTATCATCTGCATGGCGCGGTGTAGCTGCTCACCGCAGTCGCATCGCTTGCTGCCAAAGATGTCGCCTGTCATGCAGGAAGAGTGTACTCTGACAAGTATCGGCTCATCGTCGGCCCACTCGCCCTTGATAAGAGCTATGTGCTCCAGGCCGTTGCTCTTCTGGCGGAAGGGTATGAGGTGGAAGTGGCCATAGGCAGTGGGTAGGTCAACGCGCTCACCCTTCTCTACTATCGTCTCATCCTTGAGGCGGTAGGCTATGAGATCGCGGATGGAGATGATCTTGAGACCATGCTGGCGTGCCACCTCTATTAGCTGCGGCATGCGCGCCATAGTGCCGTCCTCATTCATTATCTCGATAAGTGCTGCTGCAGGCTGTAGTCCAGCCAGCCGGGCGAGGTCGATGGCTGCCTCGGTATGTCCGGCGCGGCGCAGCACTCCCTTGGCCTGTGCATAGAGGGGGTTGATATGACCTGGACGTCCAAAAGTCTCAGGCACCGAGGCAGGGTCGGCCAGAGCCTTGATAGTGGCTGCTCGGTCGGCAGCACTGACGCCGGTGGTGCAGCCCTCTAACTTATCAACAGTCACGGTAAAGGGCGTGCCAAGCATTGAGGTATTGTCTTCCACCTGATGAGGCAGACGTAGCTCGCGGCAGCGGTCTAGTGTGATAGGAGCGCAGAGCACCCCGCGACCATAGTGTAGCATAAAGTTGACCTTCTCGGGAGTGATGAGCTCGGCGGCAGTGATAAAGTCGCCTTCGTTCTCGCGGTCTTCGTCATCAACGACAATGACGAACTTGCCTTGGCGGAAGTCTTCTACAGCTTCCTCTATAGTGCTTAGCACTGATTTAGTGTCAGTCATGATATCTATTATTGTTTCTTGGGATGGAATACATCGTGGAATATTCTCGTTATGTGCTGCCTGCGTGACTCGCCAGGGCGGTATTTTAGCTTGGCGGCGAGGACAGTGATGCGCTGCTTGAGGCTGTCGAAGTTAAACTCTATAGAGTCGCGGTTGGCCCTGTAGGTAAGGAAAAGGCCGAGGGGTGTCATCACCACGGTGCTTATCCACATGCCGTAGATAATGTCCCACGAGCCGTCACGAGCCATCTTCATGCCTGAGATGCCAATGATATAGTATATAATGAAGATTAGCACCGAGACAATGGTGGAGATACCGAGGCCACCCTTGCGTATGATGGCCCCAAGGGGTGCTCCGATAAAAAAGAAAAAGAGGCAAGCGAGGGCATTGGTAAATGTCTCATGCCATTTTATTTGGTGCTTGCGCACCATGCGGTAGCCGTCCTGACTGACAGGTGTGCGCCACTCCATCTCGGTCAGGATATTGTCAACGGTGCTGGTAGCACTGTGCAGTATGCCCTGTCGGTTATGGGCGTTGGCCGCCATGAGGGTGTCTATATTGATATGGTCAGCCATCTGGTATGCCAAGGCAGAGTCCTGGCGGCTGAGAAATCCGCTCTGCATGTAGCGGGCAGTCATCTCGGCGTAGTTAACACGGCCCAGACTGTCATAGACGGCAGCCATAGAGTCGGCGTCGGCACTAAGCTTAGCCAGCGACTTTGTCTCGGCCATAGCGTTGAGGTCATCAGCAGCCATGAGGTCGAAGTCGGAGTTATAGTCAATGAGGAGTATCTTATACTGGAATGTCTCGCGGTCGTAGGGCACCTGCGTCTGATTTAGCAGGCCGGAGGCGTTGGCCTGGAGGTTCTCAAACAACTCGCCGTTGAAGATTGTGAGCTTGAGATTCTGCTTGTCGGCAGTAGTCTCAATCTTGGCAGAGTCGGCCACTACTATCTGAGCATTGTCGATACCCTGATCCATCTTGTAAATAATGACATTATAGAGCATGCCAGTCTCGGCTGTTTTGCGCTCCACATAGAGGTTGACGTTAGGAATGCCGTTGTAGAATACCCCCTCGGGAATCTCGAGAGCTGGCGATGTGTCCTTCATTGAGATGAGCAGACGAGCCAACTGCATCTGGGCCTTAGGGCTGATATTGTTTTGAAAATGGAAGGAGATGCACATCAGCAGTGCACAGCTGATCATGACGCTGCGCATAATCCTGATCAGTGGCACGCCGGCAGCCTTGAAGGCCGTCAACTCCAGCTGTTCACCCATATTGCCAAAGGAAATGAGCGAAGTAAGCAACACAGCCATAGGCAATGCCATAGGCACAAGCGAGAGAGCCATATACCAGAAGAACTGGGCCAGCACATCCATGCCCAGACCTTTACCGACCAGGTCGTTGACGTGCTTCCACACAAACTGCATCATGAACACAAACAGGCAGATACAGAAACAACCCAAGAAAAGCAGGAAGAATTTCTTGAGCACAAAGGTGTCTATCTTCTTTATGCCTAACATTTCAATCTGCAAAGGTACTAAATATATTTGAGATTTAAGAATTGACAACCAATTGAGAAGTAAAAAAGGAAGTTAACGGCTTCGCCGACCACTGACAAAGTCTTCGCTCAAAGAGAACTTTGCTCGAAAAAAGTATATTCTCGCGAAGCCTTCGGCTTGCAGTCCGTTGCTTCCAGACCTGACAATAAAATTCAAATTTCAATTCTCCACGCCGTAGCCAAAGAGGGCAAAGTCACCAAGTGCGGGGTCAGAGGGGAAGATGGTGCGGAAGAAATCGGTTATCTCGCGGGCGGTTTTGATGTCGGCTGTACGGCGGGCAGTGATACCCATGGCGAGGGCCGTGTGATAGACATGCGTATCGAGGGGTATGACGAGGTCAGCAGGTGAGAGCCGCTGCCAGATGCCGAGGTCCACTATGCCATCGCGCCTCACCATCCATCGCAGGAAGAACCACAGTCGCTTGCAGGGGGAGCCCAACTGTGCATTGGCTATGCCGTTAATGCCGCTGAACAGGCTACTCAGAGCCTGGGCGGGGTCAAGACCGCGTATGGTAAGCTGCACCACCGCATCCTCAAGGTCGGGGTGGTGGGTGTAGATATGATGTAGGCGCTCCATGAGACAGTAAAAGTCACTATGGCGGCATGTGCGATACAGGCACTGGCTGTCACCTTGGTAGGTGCGCCAATAGCCGCTCATGAGATAGTGGTAGGGACGCCCTTTGAACATCTGGATGTCTATGTGGTTGGCCGTTTTGATAATCTGTTTGCGGTTGCCCCAACTGATCCACGCAGTAACAAAGGCAGAAATCTCCACATCGCGCTTGTCAGTGTAGCGGTGGGGAAACTGTACGGGGTCGGTGGCTATAAAAGCTGGCGTGTTGTAATGTCTGGCAAGGCTGGCAAGCTGTTGTTGCAGAGAGGAGTGCATGTTGTGTCGGTTTTTCCGCAAATTTAGTGGTTTCTGGCGTCACTTTGGCAACAATCGTCTAAGAAATTTGGCAATTACAGACAAAAAACCTATTTTTGCATGATTAAACACAGATTGTGCCTCTATGAAAAGCAGATTTGCCTTGTTACTGGCCCTGACCGTGGTCGTCGTGATGACTGCCGCCGGGCAGAATGCCAAGCCATTTGTCATTCCCGAACTAAAGGAGTGGAAGGGCGGCACCGGCAACTATATCGTCTCTCCACTGGTGCGTCTGGTCAATCAGACAGGCGACGATGGCGGCGTGGTGCAGCAGCTAGCCGATGACTGGCGTTTCCTATTTGGCCAGCCTCTGGCCATTGCCAAGCAGGGCGAACAGCCTCGCAGCGGCGACATAGTGATGAGACTGGCTCCCACCAAGGGCGCCAACCCCGAGAGCTACACCATCAAGATTGGCAGCATGGTGGAAGTGAGCGCCCCCACTAGGCGTGGCCTTTATTGGGCCACACGCACCCTGCTACAGATGGGCGAGGCCACCGATGGCCTGTCGCTGCCAAAAGGCACAATCAACGACAGCCCCGATTTCGAGGTGCGCGGCATGATGATTGACTGTGCACGCAAATTCATACCCATGGAGTATCTGCAGAGTCTGGTACGCATCATGGCTTACTATAAGATGAACACACTGCAGGTGCACCTTAACGACAACGGATTCCCCAAATATTTTGACAACGACTGGCAGAAAACCTACTCGGCCTTCCGCCTGGAGTGTGACACCTATCCCGGACTGACAGCCCGCGACGGCTACTACACCAAATGGCAGTTTACCAGCCTGCAGATGATGGCCGCCGACTGTGGGGTGGAAATTATACCCGAGATTGATGCGCCGGCCCACTGTCTGGCCTTTACCAAGTATAAGCCTGAGCTGGGCAGCGAGCGTTTCGGCATGGACCACCTAGACATCACCAACCCCCAAACCGTCCCCTTCCTCGACAGTCTGTGGAAGGAGTATCTGGAAGGCGATGAGCCCGTGTTTATCGGCCCCAGAGTACACATCGGCACCGACGAGTATAACAACTCTGACCCCGCCGTGGTGGAGAAGTTTCGTGCCCTGGCCGACCACCTTATTAAATACGTGGAAGGCTACGGTAAGCAGGCCTGTATGTGGGGCTCACTAACCCATGCCAAGGGTCAGACGCCCGTCAAATCCAAGGGCGTAACCATGTCGCTGTGGTATAACGGCTATGCCGAACCCGACTCCATGCTGCATCTTGGCTACCGAGGCATCAGCATACCCGACGGACTGGTCTATATCGTGCCCCACGCCGGCTACTACTACGACTATCTCAACACAGAGCATCTCTACAACAACTGGACGCCCAATCAGGTGGGCGACAAGACCTTTAAGTATGACGACCCGCGCATTGAAGGCGGCATGTTTGCCGTGTGGAACGACATCTGCGGCAACGGCATCAGCGTGAAGGACATACACCATCGCGTCTATCCTGCCCTGCAGACCCTGAGTCAGAAACTCTGGACCGGGCGCAGCACCACCCTGCCCTATGCCGTCTTTGACAGCCTGCGCCACAGGCTCAGCGAGTCGCCCTGGGACAACGAGCTAGGCACCCTGCACCGCAATGTCTATAGACTCGACACCGTCCGCCCCAACCAGACCGAGATACCCGGCTTTGACATCGTGGAGGCCGGCTATCCCTATCGCGTCAGCTTCCACCTCAAGGCCGCCGAGGAGCAACGCGGCGCAGTGCTCTTTTTCTCGCCCAACTCAACATTCTATCTGGCAGACCCTGTGAGCGGACGTCTGGGCTATGACCGCGACGGCTATCTCTACACCTTCGACTTCGCCCCCTACTTCGGCGAGGAGATTGACATCGCTATCGAGGGCGACCATCACGAGACGCGGCTCTACGTAAACGGCACCCTAGCCGAGCGCAAGAACGGACGCACCTTCTGGACCGACGGCAAGACCAAGGTCACCACCGTGGAGACCCTCGTCTTCCCCCTGCAGTTCACCGGCAACTTCCACTCCACAGTCACCAACCTGGAGGTAAGGAAGAAACCTTAAGTTCTTACCCCCCTAAACTCTCCCCCCTCACCATGACTTCCATCTGTCCCGAATGTGCATGCCCCTATGATGGCAATCTGCTGTGCTGTCCTGAGTGTGGATGCCCCAATCCGCGTATTGATGACCACAAGAAGGCCGCGCTGCGCCGACAGGCCATGGAGGAGCTCACCGAACTCAGCCAGACCAAGGAGCAGCTGGCCGAGCTGGAGGCCGATGCCATCACAGCCCAGGATAATCACGACACAGCACGCAGCCTGCTGCGCTCGCTCAAACGAGTGTTCGTCAGGTGCGACAACTTCACGGGCCGTTCGCGCCGCTCAGAGTTCTGGACCTTCATCGCCTTCAACGTTGTGGTCAGCGTGATACTCTATATCATCCTCTTCTCCAGCATAGGCCGCGACTATATCACTATATCAGAGGCTAACACCGACGAGGAGTACTGGCACCGCCTTATCCACTCCTGCCTCAACGATCACCTCTTCATCACCCTGCTCATCATAGGCTACCTGCTGCTCATCCTGTTGCCGCTGCTCAGTGTGACCGTGCGCCGCCTGCACGACACCAACCGTTCCGGACTATGGCTGCTGATGGCCATAGTGCCATTCTTCGTGGCCAAGCCCCTGGGCATCAGTCCCTATATCGGCCTACTGTTTCTGTCCATCATGTTGCTGCTTGACAGTGCGCCATCAAACAAGTATGGCAAACTGCTGAGAATAAACAAATAACCGCTAACCAGTAAACCAACTTAACTTCCACGGCGAAGCCGTTAACTCCTAAACATTAAATTTCAAATTTCATATAAAAAAATGACTCTCTCCGCAAGACTCAATCGCCTCGAGCCATCCGCCACACTGGCCATGTCTCAAAAAAGTGCCGAGCTCAAAGCCAAAGGCATCGATGTCATTAACCTCTCTGTCGGTGAACCCGACTTCAACACCCCCGATGCCATCAAGCAGGCCGCCCATCAGGCCATCGACGACAACTACTCCCACTACTCTCCTGTGCCCGGCTATCCCGTGCTGCGTCAGGCCATCGTCGATAAGCTGCAGCGCGAAAACGGCCTCACCTACACCCCGTCCCAAATACTATGCTCCAACGGTGCCAAGCAGAGTGTGTGCAACGTCATCATGGCCCTCATCGGTGAGGGCGACGAGGTCATAATTCCTGCCCCCTACTGGGTCAGCTACACCCAAATGGTAAAGCTCGCTGACGGCCAGCCCGTCATTGTCAATGCCGGTATAGACCAGCACTTCAAAATAACCCCCGAGCAGCTGGAGGCAGCCATCACTCCCAAGACCCGCGCCTTCATCCTCTGCTCACCCTCCAACCCCACCGGAGCCGTCTATAGCCCGGCAGAGCTCGAGGCCCTGGCCCAGATCTTCCTCCGCCACGACAACATCATCGTCATCTCCGATGAAATATACGAGCACATCAACTACGTAGGCCGCCATGCCAGCATCGCCCAGGTACCCGGCATGAAGGACCGCACCGTCATAATCAACGGAGTCAGCAAGGCCTACGCCATGACCGGCTGGCGCATAGGTTTCATAGCTGCCCCCGAGTGGATTGTCAAAGCCTGCAACAAGCTGCAGGGACAGTACACCTCAGGTCCCTGCTCCGTAAGCCAGATAGCCGCAGCAGCAGCCTTCAGCGGCGACCAGCAGTGTGTTGAGGACATGCGCCTCGCCTTTGAGCGTCGCAAGAAACTCATCGTACAACTCTGCCGCGAGACTCCAGGCTTTGAGGTCAGCGAGCCCGACGGCGCCTTCTACGTCTTCCCCAAGGTCAGCAGCTACTATGGCAAGAGTGCCGAAATCTCAGACACCAAATATCAGATTACAAACAACATGGACCTCGCCATGTACCTACTCAACGTAGCCCACGTAGCCACCGTAGGCGGACAGGCCTTCGGCGACCCCGACTGTATCCGCATGAGCTACGCCACCAGCGATGAAAACATTGTCGAGGCCATGCGCCGCATCAACCAGGCACTCGCACTGCTCAAGTAAACCGAATCGCTGAAAAGGTACAACACCTTTGCACATCCTCCAGCCAGAAAAGACTCAATAAGGAAGGACATATACAAAGCAGCCCCCCATGCACATAGTCGAAACTCGTGGCAACCGGGAACTGATGAACAGGGAGAAAACCCTGTTCATTTGCTCCAAACGTACTCCTGTCGGGCTGTATGATTATATATTCAGATGGACAGACAGCCTATCGGAGAAAGACTGCATAGCCTGCTTCAACTCTACAGAAATGGAAACGGAAGTCTTGGCAGCCCTGCTGGTTGCCAGGATTCCGACCATTCTGTTTGTGATGAACCGTTTCACCGACACCAATAACATACAAATTGAACAAGCCTTACAAGAAAATCGGCTACTCATCGCTATTTTGAGATGCGACAAAACAGAAGATAAGAGAATTACCCCAAGACTAAGAAACAAATATGTAATTTCTCTTTGCCAACATATTGTCTGTGGATATGTCAACAAGAATGGCAGCGTTTTCTCCTTACTGGCAGGAAAAACAACGTAACGAATCTCCTAAGCAACGAACATGTGTCGCTTATAGCAGAGTCAAGCTCTAAATATGAAAGGTGGACAGTAGCACAAGACAAAGTGCTTCTGCGTATGTATTATGCCGACATGGGCATCCATGCCATACACACCAAACTACAACGCACCTATCCTGCCATCTATTCACGCATTCGCGCCATCACCTTTCCAGAGGAAGTCTTGAAAGGACGCGAGTTTGAGGACCATATATTAAGATTATTTAACCTTAACCAAGAAACAGGTTTTACCTTAAAAGAATGGCAAGGAGATAAGACCCTTGGAGACATTTGTCCAGAAAACAACCGTCACCCCGACTTTGTCTTCGATTATCTTGGACAAAAATTTGCAGTAGAATGCAAATGGCGAGAAAGGCTATCCTCGAAAATGGGACAGGATCTGTTCCCCGCAGACAAACTTTCAATCTATCAGCAATTCTCAGCAGAAAGAAGTATTCCTGTATTCATCGCATTAGGGTTAGGAGGTAAGCCATCTGCCCCCAAACGACTCTACATTATTCCCCTGCCCCAAATACCTTCGATTCTATCCTCAACAAAGCTCATCGAAGAATTTCTAAGACCCTCTGCAGACGCTCCCTTTCATCTGACAGACTTTATAACCGAAGATTACTCCTTACACAAGAAATAAAACACCATTAACCATAAACGCCATATAAGGAACTAACCAACTAAAATTCACAACAGTCCCGAAAAGTCTGCCTTCTATGAAACACACACAGAAAAAGTTTGTGTGTTTTTTGTGTTGTGTGTCTTTTCCGAAGGCATAACGTCAGAAGATGTGCAGATTATCCATATCGGCAAAATTTATTTGAGCGGAGACAGAAAATAATCGCGTAGGGAGCATCAGTCCCGGCGCGATTAGATTCCGTCCCGGCGCGATTAGATTTTGGGCTTACTTTTTAATATTTACTGCCAGTGCTATGTAGCGGACGGAAGCAGTCTACTACCTCTCCCACAACCACACAGCCAAAAGGCGTGGCCCTCCTTGTGTTTATTCCCCGATGGGGTTAAGGGCGAAGAGGTCTTTCCCTGCAGTGTTGCCTGTAAAAGAAATCACCTCCGCGCAATGGCTGTTGGGCGGAGGTGGCTCTCTCTGTGTGGGTGGAGATAATGGGATTCGAACCCATGACCTCTTGCATGCCATGCAAGCGCTCTAGCCAGCTGAGCTATACCCCCATGTGAGGCTGAAATATTACCTGGTTGAAAGGACGGAATGTACTGCCATTCTTCCTTTGCGGTGCAAAAGTAGTAATTTTTTTATTAGTACCAAAATTTTATGGAGTTTTTTCGTGGTTTTGGTTGTTTGTGTCAAGTGTTGGAGAAAAAATGTAATGGCCGGCGCTTGGCAGCGCCGACCATTATCTTGAGGGTTATGGATATTCCAATTATTCCTTTGCAGGCTCTTCTTCTGACTCTTTTTCAGGCTTCTCTGCAGACTCTGTTGCGGGTGCCTTCTCTGCGGCTTCCTCGGCTGCGGGTGCCTCTACGGGCTCGGCCGGTGCCTCGGTTGCTGCGAGAGTTTCCTCAGGGGTAGGAGCTTCGGCGGCGGGCTTGGGCTCTGACTCCTGACGGATGCGTTCTGCCAGGTCGGCGAGGTTAGCCTTAAGACTCTCTATCTTGCGAAGCATGGTGTCGATGAGTGCTGAGCCTTTCTTGGAGCTGGTGGTTAGGAACGATATGTTGTTTTCATAGGTGGCCAACTCGGCCTTGCGGGCCTCATAGAGGCGCAACAGGCTATTGCCCTCGGGCATGGGACGGCCTGAGCCGCCATTGCCGCCCCTGGGTGCACGGCGAGGTGCACGGAGGTTGAACTCCTTGTAGAGTTTGTCAACGACTTCGCGGTACTTGGCATATATCTTGTCCTTACTCTTGAAGGGCACATGGCCTATGCCTGCCCACTCGTCCTGCAGGGCCTTGACAGCCTCGGCGATGTTCTCGCCGCCCTCGATGGCAAGAGCTTCGAGCTTCTCTATGACAGTCTTTTTCTTGATGAGGTTTTCGCTCTCTTCCTTGTGCTGGTCGCCAAGGACGGCTTTCTTCTTATCGAAGAATTCGTTGCATGCGGCGTTGAAGCGCTCCCAGAGGGCGTTAGAGGTCTTGTGGGCGGTGGCGCCTATCTCTTTCCACTCTTTCTGCAACTGGATGAGCTCGTTGGTGGTGGCTGTCCACTGGGTGCTCTCCTTGAGGGCCTCGGCTTTCTCCACAAGGGCAAGCTTGCGTGCCGCATTGTCTGCGTAAGTCTTTTTCTGCTCCTTGAAGAAGTCAGCCTTCTTAGTAAAGAAGTTGTCGCAGGCGGCACGGAAGCGCTCAAAAATCTTGGTGTTCATCTTCTTGGTGGCGCGGCCGATAGTCTTCCACTCTTCCTGGAGTGCTATGATCTGCTTGGTAAGGCCGTCCCACTGGGCGTAGCCGTTGATGTTTTCCACCTCGATGGCCTCTATCTCCTCGCAGATGGCTGTCTTCTTGGCGAGGTTTTCTTCTTCTTTCTCCTTGAGGCCCTCGAAATACTGGGCGTGACGCTTGTTGACAGCGGTGGAGGCAGCCTTGAAGCGGTTCCACAGCTCTTCTCTCACTTCGCGCGCCACGGGACCTATCTCGCGGAACTCCTGGTGGAGCTGCTGCAGAGCGTGAGAAGCGCGTATTACGTCGGGCTCGTCAACGAGCTGCTCGGCGGCCTCGCAGAGGCGGGTCTTGGCCTCAAAGTTTTTCTTGAAGTCGTAGTCACGCAGGGCGGAGTTGGTCTTGAGCAGGTCGTAGAACTGGTCTTGTGCAAACTGGAACTGCTTCCATACTTCATTGGCTGCGCTCTCGGGTATGGGTTTGATTTCCTTCCACTCAGCCTGCAACTTGCGGAAAGTGTCATATGCTTTGTTGGCCTCCTCGGGCGAGGTGCTGATGGCTTTGATTTCTTCTATGATGGCGCGCTTGCGCTCGAGGTTGGCTTCCTTCTTCTTCTCGTTGTCTTCTATCTGCTTGGCGCGGAGTTCCTTGAGTATGGCGAGCTGGGCCTTGAGTTCTTCCTCCAGGGGATCCTCCTCTGGGGTGAACTCCTCGGGGTTACCTCCGTTGGCTACGAAGTCGGCCTGAGCCTTGGCTCTCTCTTCGCGCTGCAGACGATAGAATGCCTGCTTGAGCTGCTCCTGGGCTGCGCGTGAGCCGGCATCGCCGCTGGCAACAATGGCTGCTATGCACTCCACGATGCCTTCCTTGGTGTCGGGGATATCGAGGGGTTTCTCTGCTTCAACATCTTCTTCATCAACAGGGGCTTCCTCCTCTGCAAGTGTTTCTTCGGCAGAGGTCTCAGGTGCATCTTCCACAACCTCGGCGGCGGGCTCCTCGGCGGAGGCATCCTCAACGGATGCATCGGCAGCGGGCTCCTCGGCTAATGCTTCGGCAGCAGGCTCCTCGGCTAATGTTTCTTCTACTGGTGCGGCAGGTGTTTCTGCCTCGGTGATAGTCTCTTTAACCTCTTCCTCTGCTACAGACGCAGGGGTTTCTGCGGGTTGCTCAACGGCTGGCTGCTGCTGCAGCTCGTCCGTTCTGGGGTCGGTAACATTTTCCATGTTAATATCATTTAGACAATTAGTGTTTTCGCAATCGTTTTGCTCTTGCGGAATGCAAATGAAGTTAATTTATTTTATTCTTCCAAATTTTTATGCACTATTTTGATGTAAAAAGTGGATTGGCACGAAAAAACGCTAAGATTATGCGCCTTTTGGCGGATTGAAAGCGGGTGTTGAAGAGAATAGAAATTTGAGATTTGAAATTTATTGCCTGGCTCGAAAGTGAGCACTAAAAGAAATTATCATATATATGGTAATTTACATTAATTACTCACATGTTTTCTCTAGTTTTTTGCAGGACAGCAAGATAACAAAACCATAGAAAAACTGAAATCACAAGTCCAATGTAAAGAACTGCAATGGCCTTCTGTGTTGGACTTGTGATTTCGTTTTTTCTATGGTTTGTTTTTCCTACTCAGCTATGGGATATAATCAAATCCAGTGGCGATGTTTGAAGGCCCAGAAGCTGAGGGCTGCTATTCCGACCGAGAGTATAGTCACCACGGGGAAGCCCCACCATGCGTGCTCTATGCCGTTGAGCAGGTTCATGCCAAAGAGACTAGCTACCAGTGTGGGGAACATGAGTACTATGCTGATAGAGGTCATGGTCTTCATCACTGAGTTGGTGTTGTTGTTGATGATGCTGGCGTAGGTGTCCATTGTGGAGTCGAGAATGTGAGTGTAGATATTGGTGGTCTCGCGAGCCTGATTCATCTCGATGGTCACGTCTTCAATGAGGTCGGCATCCAGCTCATCAACGGGTAGTTTGAACTTGAGTTTGGAGAGCAAGGTCTCGTTGCCACGCAGAGAGGTGATGAAATAGGTAAGGCTGTCTTGCAGTCGTGAGAGTCCGATGAGGTCTTCGTTACTGATTTTCTGGTCGAGCTTCTGCTTCGACTCGTCAATAAGCACGCTGATTTGCTTCAGCCTCTTCAGATACCATACTGAGGAGCTGAGGAAGAGCCTGAACACGAGATCCACGGCATCTGTGAATCCCTGGTTGCGCTTTTGCTGATAGCTGACGAAGTCTATCATCATATTGGTCTCGTAGTTGCAGACAGTGATGCAGATGTCGTCGTGGATGAGTATGCCGAGAGGCACTGTGGTGTGGGGCGTCCGGGAACGCACTTCCTTGACATAGGGTATGCGCAGGATGATGAGCATCCATCCCTCATCGTACTCATAACGGGCACGCTCGTCCTTATCCCTGATGTCGTCAAGGAACCAACTCGGCACGTTCAGCTCGTTGGTAAGATAGTCTTCGTCTCTTTGCGTGGGACACGTAACCTGCACCCAGCAGTTAGGCTCCCATTCGCTCAATGTACGCAGTGTACGGTTGATGTTCCAAAATGTTCGCATTTTTAGTCCTCCACTGATAAAGGCCCCAAGGCAGAGTGGTAAGGATCAAAAATCTACTGCACTTTGCCTCAATTCCGTTTGTTACTATCCGCGTAATAATCGTCCATTAGATGTTAAAATTAGAATTAACGGCTGCAAAAGTAGTGTTTTTTTTGAAAAAGGAGGGCAGGAAGTAGCGTTTTTTTGCCGCTGACGGGCAAAATGTATACAATTTGTGCCCAATTTTAATGAATTAATTTCTTCCTCAAATGTTTTGCGGTTGACAAGAGTGGGGGTGCTACTTTGCGGCGTGCTTTACAAGAGGTGCTCTGTTTTTTGTGTCAGTATTGGGTGTACTCCCTCTCCACGGCGTTAGTGAGGTCGATAAAGTCCTGTACGCTGAGCTGCTCGGGGCGCCGGGTAAGGATTGACAGGCTGAGGAAAGCGGTATGGTCGGGTAGATTGGGCAGTGATGCTTCCTGCTGTGTGGGTGCAAGGCGCTCATTGTCGAGCTGGGCCAGAAGGGGGCGGATGGAGCCTCGCATCATCTTGCGGCGCTGATTGAAGGTGGTCTTGACTACTCGACGAAAAAGATGTTCATCGCATCCGAGGTCGGTGACACTGTTGCGGGTGAAGCGCACAACGGCGCTCTTGACCTTAGGTGGCGGATTGAAGGCGTTTTCCTCTACGGTGAAGAGGTACTCGGTGTCGTACCACGCCTGGAGGATGACGCTGAGTATGCCGTAGTCGCGATTGCCTGGGCCTGAGCATAACCGCAGGGCTACCTCGCGTTGTATCATGCCGGTGCAGCAGGGGATGAGGTCACGATATTCGAGCATCTTAAAGAATATCTGGCTGCTGATGTTATATGGGTAGTTGCCGGTTAGGACGAAAGGCTTACCGTTGAAGATCTGGCTAAGGTCCATGCGCAGAAAGTCACCCTCAATGAGTCGCTCGCCACGCAACATGGGGAAATGCTCGCGGAGGTAGGCAATACTCTCGCGGTCGAGCTCCACCACATGGAGTTCGCGCCCCTTGGCTATGAGGTGCTCGGTGAGGGCTCCGGTGCCTGGACCTACCTCCAGCACAGGCAGGAATGGGGCGGCATCTACCGTATCGGCTATACGTCGCGCTATGCTTATGTCGGTCAGAAAATGCTGGCCGAGCGACTTCTTGGCTTTTACATCGCGTCTTCTCATGGGGGGATGCTTTTGGTTGTGCAAAGGTATGTAAATCTGGCGGAATGTTTGTGTTATCTGTCGGCAAAAAGTGGCATATTGAACTTATTAATATAATAATGTAGGATTTTTTTTGGCTATTGACGGGGAAATGCCTACTTTTGCTTGTTAGGATATAAATTTTTCAGAAAAATGTCAAAAAGGAATAATAGAGTTCCAAAGTTCGAAAGTTCGAAAGGACGAAAGGACGAAAGGACGAAAGGACGAAAAGGTGATAGGCAGAAAGGTCCCTCTCTGTGGACCAAGCTTGTCAATCTTCTTGTTAGCCACCCGTGGCTGACTATGTTGGTGGCCTTATGGGCTTTCCTTTTCTTCTTCTACGGCGACACGCTGAGGGTGGCTCAACAGAGGAGCTTCTTTGTGTTTGACTCGCTGGCCATGGACTACTGGCTCTGCCAGCCGCTGGGGTGGCTGTATGTCACGGGACGTTTTATGTTGCTCAGCTGTGTCTGGCCGCTGTGCGGTGCCCTACTGATAGCCGGTATGCTGACTCTGGCAGCCCGGTTGCTGGACTATGCGCTGGGGCTGAGCGGCTGGGGCCGCGTAGTACCTTTGGTTGCACCGTTTGCCTATATGGGCTTTGTGTTTTACAGGGGCCTCAACCTCTTTTATCTGCGCGAGCCGAGCTGGATTATGACGTGGCCGCTGTTGGCCCTGGTGCTGTGTGCTGTGCTAGCCGGAGTAAGGAGGGGTATGAAGTATGTAAAAGGCCGAAAGCACGATAGTGCGGAAGTGCAAAAGTGCGAGAGACCACTCATTAAGGGTGTGCTGGCTGTGTTTGCCGTGCTTTGGGTAGGTTGTGCCGTTGTGGCTATGACCTATGCGCAGAACGACAGACTGACCTGCGCCATGGAATGTAAGATGATGGAGCAAGACTGGGACGGCATGGCTCAGCTGGCTTCAACCAGCGCCCACCCTACCCGCACCGTGGCAGCCTATCACGCCCTGGCTCTCAACCAGAACGGCCAGCTGTCCACCGAGCTGTTTAACCTGCCCTACCAGTATCGTAACGCTCACCTCAGCCGTAGGACCGGCTCCTTTGACGGCGGTATGGATTATATCGTGATAGATTGCAATTTCTATGCCGGCCTTACCCGCAGTGCCTACCATGAGGCTATGGAGCAGAATGTTCTGGAAGGCCCCACCATCCACAGGATAAAGCGAATGGTGCAGTGTGCGTTGGCGGACGGCGAGTCTGCGCTGGCAGAAAAATATCTGGCCATCCTCAAGAGGGCTCCCTTTGAGGGCGATTTTGTGGAGAAGTATTCGGCTATGGTCAAGGACCCCGGCCTCATAGGACAGGACCAGGAGATGATGGGCGTGATTGAGTTGCAGCCGGTGCATGACACGTTTGAGCAGATATATAGGGAACCTATGTTTTTGGGCTATAACTTAGCGCTGACTGAGGCCAAGAGTATGCGCGGCCTCCACAACTCGCTCTATGCCTGCCTCTACACCAAGGATATGAAAGCTTTCGGCTCGCGAATACTGACTATGCTGGAGCAGGGCGTGCCTCTGCCTAAGATATATGAGGAGGCTATCGTGGTACAGAATATCAAGAATCTGTCGGTGTTGAAACAGATAAAGCTTTCTCCCTACGT
The DNA here is from genome assembly GCA_902788275.1 of uncultured Bacteroidales bacterium. GTDB lineage: Bacteria > Bacteroidota > Bacteroidia > Bacteroidales > Bacteroidaceae > UBA6382. Next base: position 44,786 of record CADAJV010000001.1, on the reverse strand, counting down.
ATTGCAGGAGATGAAAGACTTTATGGGTGAGTGCTTTGCCAAGGGTGAGAAGGCTGATCCCAAGGAGAAGGCCAAGAAATTTGAGAAATACCGCGGCACTTATGAATACTATTACTATTTCCAGAATATCCCCGACGAGAACTACATTGTTCCCGAGGAGAAAGAGAAAGGAGGAGTCAACTGATATGAAGATATTTATGAATAAAGGAGTAAATATAGTGCTTGGCACCGTGATATGCCTGCTGCTTATAGGATGCGGGAGTAGCTACAGTGTGCCGCAGGATGCCGTGGCTAACGGCAAGAATGTGGTACTCTATCCCGACTATACTGATGTGACGGTGCCGCCAAACATTGCACCGCTTAACTTCATAGTCAAGGCTGAGGCCGACGAATATGTGGTGCAGGTCAAGGCTGGAGGCAAGGAGTTGATGGTGAGCGGCGGCAGCGACGACGGCGTGGTGCAGTTTGACTCTACAGAGTGGCGCAACGCCCTCCGCGACAATCGCGGCAAGGTCCTCAACGTTACCGTCTATGAGTTCAGCGACGGCCAATGGACCAGTTATAATCCCTACAAGATTTATGTGGCCCAGGATAACATTGACCCCTATCTGTCCTACCGCCTCATAGAACCGGGGTTTGAGATGTATCGCCAGATAGGCCTTTATCAGCGCAACCTTACCACCTATGAGCAGAACGTAATCTATGAGAACAACCGCGTAGAGAATCCCGAGGAGAACCACTGCGTCAACTGCCACAATTATCAGAACTACGGAGGCAAGAATATGCTCTTCCACGTTCGTGCCGGCATGGGCGGCACGATGATTGCCAAGGATGGCAAGGTGGAGAAGCTCAATTTCAAGAACGACTCCATACTGGGCTCGGCCGTCTATCCGTCGTGGCACCCCAAGAAGAATTACATTGTCTTCTCCAGCAACCGCACGGGTCAGGCCTTCCACATGCAAAACCTTGAAAAAATTGAGGTGCTTGACTATGGTAGCGACCTCATCTTCTACAATGCCGACACTCACGAGGTGAGCAACATACGCAAGACTGCCGACGCCATGGAAACCTTCCCCGCATGGGCCCCCGACGGCAAGAAGATATATTATTGCCAGGCTGACGTGCCGGGCTTCGGGTCGCTGTCCGACTCGGCCAAGGTTAACTATGTGCTCCACAACTATCGCGAACTGCGCTATAATCTGATGAGTGTAACCTTTGACGAGCAGACTATGCAGTTTGGCGACCCTCAGCTGGAGGTGGATTGCGTGGCTATGGGCAAGAGTGCCACGGTACCCAGGGTAAGCCCCGACGGCAAGTATCTGCTCTTTACCCTCGGTGACTACGGCCAGTTTCACATCTGGCACAAGAGCTCCGACCAGTATGTGAAAAATCTGGAAACTGGCGAAGTCTATCCCCTCACCGAGGCCAACGGGCCCGATGTTGACTCATACCACTCATGGAGCAGTAACGGCCGCTGGCTGGCTTTCAGCTCACGCCGCGACGACGGCTCATACACTCGCCCCTACATAGCCTACTTCGACCGTCAGGGCAAGGCGCACAAGGCCTTTATGCTGCCCCAGGAGGATCCCGTCAGCAATCTGATGCTTCTCAAGAGTTACAACGTGCCCGAGCTTACCCGCGAGCCCATATCCTATAGCACCGAGCAACTCAAGGAAGCCATCTATACCCAGGTGCCAGGCACCGACATCAAGTATCGCGAACTGCGCACCCCCGAGCAGATAAGTACTCAACGCAAGCAGGCAGCCTCACTGCCGGATGAGCAAGCCTCCACGGAGGCAACATCCGCCGGGCAGCCCACCCCCACTGACGCCCAGACTGGCGCATCGCCCAAGGCAGATGCTCAGACTGGTGCATCGCCCAAGGCTAAGTGATGCAACATTATTTGTTCATAGACAGGCAGTTGCTACTCACTGCTGACAACAAGGTGCCCGAGATGGCCCAGCCATGCGATGGCGCGGTGATTTTCTCTCTGGATGACGGCATCAGGTGTGCAGCAGCCAACAGCCAGGGCAGCAAGGAGTTGCACCCCGTGGAGCTCAGAGCTAGCTATGACCTGCTGCCGCTTACCGACTATCTGCGGGCTGGCAAGGCCGCCGAGTTGCTCTACTGGAATGCCCATCACCGCTACTGCGGCCGATGCGGCGCAGAGTTGGAGCCGCGCACAGAGATAAGCAAATGGTGCCCGCAGTGCGAAACCGAGCTATGGCCGCAGTTATCTCCAGCCATCATAGTGCTCATCCACCGTGATGACAAGATACTGCTGGTGAGAAGCCGCACCTTCAGGGGCAACTACTACGGACTGGTGGCAGGCTTTGTGGAGTTCGGCGAGAGCCTGGAGGAGTGTGTGCGCCGCGAGATTAAGGAGGAGACTCAGCTGGAGGTGGACAACATCCGCTACTTCGGCAGTCAGCCGTGGCCCTACCCACAGGGCCTGATGATAGGCTTCACCGCACGCTATAAGAGCGGCCAGTTGCGCCTGCAGGACGATGAATTGGCTGCCGGAGGATGGTTTAATATCCATAATATGCCCCTCATACCCAAGCCGCTCAGTATGGCCCGCAAACTGATTGACAACTATATAAAAGAGATGACTTCTGATAATCAATAAAACTACATAACTACTACTATGAAACGATTGATGACATTAGCCTTTGCCGTTCTGCTGGTCCTGACCATGCCGGCCAGCCCCGTATTCAGGGTAAAAAAGACCGTGGTGCAGTCAGACGGCAGCCGGCTCAGCGTCACCCGCACAGGTGCCGACCATGTCCTATACTACCTCACCGACGACGGCATGGTTGTCTTCCCCAATGCCCAAAGTGACTACTGCTATGCCACCTTTGATGATGAGGGCAATGTCAGCGCCGGCAGCCTGCTGGCCCATGAGGCCGCAGTGCGCACACCCATAGAGCAACGAATGGCGCAACGCATCACGGAACAGTTCTTCACCACCCTCAACATGCGTCATAAGGCCCGCTACGGCGTGGGCGACATCAAGCTGGCCAGCGTGGCCAGCAAGGGTGATGTCAAGGTGCCCGTCATTCTGGCCGAGTTTACCGACGTGGCCTTCAAACCCGAGAGCAATATTGCTCGCTTCGACAGCCACCTCAATGGTGTCAACTATACCGATGAGGGCGGCGCTGGCAGTGTGCGCGACTATTTCATGGCGCAGAGCGACGGTCAGTTTCGTCCCCGTTTCGACGTGCTTGGCAAGGTTAAGGTCAGCAAGCGCCGTGCCGACTACGGCGCCAACTCTGGCGGTGATGATAAGAATGCCACCGGCTTCATAGCTGAGGCCGTTGACTCTGCCGAGGCCCACGGCATCGATTTCTCGCCCTACAAGAATTCTAAGGGCGAGATAATGGTCACCGTCATCTACCCCGGCCATGGCGAGCAGGTCAGTGGCAACGCTGACGAGATATGGGCCGCCTATTACTGGAGCATCTCACATACAGGCAAACGGTCTGGCCTCAAGTTTAAGGCTGGATTCGTGATGGATGAGCTGGCTGACTACGGAGCAGGCGAGCAGTTTGACGGCATCGGCACCTTTTGCCATGAGTTCAGCCATGCCCTCGGCCTCCCTGACTTCTATAACTCCAACAATGCCACTGGCATCTTCGGTATGGACGCCTGGGACCTCATGGACTACGGCCAGTTTAACAACCTCGGTCGCACACCCGTGGGCTACACCGTCTATGAGCGCGAGTTCTTAGGATGGATGAAGATTGACACCCTCCGCAACGAGAAACAACTCGTCACTCTCCCACCACTGCACACCGACTCCACCGTGCGTGCCTACCGCATCCCCAACCCCGCCGACAAAAGCGGCAACGAGTACTATCTGCTCGAGAACCGCGAGAAGTCTGACTGGTTTCTCCCTCTCTACGGCGAAGGTATGCTCATAACGCATGTTGACTACAACCGCAACGCCTGGACCAACAAAAGCATCAATAACAACCGCTACCACCAGCGCATGACCATCATACCCGCTGACGGAGTGCTCACCCCCATCTCGGACAAGGCCAGCACATATAAGGGCGACCTGTGGCCAGGCCGCACCAACAATATGACCTTAAACAGCACCACCACCCCCTGCGATACTGCATACGTGGGCCGCTATATGGGCATCCGTATGAACAATATCCACCGCGACGGCCTCAACAACATAGTCTTCTACTATCAGTGCTCCGGCCAGCTCGGCTCCATCCGCGGCCTCAAGCTCGCTCCGGGGACAGAGGATTTCTCACTCACAGCCACTTTTAAACCGGTAGAGAATGCCGAACGCTACGTGCTCGCCCTTACCAAGGACAACCAGACGGTGCGCACCGACACCATCGCTGCAGAGGGCTCATCGGGTAGCACTGCCATCACTTTCTCCTACCCCGGCCTGCAGCCCACAAACTCCTACACTCTGGCCATCGTGGCAGAGGCCGACGACTGGCTCTCCTCGCCCCAGGCCGTAATCAGCGCCACCGTGCCTGACGTCATAGCACGCGGCGATGTCAACCGCGACCACTCTGTCAACACTGCCGATGTGGTAGCCATCTACTCCTACATCATCAGCGGACAGGAGAGTAAGATAGACCCAGAGGATGCCGATGTAGATCAGAACGGGCAGGTTAACTCTGCCGACGTTGTGGCAGTCTATAACATTATCATAGACTAAGTAGTAATCTGCTTTTCTTATCGCTTCTTTCAGAAGACACAGAAGCACACAGCAATAAAAACATGTGCTTCTGTGTTTCTTTATGTCATCTTTACCTCCCAGCCTTTTCCCACACACGGAACTGGCCACGAGGCCATAGGTGATGATGGGGCGTATTCAGACCTCGGCTTAAATTCCAAATCTCATGATTTTCTTGAGTTTTTGCACCCTTCTTGCAATATTTTTGTAAAAAGTAGGAACAGATGTTGCTTTTAATACAGAAAAATATCGTAACTTTGCCGCTCTTATGAAGACCCCAACTGGCGGTTTGCCGATATTGGTAAAAAAGAGATAACATCCAGACAATAACCAGCAATCACGATAGCGATTACGACAACTAAAAAACAAACGAACATATGGCAGACACAAAGAAAATCAAGACGGCGCTCATCTCCGTCTATCACAAAGATGGGCTTGAGAGCATCCTGCAGAAACTGGATGCCGAGGGTGTAAAGCTGCTCTCCACTGGCGGCACACAGAGTTTCATTGAAAGCCTGGGATATAAGTGCGACAAGGTGGAGGATCTGACCAGCTATCCCTCCATACTGGGCGGCAGGGTCAAGACACTTCACCCCAAGGTGTTTGGCGGCATCCTGGGTCGCCGCGAGCTGGAGGGCGACCGCGAGCAGATGGCTAAGTATGAGATTCCCGAGATTGACCTCGTGGTAGTGGACCTCTACCCCTTTGAGGAGACGGTGAAGAGCGGTGCCAGCGAGGCTGACATTATTGAGAAGATTGACATAGGCGGCATCTCGCTCATCCGTGCTGCTGCCAAGAATTTCAACGACGTGGTAATTGTTCCAAGCAAGGCCGAATACCAGATGCTGGACGATATCCTCGCCCGCAGCGGGGCGCAGACCACACTGGCCGAGCGCAAGCAGTTTGCCGAGCGAGCCTTTGGCGTGAGCAGCCACTACGATACAGCGATACACGAATACTTTGCTTAGTTACCGCTGCGGTATGCACATTCACATTAAACATTCACATTCGCTAATAACATGGGATTCTTTTCTTTCACACAAGAACTGGCAATGGACCTCGGCACCGCCAACACCATCATCCTGCACGACAATAAGGTAGTGGTTGACGAGCCGTCGGTAGTTGCCCTTGACCGTCTGTCAAACAAGACTCTGGCTGTGGGCAGCAAGGCCAAGCTGATGTATGAGAAGCATAACGACAAGATACGCGTTATCCGTCCGCTTAGGGACGGCGTGATAGCCGACTTCTATGCCTGCGAGCAGATGATGCGCGGCCTTATCAAGATGGTGCGCAGCGGCAGCAGAATTTTCTCACCGTCACTGAGGATGGTGATTGGTGTACCGAGCGGCGCCACCGAGGTGGAGCTGCGCGCCGTGCGCGACTCCGCTGAGCACGCCGGAGGCCGCGATGTATTTCTGATTTTTGAACCCATGGCCTCGGCCCTGGGCGTGGGCATTGACGTGGAGGCTCCGGAGGGCAACATGGTAGTTGACATTGGTGGCGGTACCACTGAGATTGCCGTCATTTCACTGGGCGGCATCGTGGTAAACAACTCTATCCGTATGGCCGGCGACGAGTTTACCGCCAACATCCAGGACTATATGAGCCGCCAACACAACGTGAAGGTCAGCGAGCGTATGGCCGAGCGTATCAAGATTCATGTTGGCGCCGCTCTGACAGACCTGACGGAGGATGCTCCTGAGGAGTATGTGGTGCACGGCCCCAACAAGATTACGGCTTTGCCCATGGAAGTACAGGTATGCTATCAGGAGATTGCCCACTGCCTCGACAAGTCGATTGCACGCATCGAGACTGCCGTGCTTCAGGCCCTGGAGGAGACTCCGCCAGAGCTGTATGCCGATATCGTAAAGAACGGTATCTACCTTACTGGCGGCGGTGCCCTGCTGCGCGGACTGGGCAAGCGCCTGACTGACAGGCTGAACATTCAATTCCATGTGGCCGAAGACCCGCTGCACTGCGTGGCTCGCGGCACGGGCATAGCGCTTAAGAATATTGACCACTTCTCATTCCTGATGAGATAAAAGGATATCCCCTCTTGCCCCCTAAAGGGGAGGACCTACCCCCAAGGCTCCATGATGCCACAGTCCTCCCTTTTAGGGGTAATTAGAGGGGTCTTGTAAAAGACTTGGTCTGTGGCTGCGCTTCTCGAGTTTCTCAAGAGATATAATTACTGGTTCATCTTCATACTGCTGGAGGTGGCCAGTTTTGTGTTGCTGTTCAGATTTAACAGCTACCAGGGCAGTGTGTGGTTTACGCAGACCAACAGCGCCGTGGCCAAGGTCAACAGTATCTACACTGACATTGAGGCCTTTATCCACCTGGACGAGGTGAACGCCAAGCTGACGAAGCAGAACTCCGTGCTGCAGATGCAAGTAAGCCGCCTGCGCGAGCAGCTGAAGGATGCCAAGGTGCAGCCCACCATCAACGACCGCCACATACTGGACTCGCTGAGCGGATTCAGACTCTACAGCGCCAAGGTGGTGTCAGCCTCTATTGTGAAGAACGAGAACTATATTGTTATTGACAAGGGGGCCGCTGATGGTATCAAGCCCGAGATGGGCGTTGTGGGCGGCGGCGGCGTGGTCGGCATTGTCAGCATGGTCAATCGGCACCACTCGATGGTGCTGCCCCTCATCAACCGCAACTCGCGCATCAGCTGCCGCATACGCCGCACGGGCTACTACGGCTCACTCACCTGGGAAGGCGGCAGCATTTACTACGCCAACCTGATGGGCGTGCCTCAATATGCCAGAGCCAAGCACGGTGATGCCATTGAGACGAGCGGATACTCCACAGTGTTTCCCCCGGGACTCTTTGTGGGCAAGGTGCGTGACGTGAAGCCGGCCCCTGACGGACTGTCGATGCAACTGGTGGTCAACCTGGGCACCAACTTCGGCAACCTGCGCGACGTAACGGTCTTTGAGAACCTGCACAAGCAGGACATTCTGGAACTGATGGAACAGAGCGACTCGACAATAAGCAAACCTGCCAACTGACGCTATAACCTCGCAGCAATGATTAACATAAGGACTATAGGACTGCTGATTGTGCTACTGGCCTTGCAGGTGCTGATATTCAATCATGTGCATATCTGCGGCTATGCCACGCCCATGATTTGCATCTATTTCCTGCTGATTATGCCGCTGAGTACGGCGCGATGGGCCCTGCTGCTGTGGGGCTTTGCCATCGGTCTGGTGCAGGACATGTTTGCCAACACTCCGGGCATGATGGCCGCCACCCTTACCCTCATAGGCCTGGTGCAGCCCAAGCTGCTGACTCTCTTTGGTGGTGTGGACAAGGAGGACGACAAGGAGGACGAGACAATGCCGTCGATTGCCAAGCTGGGCATGTTCCCCTTTATAAGATATGCCTTCTTTGGCATACTACTGCAGTGCACGGTGTTCTACCTGCTGGAAACATTCTCCTTCTTCAGCGTGGCAGACACGCTGATCAACATCCTTGGCAGCACGCTGTTCTCACTGCTGATTATCTGGTTTATCGACAGCATACGCAGCAAAAATTAACTGTTGACAGCCGGGTTTTTAGACAACTAGTTAGACTAGGCGCACTAGTTTAAAATAGTTGTAATCGTTACAAGTATATTAGACCTCTATGCGAAACTTTGACCTTGAGAAACGTAAATATACCATAGGATTGATGGCGGTGGTCATCATCCTGGTGTATATTGCGCGTCTGCTGAGCCTTCAGGTGTTTAGCGATGACTACAAGGCCAGTGCCGACTCCAACGCTTTCTTTCGCAAGATTCAGTACCCCGCCCGCGGCCTTATCTACGATCGCGACAGTACGCTGATGGTATATAATGAGTCGGCCTACAATATCATGGTCATCATGGACGAGCAGCAAGGCGTGGACACTCTGGACTTCTGCCAGACCATAGGCATCAGTAAGGAAGAGTACATACGCCGCATGGCGAAGATTAAGGACCGCACCCTCAACCCCGGCTACTCACGTTACACGCCCCAGCTTTTCTACGCCCAGATTACTCCCGAGCAGTTTGCCGTCTTTCAGGAGAAGCTCTACAAATTTCGTGGCTTCTACCCAGAGCTGCGCACCGTACGCCGCTATTCCACCACCGTGGGAGCCCATGTACTGGGCGATGTGGGCGAGGTCAACCAGGCCGATATAGACTCCGATGCCTACTACCGCCAAGGCGACTTCATTGGCAAGCTTGGCATAGAGAACTCCTACGAGAAGGACTTGCGTGGCAAGAAGGGCGTGCAGATACTGCTGCGCGACGTCAAGGGCCGCATCAAGGGCGCTTACCAGGGCGGCCGTTTTGATGAGGACGCCGTGCCTGGCAGCAACCTGTACCTGGGCATCGACCAAGACCTGCAGGCCCTGGGCGAGCGCCTGCTCCACGGCAAGATAGGCACCATAGTGGCTATCGAACCCAGCACCGGCGAGGTGCTGTGCCTGGTGTCGTCGCCCTCCTATGACCCCCACCAGCTGATAGGCCCGGACCGCGGCAAGAACTACCTGCGCCTGGCCGCCGACCCATACAAGCCACTATATAACCGAGCCATCATGGGCCAATACCCACCGGGCTCCACGTTTAAAACTTCGCAGGCTCTCACCTTCCTGCAGGAGGGCATCATCACCCCACAGACGGCCTACCCATGCCACCGCGGCTATATCAATGCCGGCCTACGCGTGGGATGCCACGGCCACAGCTCGCCGGCGCAGCTGAAGTTTGCCATCCAGACCTCCTGCAACGGTTACTTCTGCTGGGGATTCTTCCACATGATTTCCAAGCGCCACTATAAGTCCTACGAAGAGGCCTTCACCACGTGGAAGGACTACATGGTGTCGATGGGCTTCGGCTACCGGCTGGGCATCGACCTGCCAGGCGAGAAGCGCGGCTTCATTCCCAACGTGGAATATTATAATAAATGGTACGGCAAAGGCGGCTGGACCGGCCAGACCATCATCAGCGATGCCATCGGCCAGGGTGAGGTGCTACTCACCCCGCTACAGATAGCCAACCTGGGCGCAACCATCGCCAACCGCGGCTACTACTACACACCTCACGTGGTGCGCAGAGTGGAGGGACGCAAGCTCGACAGCACCTACACCAAGCGCCACTACACCAAGGTGGACAAGCACTACTATGACCTCGTGGCCGAGGGCATGAGGGCTGCCGTGACGGGTGGCACATGCCGCTCGGGAGCCATACCCGGCATAGAAGTATGCGGCAAGACGGGCACGGCCCAGAACCACGGACGCGACCACTCCATCTTCATGGGCTTTGCCCCGATGAATGACCCCAAGATTGCCGTGTCGGTCTATGTGGAGAACGGCGGCTTCGGCGCAACCTACGGCGTGCCCATCGGCTCGCTCATTATGGAACAGTATATCAACGGCAAGCTGTCGCCCTCGTCAGAGGCAAGGGCCGCCAGTTTTGCCGCAAGAACTATCAACTATGGCACCGGCACAAGATAACGCGACATCGGTATTCCGCTCCATCGACTGGTGGACCATACTCATCTACCTGCTGCTCATCACGGCGGGATGGTTCAGCGTGGTAGGCGCCAGCTACAGCTACGACACTCCCGACCTGCTGGATTTCGCCGCCCGCTCGGGCAAGCAGCTCGTGTGGATAGGCTGCTCCGTCATGCTTGGTCTGGTGCTGCTGCTGACCGACGACCGCATATTCGACACACTGACCCCCATCATCTACGTGGCGTTCATGCTCCTACTGCTAGTCACACCTTTCGTGGCCACCAACATCAAGGGCTCCTACTCATGGATATCGCTCGGTGCCGTCAACCTGCAGCCCGCCGAGTTTGCCAAGTGCGCCACAGCACTCGCCTTGGCGCGCTATATGGGGTCTTACAACTTCAGCCTGGAGAACCGCAAGAACTTCTTGGGTGCCGTAGCCCTGGTGCTGCTGCCCGTGCTGCTCATCTTCATGCAGAGGGAGACAGGCTCAGCCCTGGTCTATCTCTCGCTGGCCCTGGTGTTCTACCGCGAGGGCATGAGCGGCAGCATCCTCTTCGTGGCCTTTGCCGCTGTGGTCTATTTTGTGGTGGGCCTCAAGTTCAGCGTCATCACCATGCCCGGCTCCGCCACCAGCGTTGGCACCTTCTCGGTGCTGGTGCTCATCTGGGCATTCACCCTGCTGCTGCTCAAGATCTACGACAAGACACAATCGTGCTTCCGCCCCGTACTGCTCTACGGCCTCGCCACCATCGCCCTGGGCTACGTGGCACAGATTATCTTCCCCCAGATGCAACTGTGGTGGGTGCTCACCGCCCTGTGCGTGGGCACTGCGGTGTTCCTCATTGTGCGCAGTTTGCGCCAGCGCGCCAACAAGCTGCTGCTCATTGCCGCCTTCACTATCGGCTCCCTGGCCGTATTCTTCACTGCCAACTACGCCCTCAACCATATGCTGGCCCCCCATCAGCAGCAGCGCGTCAAGGTGCTACTCGGCCTGGAAGAGGACCTCAGCGGCGCAGGCTACAACGTACACCAGAGCGAGATAGCCATTGGCTCCGGCGGTCTGCTGGGCAAAGGCTTCCTCAACGGCACCCAGACCAAGCTCAAATACGTGCCTGAGCAAGACACCGACTTCATCTTCTGCACCGTGGGCGAGGAGCACGGCTTCGTAGGCAGCACCCTTGTGCTGCTGCTCTTCCTGGCCCTCATACTGCGGCTAATCCACGTGGCGGAGCGCCAGACCAGCAAGATGGCGCGCATCTACGGCTACTGCGTCATCAGCATCTTCCTTTTCCATGTCTTTATTAATATTGGTATGGTGATGGGCATCATGCCCGTCATCGGCATTCCCCTACCCTTCTTCAGCTATGGTGGCAGCTCACTCTGGGGCTTCACACTGCTGCTCTTTATCTTCTTGCGCTTTGATGCAGGCCGCAACCGCTACAGCCGGTGACGAAAAAAACTTGGGAATGTTTGTAATAAAATAAGGCTAACCTGTGTCTAATATAATTAGAGAGAAAACAAAACACGAAGTTCAACGCAAGAAACAAGACACACACCACACACAATGAAACTAATCAAATCTCTTGTTATATTCACGGCACTCCTTGCCACCACCCACGCCCTGGCCGACAAGACAGCGTTTATCTACGGCTTTGCGCACGACCGCATCACCCACGAAAACCTTATCAACACACAAGTGTCGCTCATGAAGGGCGACAGCATCATCAGTGTCACCGCCACCAACAGCAACTTCAGTGTAGGCTCAAAGGGCGGAGCCTGGTTCTTTATCATTCCCGTCGATGGCACCACCGACTACACCATCATCCTCGAGCGCGACGGCTACACGGTGATGTCATGGCCGCTCAAGGCGCAGTTCGACAAGAAGCCCCTGAAAGTGGGCGAGTATCGATTCATTGAGGACATCCCGCTCGACAAAGCGCCCAAGGTACACGAAATCGACGGTGTCACCATCCGGGCCACCAAGGTCAAGTTCTACCACCGCGGCGACACCCTCGTCTATGACGCCGACGCCTTCCAGACCGCCGAGGGCTCCATGCTCGACGCACTCATCCGTCAGCTGCCGGGCGCAGAGCTCACCGACCAGGGCGAGATATTTGTCAATGGCCGCAAGGTGGAGAGCCTGCTGCTCAACGGTGAGAAATTCTTCGACAACAACCGACAGATAATGCTCGAAAACCTGCCCGCCTATATGGTCAAGACCGTCAAGACCTACGAGAAAGCCGGGCTCCTCTCCCAGCTCAACGGCCGCGACATGGGCGACAAAGAGTTTGTGATGGACGTGGGCCTCAAGAAGCAGTACCAGATAGGATGGATGGGCAATGTCGAGGCAGGCTACGGCACCGAAGACCGCTACCTCGCCCGGCTCTTCGCCATGCGCTTCGGCACCAAATCGCGCATCACCCTCTACGGCAACCTCAACAACCTCAACGACAACCGCAAACCAGGCGAAAACACCACCTGGACACCGGAGACCATGCCCACAGGCCTTATGGCTACAAAGACGGCGGGGTTCGACTTCCTCTTCAAGAGCAAGGACGAGCAGAGCAAATACTCCGGCAACGTACAGTTCTCCAACATCGACACCGACGACCGCATCGAGACGACCGGCGAGACATTCCTCGCCGACGGCAACACCTTCTCCCGCTCACTCGACCTGAAGAAGGCACGCGACTTCTCCTTCACCACCGAGCAAGAGCTTGAGGTGTGGAACAAACGCCAGACAATCGTGTGGCGACTGGAGCCCAAGCTAACCTACCTCAAGACTCACTCAATGAGCCAGAACATCGCCATGGCCTTCAACCAAAACCCCGCCATCAAGGCCACCTCGGCACTCATTGACAGCGTCTATCGCGGCAGCAATCCCGACCTGCTCGCCACCGTCATCAACCGCAACCTCAACAACACCATGCTCGATGGCCACAAGCTCGACCTTAATATTCAGAATATCAACCTTTTCAAGCTCGACGGAATCCACGGTCTCACCGTCGCCCAAGAGATAAGCTACACCGACAACGCACAGGACAGCTGGCGCCCCCAGCAGATAGACTATCCCAACAACAACCTTCTGCAGTCCACCTACAACTATCGCTACACCCACAATAGGCCAGACCGCAGCTTCACCTTCAGCAATGAAGTGCAGATACAGCGCCAGATAAACAACCTCAGCGCCCAGCTCTCCTACGAATATCAATACACCCGCCGCCGCAACGACTACAACACATACCTGCTCCACCGCATCACAGGCTGGGACACTCCCGACACCCACCCCATCGGCATGCTCCCCTCCGAGCAAGAATACGCCGAAGCCATCGACCGCCAAAACAGCTACCTACAGATAGAGCGCACCGTGGAGCATACCCCCGAACTCCAACTCGTCTACAGAAATCTGTCGCAGGTGCAGAGCGACACCGCAGGCAATATCAAAGGCAGCCACATGACCTTCGCCATACTCACGCTGCCCGTCACCTTCGCCCACGACCGCCTCGACTACACACGCGCAGCCTACAGCGGACTCACCAAGCGCAACAACACCTTCTTCAATCCCAGCTTCAGGATAGGGCGCAACTGGGCCAATATGACGCACGGCTTCTACATCTCCTACACACTCACCCACACACCACCGTCGATGATATACGCACTCAACATACTCAACGACGAAGACCCCCTCAATATCTATTACGGCAACCCGCACCTGCGCAACACCACCACCCACAACGCAGTGTTCCACCTCATGATAGATAACGAACAGAAAGAACTGCACCACGGCCTCTCCCTAACCTACAACATCTCCCACAACGCCGTCGCCATGGGCTACGTCTATGACCGCGCCAGCGGCATACGCACCTACACCCCCGGCAACGTCAACGGCAACTACACCCTGCAGCTCGGCTACGACTTCCATCGCGCCTTCGGCAGGCTCAAGAAATTCAGCCTCGACAGCAAGACAGGCTCGCGCATCGTGCACGGCATGGATCTCGTGGGCACCGACACCGGCGCCGCACCGTCCCTCAGCAGCGTCATGACCTACTGGACCACCGAAGACCTCGCCCTCAGCTATAAGCTCGGCAAGGAAAGCAAAGTGGGAGTGCGCGGCTACGTAGGCTACGGCCACTCAGCCTCCTCACGCGCCGACTTCACGTCCGTCAACCTCTGGGACTTCAACTACGGGCTCACCTCCCAGCTCGCCCTACCCTGGCACATGCAGCTCGTCAGCGACCTCACCCTTTACTGCCACCGAGGCTACGCCAACGCAGGCTCCAACACCAACGACCTCGTGTGGAACGCACGCATCAGCAAGACCATACCCAAGCTCGGCCTCACCCTTGCCCTCGACGGATTCGACATCCTCGGCAACCTGAGCAACATCTCGCAGGTGCTCAACTCGCAGGGCCGCACCGAGACATACCGCAACTCGCTGCCCCGCTACGTGATGCTCCACGCCATCTACCGCCTCAACATCAAGCCGAAGAAGCGTTGAGCGGTTAGCGGTTAGCGGGGACTAATTTCTAATTCCTAATTTCTAAACGATGATGACTATGCCGTTGCGGATGGTTTTCCTTGCGGCTTGGGCCTTGTCGGCGGAGGCCTTGCCGCTAACCTTCTTCAGCTACGGCGGCAGCTCACTCTGGGGCTTCACGCTGCTGCTCTTTATCTTCCTGCGCTTCGATGCCGGCCGCAACCGCTACAGCCGGTAGCCAATTAAACGTTAACAGAAGTTAAAGGCCGCAGAAACTGTAATATCAGCCCATACAACCCCAGCCATGCCCAACCGGACTTGGCTGTTTTTTAGCCGGCGCCTCAGGGAAAGGACAAAGCGCGTCGGCGCGTAAAGAAAAAGCGTGGAGACGCCACCTAATCGCGTGAAACCAGAAAAAAAACGCGTCGAAAACTTAACACTCCCGCGGGAATAATCCTTAACTCTCGCGGAAATAATCCTTAACTCCCGCGAGAATAATGCTTAACTCTCGCGGGAGTTTTAAATTACTCTCGCGGAAGTTTTAAATTATTCTCGCGGGAAACACAAATTATTCTCGGGGAAACTCTGACGCGAGCACGCGTTTTAATCGCAGCTCTACAGGGAAAAATAATTTCTTCTCAGCTTTCTGTAATTTTCGCTCCATGTTCTGTAATTTCTGCTCTGCGTTCTGTAATTTTCGCTCCACGTTTCAGTCTGGCAGAGGCCGTTTTTCTCTTGTGCGCATGCTTTGCAAGGAAAGCAATTCTGACTGACAGAAAACAACGAGCCGACGGCTGATAGGCCGACGGCTCGCTGGGCATGTATTGGTATGAAAATATTACTCTTCGTCAGTGCTGGCGGTGGGAAGCACTAGGCCCTTAGTGGCCTCGAAGGCTATTATGTCGGCCTCGCTGCGGCGCGAGCGGAGGGCGCCGTCCACGTCCATGGCGGGTGAGGCCTTGATGGTTCCGGCGTCCCTGACATAGACATAGTCGCCGGCAATGGCGGCTGACTTGCCCTTGAGGTCCTCGTCGGCGGTGAGGCTGACTGTACCGGTGTGGAAATAGAAGGAGCCGTCGGCCTTGAGGCAGACGCTCTTCTTGTTCTTAGCGCCCACCACGGCGTAGGTACCGGTGTTGACCAGTGTGACCACGGGACTGGAGAGCAGATTGTAGATAGCCACGTCGGTGCCTGCGCTGATACACTTGGAGAACTTACCGCTGCACGTCACGTTCTGTGTACCGCCGCCGATGCAAAGCAGCGAGTCGCACTTGAGGCCCTCGCAGCTGTCGCCCTTGATGGTGATGTCGATGGCGCCGCCGTTGATGAACATATAGCCGTTATACTCCTTGGTGGAGTCGCTGTTGCACTCGGCCTGTATGCCGTCGCCCATAACCTTGTCGGCAATGGTCAGCTTGCCGCCGTTCATCTTGAAGTACTGATTGACGTGCATGCCGTCGTTGGGGGCTGCCAGGATGTTGATAGTGCCGGCAGTCTTCTTTAGCTTGGTGTACTCGCCGCTCTTGAAGGCATGCTTGCCGTTGCCGGTGATGTTGATGGTACCGGAGCCGAAGAACTCGGGGTGGCCCTTGATGTGGACGCAGGCATCGTGGAGGGTGTCGGCGTGGTCCACAAAATTGTTGACCGTGCCCTCCACTGCCTCTATGTCGATGCGCTTGCCATTCTTGATGTGCATGGCTGCTCCGCGCTGCGAGGTGATGCTGACGCCGTTGAGCTGCACGGTGCACTTGTAGGAGCCCTCCTGGCGGAAGGTGCCGTCGGCTGTCGTGCCGCTCAGGCTGTAGGTCAGCTCAGTGCCTCCCTGCTTGGCGGAGATAATGTTGACGTATGCGCCGTCCTGCTCCACCTGCACGGAGTCGGCCAGTGCCAGGGGCATGCTGACGCGGCTCTGGGTGCCGCTGTAGCTGACCTTGACGGTGTAGGGGTCGAAGTCCTCAGCGCTGTAGCTGAGGCTGTCGATGGTGGTCACGTCAATCACCGTGTCGCCGATGCTGAGCATGGTGCCGCTGAACATCATCTCACCCACCTCGTCGGGGGTGGCCAGCAGCGTCAGCGCATCGGTATGGATAGCCATGGTCTGGCCATTGACCATTGACCATTGACCATTGACCATTAAAGCGGTCAGCAATAGGAAAAATATCTTTTTCATCAACTTGTTCTCAATCTTTGATTCGTGATTTCAATTTGCCATTCTGATTTACTTTACCAGAATCTTGTGTCTCTCCTGGCCGGCGCGCAGTATGAAGATGCCCTGCTGCAGATTGCCGATATAGACGGGCACTCCCTCCTGGCCTATGCGTGCCGTGGCGCACAGCTTGCCCTGCATGTCATAGACGCGGGCCAGAGTGCCGGCCGGCACGTTGAGCTGCACCCTGGCGCCCTGCAGCGAGACCACGGTGCGCTGGGTGGCGGCGCGCTCCACTGCCGACGGCAGGTCGGTGAAGAGCATGGAGCCGAGCTCGCTGATGGGATACACCACCGTCTCCTGGGCGTTGGAAAGCGTCATCTCGTCGTTGGAGAAGGTAATCTTCAGCCTGTCGAGGGCGTAGCTCGTCCAGGTGCCGGAGGTCTCCTTGACGGTGAACGATGTATATTGGGCCCATGCACCGGCGGTAGTGAGCAGCAGCGCGGCCACCAGGGCCAGGGCTCTCATGCGTATTGCGTTCTTGTTCATGTGTAAGTATGGTTATAAACTGGTCTGCAAAAGTAATGAATAAGTAGCGAATATTCAATAGCCATCTGCCATTTTTTACTCAAAATATACCCTATCGCATCTTTTTTGCCACACTTTAACGATTTATATGACCATTCATTGCGACGATGTCCCATTTTTTGTGTAATTTCGCACTTTGTGCGCACGTGTGCATACGCATCCGCATGCGAACAAATCCAAAAAAATGGCACTGCCATACCGTATGACTATGAGCAACGAAAATCTACGCATAACCGAACTGATAAGCCAGGACCAGGGCACCGCCTTCTCCTTCGAGGTGCTGCCGCCGCTGAAGGGCGCGGGCATCCGCAAGCTGCAGGATGACATCCAGAGTCTGATGGAGTTCGGGCCGAAATATATCAACATCACCACTCACCGCAGCGAACTGGTGACCAGAGATTTGGGCAACGGCCTGCTGGAGCGCAGCCGCCTGAGGCGCAGACCGGGCTCGGTGGCCGTGGCTGCCGCCCTGCAGCAGGAGTTTGGCGTGCCTATAGTGCCGCACATACTGTGCAGCGGCTTCACCCGCGAGGAGACGGAATATGTGCTCATAGACCTGCAGTATCTGGGCATCACCAATCTGCTGCTGCTGCGCGGCGACAAGGCTCCGGAGGACAAGGAGTTTCACCCCAGCCCCGACGGCCACAGCCACACCACGGAGCTTATCCAGCAGATTAACGATTACAACGACGGCCGCTTTATCGACGGCACGGAGATTCGCGAGACGGGGCCACGGTTCAGCTATGGCGTGGCCTGCTACCCCGAGAAGCACGAGGAGGCTCCTAACATGTCCACCGACTGCGCGTGGTTTAAGAAGAAGGTGGAGATGGGTGCCGAGTACGGCGTGACACAGATGTTCTTTGACAATCGCAAGTACTTCAGCTTTGTGGAGCGCATGAGGCAGGAAGGCGTGATGGTGCCCATCATTCCCGGCATCAAGCCGCTGGTGAGCATGAAGCAACTGACGGTGCTGCCGCGGGTGTTTCACTGCGACCTGCCTGAGGACCTGGTGAACGAGGCCCTTAGGTGCAAGGACGACAGCCAGGTCAAGCAGCTGGGCGTTGAGTGGTGTGTCAGCCAGTGCCGCGAGCTCATTGCCGCCGGGGTGCCCAGCATCCACTTCTACATGACGGGCAACGTCAAGAGTCTGCAGAAAATCGCCTCCGCGATTTTCTGAATTTGAAATTACTTTCAAATTTCAAACTTCAAATTTCAAATAACAAGAATGCGTTTTTCGGAAGTAATAGGACAGGACGAGGTTAAGAAGATTCTCACCGCCCAGGTGAGGAGCGGACGCCTACCCCATGCGCTGCTGCTGAGCGGCGACACGGGCTACGGCACTCTGGCCCTGGCGCTGGCGTTGGCCAGCTATGTGCTGTGCTCGCGCCAAGGCGACAACGACAGCTGCGGCGAGTGCAGCGAATGCATTAAGACCGACAAGCTCATACACCCCGACCTGCACTTCTCTTTCCCCGTAATTAAGAAAAGCAACGGCACAACCACCAGCGACACCTACCTCAAGGAGTGGCTCACGCAGCTGACGAGCGAGAAATACTTTGACTTCAACGACTGGCTGCACGTCATTGGCACTGACAACAAGCAGGCCATTATCCCCGATGACGAGGCCGACAATATCATCCGCAAGCTGAGCCTCAGCGCCTATGAGGGCGGTTGGAAGGTTATGATTATCTGGCTGCCGGAGAAGATGCGCACCGAGGCCGCCAACACCCTGCTCAAGACGCTGGAGGAGCCATCGGCCAAGACTCTGTTCATACTCTGCGCCGAGCACCCCGAACAGATGCTCGACACCATACTGAGCCGCACCCAGCGCATTGACGTGCCGCCACTCAGCGTGGAGGACCTGGCCAAGGCCCTCATGGAGCAGCGCGGCCTGGACCACGACACCGCCGTGAGCGTAGCCCGAGTGTCAGGCGGCAGCTGGCTGAAAGCCCTCAAGCAGATATGCGATGCCGATGACTCAAAGGTAATGCTGCAAAGCTTCATCCAACTGATGAGACTGGCATACATGCGCGACCTCTCCGGCCTGATGAAGTGGAGCGAGGGCATGGTCGCACTGGGACGCGAGCAACAGAAAGCCTACCTCAGCTACATGCAGAATATGCTACGCGAGAACTTCATCTACAATTTCGGGCGCTCAGAGCTCAACTTCATGACCCCGCAGGAGACCGACTTTGCCTACAAGTTTGCACGCTTCATCAACGAACGCAACATCATCCGCTTTACCGAGGAGTTTGCCCACGCCCAGCGCGACGTGGCCGGTAATGTCAACGGCAAGGCGATATTCTTTAATCTCGCACTAAAGACAATCATTCTACTAAGAGCATAACCTCAAACCTCAAATATAATCATTATGTCTGAATTTATTTGCGGCGGCGGACGCGGCCTCAGCGCCAAGGGATGCTGCCTTCACGACAAGCAACTAAATACCTACGACTACCTGGCCGATGTGCCGGGAGCCCAGCAGATGACCGACCTTGTGGAAGTGCAGTTTAAGAACACCCACAAGGACTACTACATCAACAGCAACCACCTTACCCTGCAGAAGGGCGACATTGTGGCTGTGGAGGGCACGCCCGGCCACGACATCGGCACCGTGAGCCTCACCGGTCCGCTGGTGCCGCTGCAGATGTCGAAGCAGAGGCTCAAGGCCGATGCCGGCACCAAGCGCATCTATCGACTGGCGCGCGAGGTGGACATCGAGAAATATAACGAAGCCAAGGCCCGCGAACAAGACACCATGATCAGGTCGCGCGCCATAGCCAAGGAGCTCGGCCTTGACATGAAGATTGGCGACGTGGAGTTTCAAGGCGACGGCAATAAGGCCATCTTCTACTACATCGCCGACCAGCGCGTAGATTTCCGCGAACTCATCAAGGTACTGGCGCAGGAGTTTGGCATCCGCATAGAGATGCGCCAAATAGGTGCACGCCAGGAGGCCGGCCTTATTGGCGGCTTCGGCCCCTGTGGCAGGGAGATGTGCTGCGCCACATGGCTCAAAAATTTCAACACCGTCAGCACTGGCGCCGCCCGCTGCCAGGACGTATCGCTCAATCCGCAGAAGCTGGCCGGCCAGTGCGCCAAACTCAAATGCTGCCTCAACTATGAGGTATCTGCCTACACCGAAGCCGCACACAAACTGCCCCCACGCAACATCCACCTGGAGACCGAGGACGCTATCTACTATTTCTTCAAAGCCGACATACTGGCTGGCCTGGTAAGCTACTCCACCGACCGCCATCTGGCCGTCAACATTGTCACGCTGACTGCCGAGCAAGCCTCCGAGGTCATAGAAATGAACCGCCGCGGCGAGAAACCTGTCTCGCTCTCAGGCATACCCACCGGCAACGAGAAACCAATAGTGATGGACCTTGCCGAGCAAGACAGCCTCACCCGCTTCGACAAGAGCAAGCGCAAGAAAAAGCGCAACAAAAACCGCAACGGCAAGAATAACCAGCCTAACCCCCAAAATGGCAATTAAGAAGTGTCCACTCCATGCGCTATGGTTAACCCTCGTCATAATGGCGCTCAGCGCCTGCTACAGCAACGACAGCAGGGTGGTCAGCCAGTATCAGCATGTGGACAACGCCGTGTGGGATTCGCAGAGCGACATAATCTTCCCCATTGACAGCCTTGCCACCGGCGGATGCTACCGGCTCAGCGTATCCTTACGCACAACCAACATGGTGCCACTCCAAAAAATCTATATCACCGCCGAGCAAGAGTACTCCATGCCCAGTCTGCACCGCAAGGACACCGTGATAGTGCAACTGACCGACGAAGCCGGTAATATCCAGGGCCAGGGAATAAACCATTACACCTACACCGCACCCGTCAAGGCCACCGTGCACCTGCACAAGGGACAAAACGGACAAATAAGGCTCACTCACATAATGCGCCGCACCCAACTCAGCGGCATTACCGACATAGGCATAACCCTCACCCATGAAGATTGCGGCAATTGACATAGGCTCCAATGCGCTACGCCTTATTATCAAGGACAGCGGCCAGCCCGACTTCATGCATTCGCTGGATTCGCTGCGCGACGGCGAGTATTATGAGCGCGTGCCGCTTAAAAGTGGCATGGACGTGTTTGCCGCAGGCAATATCCTTCCCTCCACCAAGATTAAGCTCACCCTGGCATTGCATCATTTTGCCGCCGTCATGCAGCAGCACGGCGTGGAGCAATATCGCGCCGTGGCCACCTCCGCCTACCGCGATGCGCACAATGGGCAGGAGGTCATCAGCATGGCAAGCCGCGACTGTGGCCTCCGCGTGGAGATAATCCCCGGCGAGGAGGAGGCCCGTCTGACGCGCCTCAGCTTCACTCCGCAGCATGGGTGGAAGGACGACCACTTCCTCTTTGTCGATGTAGGTGGCGGCAGCACCGAGGTGAGCGTTATGCGCCAAGGCCTGCTGCTCTACGGCCACTCGTTTCAGGTTGGGTCGATGCGTTACCTCTGCGGCAACCAGAGCCCAGAGCAGGAGCAGATGCTTGACAGCGCAGTCAGCGATATCAGCCGCAGCTATGCGCCACTGCACTATATAGCCACCGGCGGCTGCGTGAAGTTCATGAGCAAATATCTGGAGAAACAAAACAACAGCCAGGTAGCAACAGGCAGCGGACGCACAATCATCGTAAGTCAGATGGAGAGCGTCTATGCCGACCTCCAGACCAAGACCGTTAGCCAGATAGTAGAACACTACAACCTTCCCGAAGAGCGCGCCGACATCCTCACCCCGGCATGCTCCATATTCCTCCGCATAGCCCGCGGTCTATGCGCAGAGACCATTACAGTGCCTGCCATAGGCGTGAGAAACGGAATACTGGCTGAGCTGTATCAGCAAAGTGGCGAGATAGCCGGCAACTAAAGGCTCACCGCCGAGAAACCATATTACAATAATGAGAGAGCAGAAAAGCAGAATCATCAAGGCCTGGGTGCTGCTGTCGATATTCGTATCGATGATGGCACTGGCGGTGTTGCACCGCCATGAGGCCGTGGCCGACCCTGCCGCATGCTGCACAGAGTGCGCCCACCACGTCAACCACTCTCACCTGACCGCAGGCTTCAGCAGCATCCACGACTGTCTGCTCTGCCAGTTCCTGACACTCAATTATATTGCTGCAGTAGCAGTAGCGCTTGTCCTGCCAGCGCCGAATATCAACGCAATAATTCGCCGCCAGTCATACGCCCTGCGCTACCGCATTGGCGGCAGCCGTGACTCGCGCGCCCCACCCTGCCTTGAAAATTTATAAGAGCGAACGATATCTTTATCCTCAAATAAATTTTCAAAGCAACACACAATGAAAAAAATATTTTCAAGTCTGTTGATGCTGTGCCTTGGCGTGGCGTCAGCAGCACAGGATACGCCAGACTCTGCCGACGTATTCTTTGGTCATCTTAAGCTAAGCGAGATAAAAGTGACCGGTGTGACGGGCAAGACCAAGATAAAGAACTCAACCTTCCCCGTAGCAGTGCTGTCGGGCAAGGATCTGCAGTCTGCATCAGCCACCAACATCATCGATGCCATCAGCCGCCAGCCTGGCGTAGCACAGATCACCACAGGCAACGGCATATCCAAGCCCATCATACGCGGCCTTGGCTACAACCGCATCATCACCCTTAGCGACGGCGTGCGCCAGGAGGGACAGCAATGGGGCGACGAACACGGCATCGAGGTCGATGCCCAGAGCATTAACTCCGTTGAGATAATCAAAGGGCCCGCCTCTCTCATCTATGGCTCCGACGCCATGGCTGGAGTAGTGATTCTCAACAGCGCCCCCACCCTGCCCGAGGGCGATATGCGTGCCACACTGAGCAGCGAATATCAAACCAACAGCGGCCTCTTCGCCTATTCGCTCAACATGGCCGGCAACAAGAAGGGCCTTGTCTGGGACGCACGTTTCAGCGACAAGATGGCCCACGCCTACAAGAACAGATACGACGGCTACGTGCCAGGCTCGCAGTTGCGCGAGCGTGCTGCCCGTGCCATGGTGGGCCTCAACCGTCGATGGGGCTACAGCCACCTGATGCTCAGTGTCTTCCACCAGACTCCCAGCATCATTGAGGGCGAGCGCGATGAGCATACCGGCACCTTGGAGCACACCGACGGATGGCACCGCAATGCCTATGGCAAGAGTCTGCCGTTTCAGCAGGTAAAGCACTACAAAGCCGTGAGCGACAACACATTCAATCTGGCCCACGGCAAGCTGAAAGCCATCATCGGCTATCAGCAAAACCGACGTCAAGAATATGAGGAGAGCGCCAGCGACTATGAACTCTACTTCCGCCTCCACACCCTGACCTACGACCTGCGCTACCTGACAGAAGAGCACAACGGATGGCGCATGACCGGCGGTGTCAACGGAATGTGGCAGTCGTCAGAAAACCTAGGCGAAGAGACACTTATCCCCGAATACCACCTGCTGGACATAGGTGCCTACGCCACTGGCAGCAAGACCTTCCAAAACCTCACTCTCAACGGTGGCCTGCGCTACGACCATCGCCACATAGCCTTTGGCAGCCGCAATATGGACGGAGTGACAGGCAGCCTAGGAGCAGTGTGGAACATTAGCGACAAGACCAACCTGCGCCTCAACCTCGCCCGAGGCTTCCGCGCCCCCAACATGAGCGAGCTAGGCAGCGACGGCGTACACGAAGGTACCCTGCGCTATGAGATAGGCAACCCCCATCTTAAATCCGAGTATAGCTGGCAGGCAGACTTGGGCCTCGACTACTCCGGCAAATACCTGTCGGCCCAGGTGGCCCTCTTTGCCAACCGAATCCAGAACTACATCTTTGCCAAGCGCATCGACATGATTGTAGATGAGGACTACAGCACCTATTCCTATACTCAGGGCGATGCGCGGCTGCTGGGATTTGAGGTCGGCTTCGACCTCCACCCCATACACCGGCTGCACCTGGGTGGCACCTTCTCCTACGTCAACGCACAGCAAATGCACCAAGAGCGTGACACCAAGTACCTGCCCATGACCCCTGCCCCCCACTGGACCAGCGAACTGAAGTACGAAATCAACGAGCATGGCGGCCTACTGCACCATAGCTACATAGCCATAGGCCTCGACGGCTATCTGCGCCAGAACCGTTGTTACCGCGCTGACGGCACGGAGACAGCCACCCCCGGCTATGCGCTATTAAACATCTCGGCCGGCACCAGCCTGGTAACAAAGAAAAAGAAGGTTGCCGACCTCTACCTTGTGGCCGACAACCTCCTCAATAAAGCATACCAGAATCATCTGAGTCGACTCAAGTATGCCAATGTCAACGCCGCAACGGGGCGTATGGGAGTATGGAATATGGGCTTCAACCTAAGCGTCAAGGCCATAATCCATCTGATGTAATCAATTATGAACGAAGGTGCCGATGGGCTCTCCTTCGAGCACCTTCTTCAGATTGCCATACACATCCATGTTAAACACATAGATGGGCAGGCCGTTCTCCTTACACATAGTGGTGGCAGTGAGATCCATCACCTTCAGGCCGCGATTGTAAATCTCGTCGTAGGTTATCTCGCTGAACTTGGTGGCCGTCGGATCCTTCTCGGGATCGGCGGTGTAGATGCCATCCACGCGAGTGCCCTTCAGCATCACGTCGGCCTCTATCTCAATACCGCGCAGCGACGAGCCCGTGTCGGTAGTGAAATAGGGGTTGCCCGTGCCGCCGCTGAAGATGGCCACCTCACCAGCCTCCAGGGCCTCGATAGCCTTCCACTTATTGTAAAACTCACCTATAGGCTCCATCCTGATGGCTGTGAACACACGGCTCTTAACGCCCTTGGCGCCCAGTGCGCTGCTCAGTGCAAGACTGTTGATGACCGTGGCGCACATGCCCATCTGATCGCCCTTCACGCGGTCAAAGCCCTTGCCTGCACCACTGAGGCCGCGAAAGATGTTGCCACCGCCAATAACGATGCCGACCTGCACGCCCATCTCGCAGGCCTGCTTAATCTGCTCGGCATAGTCGTTGAGGCGGTCAACGTCGATACCGTAACCCTGGTTGCCCTGCAGACTCTCGCCGCTGAGCTTAAGGAGAACTCTCTTAAATTTTGTCATATCTTAATCTGATATAAATTATTATTCTGCGGCAAATATACGAAAGAATTGGCAATCAGCGAAGATTTATCAGCGTCAAATAGCTTTGATTATCTTCGGGAAACTGAAACACTGCACAATTCCGCGTCCGGCCAGATACAGCAGAAAGCTGACCCACAGCCCGTCGTTGGCATACAGGGGAAAGAGAATGAAATACGATGCAAAAAATAGCACCGTGCCCGTAAACATCGAGAGCAACAGGTGGCCCGTAGCCGTGGTGCCGAAAAAGACACCGTCCCACACAAACGCCATGATGCCGCACACCGGCACCAGCAGCAGCCAGTGGAAATACTCGCGCGCAGTGTCAACCACCAGGGGCTGATTGGAGAGCAGACCCAGTATATAGTCCTCACCCACGATATACACTGCCGTAAACAGCAGCACCAGTGCCCCGCCGCATAGGAACACGCGCTTCACCGTCAGGGCAAAGTGCTCCACGTCGCGCGCCCCCTTATACTTGCCGCACATAGCCTCGGCAGCATTGGCAAAACCGTCGAAGAAAAAGGAAAATAGATAAAACAGCTGAAACAAGATAGCGTTGGCCGCCAGTATGAGGTCACCTTGGCGGCTACCCGCCGCAGTAAACCACGTGGTAACGGCAATGAGGCACACCATCCTCAGCATAATGTCGCGATTGACATTGAGGAAACGCATCAGCGCCGTGCGCTGCATCACACTGCGCCACACTATTGGGGTGAGGTATTCCCTATACCTAGCCCTGAGCATCAGCACCGCCGTCAGCAGCCCTATATACTGCGCCAGCACAGTGCCCAACGCCACACCGGCAATGCCCATGCCCATACCAAACACCAGCAGCAGGCTCAGCGGAATGTTTACCACATTCTGCACAATGGCCACCACCATTGGTATGCGCGTGTTCTGCATACCGATAAACCAACCATTGAGAGCATAGAGCATCTGCACAGCCACGGCACCCCAGATACATATATATAAATATGTACGCGCGTGAGTCGCCACCTCAGGCGTTGGGGCCATCAGTTTCAAGCCCACGTGGCATATAGGCCACTGCAGCACAATGAGCAGCACGCCAATCGCCAGCGCCAGCAGACACGAACGGTAGAGCGTGTTGGTAATCTCAGCCGTTTTGCCGGCGCCAAGGTCTTGCGCAGTGATACCGCTGGTGCCCATCCGCAGGAAGGTGAAGAGCCAGTAAACGATATTGAAAATCACTCCCCCCACGGCAATGGCACCAATATAGGCCGCACTGTCCATGTGGCCCACAATGGCAGTGTCCACCAGCCCCAGCAGCGGCACCGTGATATTTGACACGATGGCCGGCAGGGCAATCTTCATTATTTGGCGGTCAATTGTCATAGTTCTAATGCTTTAACCCATAACATTTTAACCCTTTAACCTTTTAATTTTTCAACTCTTTAGCACATGTTTCACTTCCTTAAAGTAATAGCTGCGTTCGCGGCCTTCGCCATCGCGCAGTGTCAGGCGGCCGTCGGGAGCCACGCATACAAACTCAGCCTCAAACTCGCCCTCCCTGTCACAGTAGCGGTGCAGGCCCTCGCGCCATATCAGCCGGGCAGCATACTGCCGGGCTATCTCCTGCTCCTCGCCGCGCATCAGGCAGTTATACCAATGGCAAAAGCACTCCGTCACGCCCATCAGCAGTTCATGGCAGTCCAGCTCTTGGTCTGTAATCTGGCAAAGAGAAACGGGATTAGGCGCATCGCTATGAAACTCGCGCTGGTTGACATTGATGCCAACGCCAAGGATGCACCGCTCCACCTTGGCACCGCTCAGCGTAGTCTCTATCACCGTACCGCAGAGTTTCTTCTCGCCAAAGTATATATCGTTGGGCCACTTTATATTTATTTGAGATTTGAGATTTGAAATTTGAGATTTCACTCCTAACACCTCGCTCACCGCCAGCGCCATGCACTGCGAGAGACGGAACTGACAGCCTGCACTAATGCCCTGCGGCCACAGCATAACGCTGAAAAGCAGGTTCTTGCCCCTCTCCGACTCCCATGAGTTGCCCTTCTGCCCACGGCCCGCCGTCTGGTAATCAGCACACACAAGCAAAGGGGTAAAGGGGTGCTGTGCCCTCCTTTTTACCTCCTCATTAGTGGAATCTGTCTCACCAACATGGATAAATTTTATATTATCAAGTGTAAGAGTGTCCATAACTCACGCAAAATTACTACATTTGCCGAAAATCACAGCCATGTTTGATGACAATTATTTCATGCGCCGCGCCTTGCAGGAGGCAGAGCGCGCATTCTGCGAAGACGAAGTGCCAATCGGAGCCGTCATAGTGAGCGACAATCAGGTAATAGCCCGTGCCCATAACCTCACCGAGCACCTCACCGACCCCACAGCCCATGCCGAGATGCAGGCCATCACCGCCGCCACCAGCACCCTCGGCGGCAAATACCTCACCGACTGCACACTCTATGTAACCGTCGAGCCCTGCCCCATGTGTGCCGGCGCCATCGGCTGGGCACAGGTGGGCCGCCTAGTCTATGGAGCCCCCGACCCCAAGCGAGGCTACACCCTCATAGCACCCCGGGCCCTCCACCCCAAAACAACCGTCACCTCCGGCATACTCGCCGACGAGTGCACAACACTCATGCAAGACTTCTTCGCAAAAAAACGATAGCAAATCCTCAAACCCCAAAGAAGTTAAGTAGTTAAGCCGTTAGACAGAAATTTCTGGTAAATTTCCGGCAATTTCTTTCAGTGTCCAATTCCGGACTTGGCAATAACCTTCAAATCTCAAATTTCAAATAAAAACCATCATGCCATTCTGTTACAAATGCGGCAGCGAAGTGCCTGCCGACGTTAATTTCTGCAACAACTGCGGCGCCCAACTCAAAGCGACCCAAAACAGTGCCACCCCCACCCCAGTAGCCCTCACGGCCCCGCAAGACCGCCCCCCGATGCCGGAGAGCAACCTCGTCTGGGCTATCCTTACGACCCTGTTCTGCTGCCTGCCTTTCGGCATCGTGTCAATAGTCTATGCCAGCAAGGTCAGCGGATTCTACGTTGCCGGATACTATGAAGAGGCGCAGAAGTCATCCAGGCGCGCCGGCCTATGGGCCATGTGGGCAGCCATCACAGGCGCACTGATTTTGACTATCTACCTAATCATTGTCTTCACCGCCGCCTCCCAAGCAGTCAAACATCGTCTCTTTGATTATTATTAGCCGTCACACCCACCAAAGACATTGAAACACATCCTGTTGGGCGCACTATGCGCGCTGGCACTCGCCGGGCTCGCCGTTTTCTACTACTTCTGCGACCCGTCCAAGAGTCTGCTCGTGCCTAAATGCCCGTTCAAGCTACTCACCGGCTGGGACTGCCCGTCATGCGGAGGACAGCGGGCAGCCCATGCCCTGCTGCATGGCCATATCGGAGAGGCCATCGCCGTCAATCCCTTTTTTCTGCTCGGCTTCCCCGTACTGCTGTTCGTCATCGCCGTCCATCTGCGCCTGCACCGCCGGAGTGTCAGGGAAGGCCACGAACTGACCGCCAACGACCTGCTACTGCTCCGCATCCGCAAGATTGCGGTAATCATTTATCTCATCGCCTACCTCGCCTGGTTCGTGATAAGAAACATCTGACAACACATTGACAGCCCGCCTCATTTTGGCCACACAGCCGCACACACAACACACTAGTTTAGAGCAACTTGCAAAAGGTAAAAATCAATCGCGAAGGGACGCACCCTCTCTTCGCGTTTATTTTTTTCTCCCCGCCCCACAATAAAATCTCACGAACCAAACGAATCGTTTCTGGGGAGTTTCTTTTATACAGATTACCAGCCATCATTTTTGAGAAATCTGCCGCTTGTTTTGGAACAAAAGTGTGAAAAAGTTTTTTTTTGCATAAAACTATTGCCATATGGAATATTTATTATATCTT
Organism: uncultured Bacteroidales bacterium; assembly: GCA_902788275.1. GTDB lineage: Bacteria > Bacteroidota > Bacteroidia > Bacteroidales > Bacteroidaceae > UBA6382. Next base: position 15,364 of record CADAJV010000001.1, on the reverse strand, counting down.
TGCTTGCTGTGTACGAAAGTAGTACCTTCTCTCTCGCGCGCGAACCTTATATAATGTATAAATCAACTTTCATAACTAACTAAAATCAATTAACCTATGAGAAAAATTCTAAGTTTTCTTGTGCTGGCACTGTTTATGACAGTGACAGCAGGTGCCAACGGAACAAAGGTAGGCGATTTGTACTACCTCTTTGATGGCACGAATGCTACGGTTACGTACACTGGTGAAAACACTTCATCCAGTGACTACACCGGAGACATCATTATTCCTTCGACGGTAGAATCTGGTGGGATTACCTATACCGTTACAGCAATTGGGCAAGGCGCTTTTGCTAACTCCACAATTACCAGTATTGAAATCCCTAATACCGTCACAACTGTTGGCGGTGATGCATGTGCTTATATAGGTAGTACACTAAAGACCGTTATTATAGGCTCTGGCGTAACAAGTTTCAGTCAGGGATTCTGCTGGTCCACAAGACCCACTGATGTCTATGTCAAAACGACAACCGTTCCCTCAATAGGTAACTATATGTTCTCAGGAAGTCCCACCATCCATGTATATCCTAATTTGCAGTCTAAGTTTTCTACATCAGGCTGGAACAGTTATGGTACCATTGTAGGCGACCTTGAGAAGGACTATACTTATGCCGAACTTCAAGCAAAGATTACTGAACTTCAGGCTGTTAGCGCATATGTGGGAACAAACCCAGGTTTTTATACAGCAGCTTCCTATGCAAACGTGCAAGCTGCTATTGACAACACAGCTTCTGTCAACAGTAGCTCTCCTACTTCAGTCATAAACACAGCCATGAAGAACCTGATTTCTGCTCAGGCTGCACTTGCCATTACCCCAGTCACTGAAGGCTACTACTACCTCGTTTGTGACAATGCCAACATTGCTGCGAATGGTAAGTCGGAGAAAGCTCTCTATCTAAATGCCTCAAGCAACGAACTTTTCTGGGGCGAATTCCAAGAAGGTAATCCTCGCCATGTATTTAAGTTTATTGATGCAGGTGAAGGAACATTCTACCTCCAGAGTTTTGACAATGATCTGTATGTCGGTGGCGCACAAGAGTTCACAGTCTCATTCTATAACACGACAACGCCAGAGTATCCAGCTTCGTTCTTCTTTGACGGTGAAGGTTCATGGAGGATAAAGACCAACAACTGGACATTCTGCCCACAGGGCAATCATAGTGGAACAGCAAACGGTCCACTTAGAGTATGGTCCTACAATGCAGAAGGCATGCATGGCGAGGCCTCTTATCAGATTCGCGCCATTGACGATGAGGTTATCACAAACCTTACTGCTCGCAAAGAACTAATTACTTATCTATCTAGCATAGCAGACCAATACAACCAGTACTTGCTTGGCAAGACCACTGAGACCGAGACACTCGTAAATACGCTTGAAAGTGCATATACCGCAGCACAGACTGCAGTAAATGCAAATGCATCCACTGCTGAACAATACCAGAATTACAAATCTGCAGTTGAGAATGCAATGGCCGCATTGGCAGATTTTGTTCCAGCTGGTTTCTGGCAGAGAACTCGTATCTCCTATGCCGACATTGCAGATGGCGATTTGATTTCCTTTGAAGCTGCAGCAGCTAAGGGTCAGGCAGGTATGTTCCTGACAGGAAATATAACTACTTCGGACGACCTCTATGGACTTCTTTATACTGACATGAAGTGGACAGAAGATGCTATCTGGCAAATTGTGTCCACTGGAACACAAGATAGCAAGGGTAATGATACATATTACCTCAAGCAATATAGTACTGGATATTATTCCAGCAATCAGAATCGTGGTATGAGGGAAGACGTAAGCCTTGCTCGTAAATATGCCTTTGTTAGTCCTACTGTTGGCAATACTAAACGTATAGTCAGCTCTAATTGGGATGACAATTCGGTTGTTATTCAGGACTGGGCGAACGATATTGCTCTTGACTGTCTTGTGGGTAAAGCTTTTGTATATATGTATGGTGCTGGAGATGCTAGAGAGGATAATGTTTGGAATCCGTACCGCCTTGTATGGAACACCGATATTTACGCCGAACTTGCCAATGCAATTGATGTATATGGTGAACTTGAAGCATTAGTTGGCATAGACCCTGGATTATATGATGAGTCTTCTGCTAAAGCCATTGCTTACATAAACGCCATAGAGACTGCTAGAGCTATGGACGGAACCACTGCAAAACGTGATGTCCGCACAGCTATCGACAATCTAAAATCTGCATACAATGCTTTGTTGGCAGAAAGTGTATTGCCTATTACTGAAGGTTGGTACTATATCACCAACGCTGCTACTCGCGCTGATAATAAGGTAATGTCTGCAGTAATAGATCCTGCCGTGAGCACCACCGATCTTCGATGGACAATACTTGATGAGAAAGATGCTAATCAGATTTTCTACCTTGCTCCATCAGGCACAGATTGGACTATGAAGTGCATGAACGGCTATTATGTAAGTAAGGCTGCAGGTAATGCAGGTAGCAAAATACCCGTTTCTGATACTGCAGAACCACAGAAATTCTATGATAAAAGTGGTGGCAGATTCTTCTGGACAGATAGCTATGACTATACCAGTTGTTACCCTAGGGGATATATCACCTACGCTTACTATAGTTTTAGAGCCGATCCAGACTTAAATGCAACTTCTGGTGTTATGAACAATTGGGCAGCAAAGACAGACCCCTATGAGAATAATATGTATGTCAATCTATGGCATCTCCACAAGGCTGACGTTGCTGAACTCACCATCGGCGCAACGGGCTACAGCACCTATGTTTCTGACAAGGCACTCATCGTTCCCGAGGGTGTGACAGCCAACGGCGTTACCGGCCTTGACGGCAGTGATGTTGAGCTGACCCAGCTCAGCGGCAATGTGCTGGCAGCCGACGAGCCTGTCATCCTGCAGGGTGAGGCTGGCAAGAAGTTCTACTTCATCGCTACCGATGAGATTGGCAATAGCATTGCCGGCAACCTGCTGGAGGGCACCGGCACCGAGGGCAAGAGCATCGGCGCCAATGAGGCTTACGTGCTCTACAACAACGAGGGCACCGCTGTCTTCCGCATCGCAGGAGCCATGACCCTGCCTGCCCACAAGGCTTACCTGCCCGCAGGCGTAGTGAATGGCGCTGGCGCCAAGGAGTTCGGAACCTCAAACCTCGAATCTCAAACCTACTTCGATCTGCAGGGCCGTAAGGTTGCTGCTCCGCAGAAGGGCCAGCTCTACATCGTAAATGGCAAGAAAGTTCTCTACTAATCTGAAAAAATGATACAACTATGAAAAAGAAATATCTTGCACCCACTCTTCACAGCTACGATGCTCCTCAGCTGCTGATTACCGTAAGCAAGGGCGGAGAGCCCGTTACCGACCCCTCACTCGTTGAGTCCAAGAAGTTCTGGGGCACCAGCGTCTTCGACGACGAAGAAAATACCGAGGAAGAGGAGACTTTCTAACCTTCTCTCTCCCTGCATATTCTCAGCCGCCGGCACAAACATTACGCTGTGTCGGCGGCTGTCTTTTTGCATATTCTAATTGCTGTGTGTGTAAGATTTTCATGATGACGTGGATAATATGGGAACTGGCATATGTTTTTACCTGAATGTAGCAAGTCTGTTGCTGTTGTAAATTTGTTTGAATAATTTTTGGGTGCAAAATATGGGCTATTAGGGATTTTTATCCTACTTTTGCTATTTGTTAGCATTTTGCTCGCGCGCGAACCTTAATATATAATGTATAAATCAACTTTCATAACTAACTAAAATCAATTTACCAATGAGAATAATCCCGAGCAACTTTTTGTTGCTCAGGATAAAAAAATGAACTAACGTGTGCGAAATTTAGGTACTATAGAAATAGGCCGACAGATGTGATAAACATTCCGAAATTTTCTCATATCATCATAATTTCTTATTTTTGCACACAAACAGACAAAAAAATCAACACTATTAACTAAAAAACACATGAAGAAAACAAACATTATTCTTGTCGCAGCGCTCGCATTGTTCTGTTTCGTTGCAGAAAAAGCCCGCGCACAGTATTGGATTCTGCCCAAGGCTTCCAACGGCACCAGCACAGCATGGAGCTACCTGGAAGCTTCTCTCGACGACGGCCTGACCGCAGGCTATCAGTCTGCCACTTTCGACTACAGCAGTTGGGCTGTCGGACAATCAGGATTTGGCATCAATGCTTACAAAAAAGATTGGTATGGAACTATTTACTCCGGCGCACAAGGTCTGTGGATTCGAAAGAAGGTCACCCTTGACGTGCAAGACGTGTCAAGTCTGACGTTTGAACTAATCTACGATGAAGATCCCGTCATATACATCAACGGCACGGAAGTCTATCGTACTACCGGCTGGCACGATGGTTCTTTCAAAGACATTACTTCAACAATTGACAAGACAACTCTGAATCTGCAAGGCGACAACGAAATAGCTATTCATTTCGTGCCAGGTGGAGGCGGCAGCTGTCTTGACTTCTCCATTTTCTGCACCGAGGAGCCTCCCACACTTGATGCATACATAACTGATGCAAAGGCATCGCTTGCAACAATTACTCCAGAAAATCACCATGACAACAATGGCGATAAGCACTTCCTGCTCGGTAACGAGAGGACCTCTGTTGATGGCCTGGCCACCAGCAAAGATGCTTTGGCTGACCTACAAGCCGCCCTTGATGTAGTCGAGGCTGCACATGCCGCAGGCAAGACCAAGTCGCAAGTGCCTGACGAATTGGCTGCTCTGGCTGCAGCTAAAGCTGTTGTCGATGCAAAAAGCAATCCGCTCGTTGACGGCTACTACTACCTCGTCGCTGAGTATGACGCCAACACTGCCGGCGTGCCTGGCGGTTTCGTAATCGGATCTAACGAAGACGGTATCGCAAAGGTTGCCTATAACGAAACAAATCTCAAGCAGATGTTCAATGTCGAGTACGATGCCGCCAATGGCAAGGTTTACCTCCAGAATGTTGCTACCCAGAAGTGGCTCGGTGTTGTTGACGGCTCCGCATGGAAACTGTCAGACACCAAAGTTGCTCTCAACATTATGTCCGGCAAGGATCACAACTGGTATTGGGGTTCTCCGAAGAACGATGCTGCACGCTCCTGTTCTTTTATCTTGTATAATGATGAAGGCAAGGGCATCAGCTCTGATAATTGTGGCATAGCTGACAATGTTACTAATACATCTTCTCAAGCATGGTTTATTTCTTGGGCATTCCGCCCCGCCGACGAAGCCTATAATGCATATATGGCAGAGAAGGACTTCAGTGACCTTATTGCCGCTGCTGATGAAGCTTTGGCAACCATCACTCCGGCTAACCATCACGACAATACAGGCACACGCTCATTCCTTCTCGGCTATGAAAAAACCTCCATCGACGGCCTTGCTACCAGCACTGAAGCTCTCGCAATTCTGCAGACAGCACGCGATGCAGTGTACAATGGCTACAAGACTGACGGCAAGACTTTGGAGCAACTGAGCACAGAAATAGCGACACTTAACGCTGCCATTGCCACAGTTAATGCAAAAAGCAACCCGCTCGTTGACGGCTACTACTATGTTGTTGCAGAGGTAGATGCCGAGGCCGATGGTGTCCCCGGTGGTTGGGTGATGCGCTATTCCGGAAATGACAAGAAGGTTGGCAGAGCGCACTACGATGCCAACGACACAAAGCAGATCTTTAAGGTTACCTACGATGCAGCTAATGGCAAGATAACACTGCAAAACGTCGCTTCCGGCCTTTATGTCGGAGTCGTTGACGGTAATCAGTGGTACTTCACTTCAGAAGCAACAACTCTGAATGTAAAGACGGGTAGTCCCTTCTACTGGGTTCACAGCGAAGAGAAAACCAGAGCTGCACGTTCATGCTCATTTGTGCTATACAACGATAACAACAAGTGTATTGATAACGCCGTAGAAAACTCTGTCACGTTTGGCGATGCCAGCAATAACGGCACCTGGGGATGGCGCATTTCTTGGGCCTTCCGTCCCGCAGCGGCAACCATTGTGGATGATGACACCCAAATCCTTAATATCAACAATGGTGTTGCCACAGCAACGACTGACGATCCCTTGACTCTCAGCGAAATCCAGGCAGCCCTCGCCAACGACAACTATGAATACACCAGCATCGACCTGAGCGGCATAACCCTGGCAAGCGGCGTGAGCGCAACCGACATCGCGACATTGCAGACCGGCAACACCCTCGTTTATCTGCCCTCTACAGCAAACTTCACCGGCGTTAACCAGGTCAAGGACGGTGTCTGCTCACAACTCATACTCACCGACGGCTATCCGTTTACTGCGCCCACACCATTCACCGCCACCAGCGCAACCTACGACCGCACGATGACCAACGAATGGGGCACCATCTGCCTGCCCTACGAAGTAAGTGGTGACGCAAACACCAAATACTACACCATCACAAGCATTGAAAATAATACCCTCGTAGTAAGCGAAGTTGCCACACTGGCTGCAGGCACACCCGCCCTCGTGCAGAAAGTCAGCGGTGACGCCATCACAGCCACTGCAACCAACGCACCCGTTAGCGCAACCATTAACAATACTACAGGCTCTGTTAATATGTATGGTGTCTTCGAGAGGACAAAGGTGGAAGATGCAAATGCCTACTACATCAAGGACAACAAGTTCTGGCAGTGCAACAACTTCTTCTACTGCGGTGCCTTCCGTGCCTACTTCACCGTAAGCGGAGCTGGATCTAACAGCTTCAGCATCGTAACCGACAACGATGATCCTACTGCAATAGCCAGTGCAGAGGCAGGCGATAATGAACCTGTAGCTATCTACAGCACTGATGGTACACGCCTCGGCACACTGCGTAGCGGCATCAATATCGTGAAACAAGCCAACGGCAAGACACGGAAAGTATTTGTAAAATAACGAAAACGAAAACGAAAATGAAAAAGACATATTCAGCACCAACATTGGAAGATATACGCCTGGCATGCTCATCATTTCTCATGATCTCCGGTGGCGGACAAGGCAACGAAGGCGATGATGCCGAATCCAAAAGATTCTGGGGCACCAGCGTCTTCGACGACGAAGAAGAAGACGACATCGACTTCTAAGCGGAATACAGACACACATTTCATATTGCAGCCGTTGGTACAACTTATGTGCCGACGGCTGCTTTTCTTGTCACACCATAAATGTTGGCTTAAGGCTAAATGTTGTATCTGATAGCAAAACTCTCCTTGCCAAGGGTAAGCCTACACAAGAAAAAGTTTTTAAGGCTTTGGCTTAATTAGCCGCTATGCAGATTGTGTTGGGCTATTGCCTGTATATTTGTTTCCTAAATTAAGGGTTTCGCTATCTTCGTAAAAAAACAAGCAGCGTGCGGACTTGTTCCACACGCTGCTATTATTATTGAACAGGGTTAGTTTTCTTCGAAGTCTTCCCATAGAAATCCACCCTGCCATCCTTTGGAGTCGGCGTTTCCGCTGCCGCCGTCATCGTCACCACCCTGAATTTGACTTTGACTCTGCATAACTACGGGTGCTGCAAAGAACACAATCTGTATCTCTGGTGTTGAATATGTCTTTTTCATAGCTGAATCTTACTTTATCATTATTTTCTTAGTCTTACCATTGCTGAGCTTCACGATATTGAGTCCCTGCTGGAGGTCACCAACTTGTTTTCCGTCAACTGTATATATGGCAGTAATGGTAGTGTCGCCTTCGCCGACAAGGGCGGAGATAGCTGTTACGTCATCATCATTCACCGAGATAGTGAATCCGTTGGAGGGGCTTGCGTTGTTGGTGGTGAAGTATGCACGGAAATCTATCTAATGAAAACGAAAGAACGGCAGAAAAATAATAAATATACATAAAAATGCATATAAAAAGCGTACTTTGCTGCTTATTTTGCTATTTTTATATTAAAAATTTTGTCATTATATAAGTTTATTCTATTTTTGTGACATAAAAACAAAATATTCAAATAAAATAAAATGAAAAGAAAATTCCTATTTCTGCTACTGTCGCTCATGATAAGCGGCAGTGCTGCAGCCCAAAACGCGTATGCCAACATCTACCGCAAGGCTGGTGATGTGGTGTCGCTTCAGGTGGCTGAGAAACAGAAAATCACTTTCTCCTCTGAGGATGCCTCCACCTGCGTACACGGTGCCTACTACGGCCCGCAGATTGACTTCGGCGGATGCAATCTGTTCAGAGTGTCGGAGAATACCGTTGACCCTGCCCCCAGCGGCAATGAGCTGACACAGGAGCTCAACGGTCATCGCTATGTTCTTTCCTCTGCAAGTGGCGAACTGACCATCACCGACTACGTCATTGCCTCCAACAGCGTGAGTGCCACCATTGCCACAGGCCTCAGCTACACACCCAAGGCTTTGCAGCTCGTTCCCGACAGCCGCACCTTTGCTATCGCCTGCCAGGACGGCAGCACAACCAAGCGCGTGGATGTAGAGCTGACTCCGTTTGCATACGCCAAGGATGCCGCTCAGACCAACGTGGTAAATATCACCAAGGCCGACGGCACCACCTTTACCAGCAATGTGGATGCCCTCTCTGACCTCTACTATTCCGACGCACCGGAGGCCAATGGACCATCATCGAAGGTTTACACCGGCTCTCCCATCTGGTTTGGCGAGGGACACTGCTTCAAGCGCATACCCTCGGCCCACACTCCCGACATGAGTGCTGCAGCCAATACCCAGACCCTCAACGGCACCACCTACACACTGGCAGCCAACGGCGTGATCACCTTCGGCTCTTACAGTATAGCCACGGGCGTCGCCAATGCCAGCAAGATGCTGATTGATGCCGACAGCCGTCGATTTGTGATTGCCAACACGGGCGGCACCTGCTACGACATCGTGTTTACTGACGACTATGTCTATGCACCCGCTGCCAATACCACCAACACTAACACATACCTCCTCACCTCCGCCGACTGGGGATGGCAGACCCGGGGCAACGTCACCTACGGCAAGGCCACTTTCGCAGGGCTATACAACAGCACCCAGACCATAGCCATAGCCAAATACCCGGAGACGCAGCTTGCCACCGCCGTATATAACGTGGAGGGCTCCACCAAGGGCACCAACGGCCTTGCTGCCGATGCCGGCGCCGCTGTAGCCATCAACGGCAGCTACTTCAACATGAGCACCATCAAGTCCATCACTGCACTGTGGGTCAACGGAACCGAGGTGGCAACCACCGACAGTGGCGAGAAGGCTCGCTGCACTGGCATCGTAGGATTCAAAAACGGCCAGATGAGTATGTGGCAGTATAATGCTGACACCAACACCGCCACCGACCTCGCCAACTGGGGCAGTCAGTATGACAATTTCCTGGCCACAGGTCCGCTGCTCCGTCTGGGTGGCACCAGCATGACCAATGTCAAGACAGGCTCATCGTCGTTTGACGGCGTCAACCCGCGCTCCATGATAGGCAGAACCCAGGACGGAACGGTCTATATGGTTGTCGTTGAAGGGCGTATAGCCAATGCCGACGGTCTCAAGATAGAGAATATGGTCAACCTCGCCGAGGACCTTGGCCTTGTGGACGCCATCAACCTCGACGGCGGCGGCTCGTCAACGCTCTACGTCAATGGTGCCGGCGTAGTCAACCGTCTCAGCGGCGGTTCGGTACGCAAGGTTCCCAACATAATAATTGCAAAGTAAATAATATAACCAATAATACACACTTATGAAAAAAACATTATTTTTTCTATTGACAACGCTGCTGATGACTTTAGGAGCATCTGCACAAAAAGGTAGTTTCTATCTGCACTTGTCGCAGAGCGGCACCATCACCAGCTATAACCTCGCTGACATCAGCAAGGTGCATTTTGGCGGCAACACGATGGATATCGTAACTGCCGGCGGCACTGACAGCTATGCCTATTCACCGCTGAATACGGCTACTGTATCGACAGACCCCGATCCGCAGTTGGATTACACCAACGGTTTCGGCACCGACGGCTCCTACGAGGCTCCCTCGCAGGATGACAGCGGCTACTACCTGATTGACAACGGCGGCAAGCTCTTCTGGCTCGCCCAGCAGGTGAATAACGGCGCGGGCACAGCCTTCAACGCCAAGCTCACTGCCGACATCGACCTTGAGAATCGCCTCTGGACTCCCATGGGCACGGCTTCATACAAACATGGAGGAGAGTTTGACGGCCAGGGCCACAGCATCACCGGCCTTAACGTCAACACCAATACCAAGTACACAGCCTTTATAGGCTACCACAGCGGCACCACTTCGGTGCACGACTTCACTATTGCAGGCAGCGTAACCTATACAGGTAATACTGCCGATCACTGCGTGGCTGGCGTGATAGCCTTCAATGCCGGTGTCAACATAGTGGAGGACATCATTTGCTCTGTCAACATAGAGACTCCTAACGCCACTGCCGATGTGCGCATTGCCGGCATTGTGGCCCGCGAGGAAAACGCAGGCACCATCAACCGATGCACTTACTCAGGCACCAACAATGGCTACGGCACTGCCATGCAGGTGGCAGGCATCGTTGGTATAGCTGGTAACTCAGGCAACAACATGAAAGTTACCAACTGCCTCTTCACTGGCACACTCAAGGCTACCAATACCGGTGCATACGTCGGTGGTATTGCCGGCTATATCGGCAAATCAGGCACGAGCTTTAAGAATTGCCTCAGCGCAGGTTCCTACGAAGTTCCCTCTGGCGCAACCCGCACAGGTGCCCTTATTGGCGCTGGCAACGGTAATGTGACTGCAACGACATTCGACAACTGCTACATACTGACCGGCCAATCTGAAAAGGGCAGCACCTCCGGCATATCCGCGACTATCTCATATACCGCAGTAAACGATGCCCAGCTCGCCAACGGCACTGTGACAGCTGCCTTGGGCGACAACTGGGCACAGGGTGCCGCCACTCCCTATCCCAGCGACCCCAATGCGCAGCCTGCCGGTCATACACATTCATTCGTCAACGGCTTCTGCACCGATGCAACATGTACCGCTCCCTATGAGGAAGCCACTCAGGATGCTGACGGGTATTACTTAATCGACAACGGCGGCAAACTCTTCTGGTTTGCTCAGCAGGTGAATGATGGTACAGGCACAACCTATAATCTCAAGCTTACTGCCGACATCGACCTGGAGAACCGCCCATGGACACCAATGGGCAACTCCACTTGGACATCAACCACAAACGGAAAAGGTACTGTCAGCACTCCATATAAACATACTGGTGAATTTGATGGCCAAGGTCATAGCATTAACAACCTCTACATAAGTGCAGACGAAGCCACAGCCTATGCCGCGTTTATCGGCACCCATTCTGGAACCAAAGATGTAAAGAATTTTAAAATCTACGGTAGTGCAACAACTGTCGGCACTTCTGAGAATCATTTTGTTGCAGGTGTTATTGGTAATAGTGATGGCAATCATACTGTGCAAGATATATGGAGCTACGTCAACCTGACCGCTCCCAGCACAGGAACAATCAGCACTCGTTTGTCTGGAGTAGTAGCCCGAGCCGCTTCCTCCACAATCAACCGATGTGTATATGCCGGAACTGCTAATGGATATGGCACCAATCTGCAGGTGGCCGGTATTGTCGGCTGGAATAGTGCAGCTAATACCACCATCACCAACTGTCTTTTCTCCGGTTCCCTTTCTTCTACTGGCACAAGTGGCAACAGCGCTTACCATGGTGGAATCTTAGGCTATGCGGGTAATTATGGTAACCTTAACTGTTCTAACAATTTATGTATAGGCACAGTAACCAGTGCCACTGGAGCGACACGTACAGGTGCTCTTGTTGGAAACAATGTCAGGAGTTCAAGCTTCTTTACAAATAACTACGTATTAGAAGGCTTACCTATTACAGGCACATCTTCTACAGTCATACCAACAATTACAGAAGTAACCACCGCCCAGCTGACCGACGGTACGCTGCCGGCAAAGCTCTCCGCCAGCAACTGGGTGCAGGGTGCCACCTACCCCATACCGCAGGACAACAGCACCATCACCGAAGATGACCTGACCGTTGACGGTATCAAGTACATTATCACGAGCGACAACACCGTGGCTGTCACCTATCCCAATGAGAACCAGCCTGCTTCTGGCAACGCCTCTACCTACACGGGCGAGATTACCATTCCGGCCACTGTGACCATCAAGGGCGCGACCTTTAACGTCACCGCCATTGGCGACTACGCCTTCTGGGGCGCAAATATCACCTCGCTTACCCTGCCCGAGGGCATCGTATCGCTCGGATACAAGACCATCTACAACACCCAGATTACAGAGATTACCGTGCCCAACTCCGTCACCAGCATGGACTACGAGGCATTGGGCTATAACAAACAGCTCGTCACCATCAACTTCGGCGAGAACATCGCAGCCAACACTTGGGGCGACAAGCTCTGCATCTACGGCGGCAAGAAGTATGAGGTATATATGAACTGCAACGCAGTGCCCACACTGCGCAACTACACCTTTGACTTTAGCGGTGCCAATGTTCATGTACGCCCCACCATGTACTCCGCCTTTAAGGCCGACGCCGTATGGAGCCAATACGATATCATCGGCGACCTTTGGATAGACTACACCTACGCCGACCTGCAGACCATGATTGCCAACACTCCCGTGCCGTCAGGCGCAGCAGTGGGTACTGACCCCGGTTGCTACACCCCGGCCAGCGTGCAGGCTCTCAGCGATGCCATCGCTGCTGCCAGCGCCCTTGACGAGACGGCAACTCTTGAGCAGCTCAACACTGCCATCAACGGCATCATCATTGCCTCCGACAACTTGCAGACTAACGAGCTCCAGGAAGGTTACTACGCTATCGAGAATATGTACAAGCCCTACGCTCTCTACGCCAATGCAGCCACAGCTGACACTGAGGGCCTCAAGCTGGAGACTCCCTACGACGCTTCTAAGGAGAAGTTCTTCTTCAAGCTCACCCGTCAGGGTGGCAACTGGCTCATCCAGAGCGTTGAAACAGGCATGTACGTAGGCACCATCATCGGCGCCACCTCCGCTACATCGTCAGATAAGTATATCTCGCTAACCGCAGGTCCCGACAACGAGCAAATTATCACCTGGGTAGCCGGCGGCGCATTCAAGATTCAGGGCCTCTTCAACGGCTCTGCCACTCTGCCTTACGCTTACTATAACTATGGCGCCAAGACACGCAACTGCACCGACAGCGAGACACGCATCCACTGGCACTTCCATCCTGCTGAGCCGGGCAAGTATCCGCTTGACTTCAACCTTGAGAACGGCAGAGTGCGTGGCTTCGTTCACGACTTTGAATACACCGCCAGCGATGGCAGCAAGGTGAGCACCTATAAGAAAAACCCGCCCGCTCGCCTCGACCAGCCCGTGCCTGCAACCGTATTCTGGACACGCAATGCCTCTTCCACGGCACAGCAAGTGACATGGAGCACATCATCCACCTTTGCCGACGCCACCACCGTAAGCGTTGACAACAGCAACGCCTCCTATGAGATTTATAACCTCATACCCGGCAAGACATATTATTATAAGGTAACAGCCACCGTGGGCGGAGCAGAGACAGAGTTGATTAACTCCTCCTTCACCACCAGCGGCCAGGTGCGCATGATCAAGGCCGACGGCATCTCCAACATCCGTGACCTCGGCGGCTGGCCCACCGAGAGCGGCTATACCGTCAGCTACGGCAAGATATTCCGTGGCGCAGCCTTCACCAGCACCACCATCACCCCCGAGGGCATCGAGGCCGTGCGTGATGCAGGCGTCAGGGCTGAGCTCGACCTGCGCGACGGCAGTCAAGACGGCAGCATGTCGGCCTCACTGCTTGGCAGCGACGTAGAGTACAACCGTATCATGCTTGCCCAGACCGCCAGCCACATGAACGGACTCACAGGCAGCAAGTCACAGTACATCGCTTGCGTGCAGTACGTGCTTGACTGTGTGAAGAACGATAAGCCTGTCTACTTCCACTGCGCCATCGGCCGTGACCGCACCGGCACCCTGGCATTCCTGCTGGAAGGCGTGCTCGGTATGAGCAAGAGCGACATCTATAAGGACTACGAACTTACCAACTTCTCTAACCTCAACACACCGTGCTCCAAGACCCAGCTCGACGACATGTTCACCATGATTGAGGGTCTGTCGGGCGCAACGCTGGAGGAGAAGTTCCGTACATATCTGACCACGGAGTTCGGTATCAGCTCTGATGACATCGATGCCTTCCGCGCCAAGATGCTCAACCTGCCGCAGGAAATCACCATCGGCGCAACGGGCTACAGCACCTATGTCTCTGAGCAGGATCTCATCATTCCCGAGGGCGTGACGGCCTACGGCATTACCGGACTTGACGGCACGGAGGTTGAGCTGACCCAGCTCAGCGGCAGCGTGCTGGCAGCCAATGAGCCTGTAATCCTTGCAGGCGAGGCTGGCGTGAAGTATAACTTCTTTACCGCCGACGGTGCCGGCAACAGCATTGCCGGCAACCTGCTGGTCGGCACCGGAACCGAGGGCAAGACCGTCGGTGAGAACGAGGCATACATACTCTACAATAACCAGGGCACCGCAGTCTTCCGCATCGCAGGAGCCATGACCCTGCCTGCCTACAAGGCCTACCTGCCCGCAGCAGTAGTGGGCGGCGCCGGAGCCAAAGAGAACCTCAAACCTCGAATCTCAAACCTACTTCGATCTGCAGGGCCGTAAGGTTGCTGCTCCGCAGAAGGGCCAGCTCTACATCGTAAATGGCAAGAAAGTACTGTATTAGAATTAAAAAATTAAAGAGTTAAAGAATTGAAGTACTTTCATCTTTCAATCTTTTAATTTTTCAATATTCAAATGACTATGAAAAAAGAATATATAGCACCAGTATTGATGCAGTATAAGACTGCGCCCTTAATGATTACCGTAAGCAAGGGCGGAGAGCCCGTGACCGATCCCTCACTCGTTGAGTCCAAGAAGTTCTGGGGCACCAGCATCTTTGACGACGAAGAAGAAGAGGAGGAGTGGAACGATTGATAATTGATAATTGATAATTAACAATTGATAATTATTTCAGCCGCTGGTGCCTCCGGGCATCGGCGGCTGAACGTATTTTCTCACAAGCTGCAGGCAAGACAAATAAAGCTGTGGAGCCGCGCAGGAAAGCTATGGATTTTAATTTTAAAGCGAGGAAACCTCTGGCTTCTCGCGATTAAATTTCGTTTAGTCGCAGTTAAATTTTTTCTTCTCGCGATTAAATTTGGTTTAGTCGCAGTTAGTTTTTTTGGTAATGATATAGATGTTGGCACAGATTACTCATAATGCAGCCAATTCTGACTGCGTTAGTTGTATGTTTATTGCATAGCAGCGTTGATTAGAATA